>NZ_JBQQBY010000003.1:0-305555 GCF_052246385.1 Streptomyces sp. 8N616 | reverse complement strand
CTGACTCACGAAGCGGAAGTATTGCTCCCGCTCGCGGATCAGCCTCTTGCGCCCCTGCGCGACCGTCCGGTCCTGCCGGATCTCGAAGTCCATCGCACCCCTTGAGCTGGGGTGTTGCAACGACCACCAGAACTCAAGCCCCCCGGCGCCGGGGCTCTTTTCGGTGCCGGTGCCGGTGCCGGTTCCGGTGACAGGTTCCGGTTCCGATTCCGATTCCGGTGGCAGGTTCCGGGGCCGGTCCCGCTCCCGTTCCCGGTCCCGCTCCCGTTCCCGGTCGCGTTCCGGTTCCCCGTGCCGGTTGCGTGCCCGGCTCTGCCCGATTCCTTGCCCGGATCTGTTTACTTTGCTCGATCGGCGCCGTAATCTGGCGGCGGAGCCACAGGTTCGGGCATAGAACGGATGTAAACCCACATGTACGCAGCGGAGCGCCAGCAGGAGATCCTCCGCCTCGCACGCGAGAGCGGCCGGGTCGACGTGCTGTCGCTCTCCGAGGAGTTCCAGGTCACGGCCGAGACCGTTCGGCGCGACCTGAAGGCCCTCGACCGGGCCGGGCTGCTCCGCCGCGTCCACGGCGGTGCCATCCCCGCAGGCCGTCTCGACTTCGAGCCCGACCTCGCCGAGCGCGACACCGTCGCCGCCGACGAGAAGGAGCGCATCGCGCGCGCCGCGCTCGCGGAGCTGCCCGCCGACGGCAGCGTGATCGTCGACGCGGGCACCACGGCCGCCCGGCTCGTCGCGGCCTTCCCGCTCGAATCCGCCCTGACCGTGGTCACCCACGCGCTGCCCGTCGCCGCCCGCCTCGCCGACCACCCGGGCATCTCCCTCCATCTCGTCGGCGGCCGCGTGAGGCACCGCACCCGCGCCGCCGTCGACGCATGGGCGCTGCGCGCGTACGGCGAGATCAAGGCGGACGTCGCCTTCATCGCCACCAACGGCTTCTCGGTCGACGGCGGCCTCACCACACCCGACCTCGCCGAGGCCGCGGTCAAGCGGGCGGCCATCGCGGCCGCCCGCCGGGTCGTCCTGCTCGCCGACTCGTCGAAGTTCGGCAAGGAGCACTTCGCCCGCTTCGGCGATCTCTCCGACGCCGACCTGCTCGTCACCGACACCGGGCTCGGCCCCGAGGACGCCCGCGCCATCGAGCGCCGGGGCACGGAAGTAGTGCGCGCATGATCCTCACCGTCACCCCGAACCCGAGCCTCGACCGGACGTACGAGCTGCCCGCGCTCGAACGGGGCACGGTGCTGCGCGCGACGGCCGACCGGGTCGACCCGGGCGGCAAGGGCGTCAACGTCTCGCGCGCGGTCGCCGCCGCCGGACACCGTACGGTCGCGGTCGTCCCGCTCGGCGGGCCCGAGGGCGCGCTGCTCGCCCGGCTGCTCGGCGAGCACGGCATCGAGGCCGCCGGGGTGCCGGTCGCCGGCTCGACCCGGGTCAACGTCACACTCGTCGAGCCCGGCGGCACGCTGACCAAGGTCAACGCCGCCGGGCCCGAACTGTCGGCGGATGAGGCCGAGGCGCTGCTGGATGCCGTATGGGACAGGTCCGCGGCCGCCGACTGGATCGCCTGCTGCGGCAGCCTGCCGCGTGGCCTTCCGCCCGAGTGGTACGCGGAGCTGGTGGCCCGCGCGCACCGGGCGGGCACCCGGATCGCCCTCGACACGTCGGGGCCCGCGCTGATGGCCGCGCTGCGCGAGCGGCCGGATGTCGTGAAGCCGAATGCGGAGGAGCTGGCCGAGGCGGTCGGGCGGCCGATCGCCACCGTCGGTGACGCGGTCAAGGCGGCGGAGGAGCTGCGCGACCGCGGCGCCCAGGCGGTGCTCGCGAGCCTCGGGGCGGCCGGGCAGCTGCTGGTCGACGGCCTGGGCACGTGCTTCGGCACCGCGCGGGTGGCCGCGGTCCGCAGCAATGTCGGGGCGGGGGACGCGTCCCTCGCGGGTTTCCTGGCGGCGGGTGGCGTCGGCGAGGCCGCGCTGGCCTCGGCGGTGGCCCACGGCTCGGCTGCGGTCCAACTGCCGGGAAGCGCCATGCCGACCCCCGCCGACCTCGCCCCGTCATCGGTCACCACGACCTCGGACATCCCCCTGGATCGCGTACTCGAGGAGCCGACGCCATGACTGCCGTCCCGTTCGCCCGACGGGTGTGCCTCGTCCCCACGCTTGCTGTCCCCACGTTTGCGGCCCCCGCACTCCCCGTCCCCGCACTCCCCGTCTCCGCACTCCCCGTCCCCACTCTTCCCTTCCCCTCCGCCCCCTCGGGTGGCGTCGCGAGCAAGGAGCCACGCGATGAGTGAGCTGATCACCGCGGATCTCGTCGACCTCGACCTGTCCGCCGAGACGAAGGAAGCGGCCGCGCGGTCGCTCGCCGAGCGCATGGTCCGTGCGGGCCGCGTCACCGACCTCGACGGCTTTCTCGCCGACGTGGCCGCCCGCGAAGCCCAGATGCCCACTGGCCTCGACGGAGGCATCGGCATTCCGCACTGCCGCAGTGCGCACGTCGCGGAGGCGACCCTCGCCTTCGGCCGCAGCGGCCGGGGCATCGACTTCGGGGCGCCGGACGGCCCGGCGGACCTGATCTTCCTGATAGCCGCCCCCGCCGGTGCCGACGACGACCACCTGACGATTCTGTCGAGCCTCGCCCGTCGGCTGATGGACGGGGAGTTCACGGGTGCCCTGCGGGCGGAGGGCGACGCGGCGCGGGCCGCTGCCCTGGTCCGCGGTGAGGACGTGCCTCCGGCGGAGGACGTGCCTCCGGCAGAGGATGTTCCCCCGGCTGAGGAGGCGGCCTCGGCTGGGGAGGCGACTTCGGCCGAGGAAGCTGCTTCGGCCGAGGAAGCTGCTTCGGCCGAGGAAGCTGCTCCGGCTGAGGAGGTGGCCGCCCCCGATGCGGACGAGGCCCCCACCCCGCCCCCGTTCAAGATCGTCGCTGTGACGTCCTGTCCCACCGGGATCGCGCACACCTATATGGCCGCCGAGTCCCTGCAGAAGGCGGCCGAGTCCGAGGGCGTTGAACTCGCCGTCGAGACCCAGGGGTCGGCCGGATTCGGCAGGCTGGACCCCGCCGTCATCGCCGCCGCCGACGCCGTGGTCTTCGCGCACGACGTGGAGGTACGGGACAAGGCCCGGTTCGCGGGCAAGCCGACCGTCGACGTCGGCGTCAAGGCCGCGATCAACCGGCCCGGCGAGCTCATCGCCGAGGCCAGGGACAAGGCCGCGCGCGGCGAGGCCTCCGCACCTGTCGCGGCCGGTGCGCCGATGGACCGCGGCGGTGAGCTCGGCGACGGATACGCCACGCGGCTGCGCAAGTGGCTGATGACCGGCGTCAGTTACATGGTTCCGTTCGTCGCCGCGGGCGGTCTCCTCATCGCGCTCGCGTTCGCCATCGGCGGCTACGAGATCAACGAGGCGAAGTCTGTCGCCGACCACTTCGTCTGGACCGAGGTCGCGAGCTGGGCCGCTCTCCTCTTCCAGATCGGCGGAGTCGCCTTCGGGTTCCTCGTCCCGGTTCTCGCCGGCTATATCGCGTACGGCATGGCGGACCGACCGGGCCTCGTCCCCGGCTTCGTCGGCGGCGCCATCGCCCTCACCATCAACGCCGGTTTCCTCGGCGGCCTCATCGCCGGTCTGATCGCGGGTGCGGTGGTGATGGCGATCCAACGGGTGCGCGTCCCGGCGCCGTTGCGCGGCATCATGCCCGTCGTCGTCATCCCGCTCATATCGTCGGCCGTCGTCGGCTTCCTGATGTTCCTGGTGGTCGGCAAGCCCGTCGCCTCCCTCCAGTCCGCCCTGACCGACTGGCTGGGCGGCCTCTCCGGCGCCAACGCGATCATCCTCGGGGCCGTCCTCGGCCTGATGATGTGCTTCGACCTCGGCGGCCCGCTCAACAAGGTCGCGTACACCTTCGCCGTCGGCGGCCTGGCCAACCCCAACGAGGGCAGCCTCAAGGTCATGGCCGCGGTGATGGCCGCGGGCATGGTCCCTCCGCTGGCGATGGCGCTGGCCACGACCGTCCGCGGCAGGCTGTTCACCAAGGCCGAGCGCGAGAACGGCAAGGCGGCCTGGGTGCTCGGCGCGTCCTTCATCACCGAGGGTGCCATCCCGTTCGCCGCGGCCGATCCGCTGCGCGTCATCCCCTCCGCGATGGCGGGCGGCGCGGTCACCGGCGCCCTGTCGATGGTCTTCGGCTGCACGCTTCGGGCCCCGCACGGCGGTGTCTTCGTCATCCCGCTGATCGGCCAGCCGCTGCTCTACCTGGTGGCGATCGCGGCCGGTACGGCGGTCACGACGGGCCTCGTCGTCCTCCTCAAGGGCGCCCGTGGGACGGTGTCCGCGGACGGGGGCCCGGCGGGGCCGGCGGAGGCGACGACCGGGGCGGACGCCGACCGCAAGGTCCCGGTCGCGGCCTGACCGGCCTGACCGGCCTGACCGGCCTGACCGGCCTGACCGGCCTGACCGGCCTGACCGGCCGAACCGGCCCGACATCGCGTCGTCCAACCAGTCCCGAAAGTCGAATGCCAGGCGCTCAATTGGCTATCAGTACGCCGAGGACCGCGAGCCAGCACAGCGCCACCAGACCCGGCAGGAGCGTCATGATCGCTCCGGTCGGCGAGACCTTCAGATAGCTGTTGCTGGGGTCCCCGGCGTGCCAGGTCACGATCCGCTGGCCGCCGTGCCAGGCCATGTGCTCCTCGAGCTCGGTCACCGCCGCCTTGCGGGCCAGCAGATACCGTCGGCCGAAGCGCAGCATCTGGGAGAAGGCGACCGACACCCCGAAGCCGATGATCGAAATGATCAGGGCCAGGCCCTTTCCCAGAGTGCCGCCCGCGCCCTCCTTGCCAAGCGAGAACGCCGTGGCGGCGGCGAGGCCCGCGGTGATGTAGAAGAAGTTGTTCAGCTTCTGCCAGTTGGTGTTGTCCTCATGCTTGTACAGGTCCACGGAGATCGCGTACTGGGCCTGAAGCATCGCCTCGCGCGGTTTGCGCCACACCCACACCACCCGCAGCCTGCCGTCCGGCGGCGTCAGCCGGGTCAGCTCCTGGAAGCCGAGCTTGTGGTGGAAGCGCGAGGACGCGTGGTTGGGCGGGTCGTCGACCACAGCCGCGATCACTGGGCTCTTCTGCCACTGTTCCAGCACGTGGTAGTAGAGCATCGAAGCGATCCCGCGGCGCGCCGCGTCCCGTGCCACGCAGATCTGCTTGATCACGAGGAAGCTGCCGAGCGTGGTCTTGATCCGGCGGTTCAGCCACTCGTCCGGCTCGACCTGGTCGGAGCTGTAGGCGAGCAGGAACGCGAGGACCTCTCCGCCCTTGACCGCCACGTAGAAGTGCTCGGCGGTCGCCAGCCGCGCACGGTAGTCGGCCTCGGTGTATGCGGAGACCAGAAAGCCGCCGTCCACCGTCGCCGCCCCGTCCGCGCCATCAGCCCCGCCAGGCCTGCCCGACCCGCTCAGGGTCCGCGACTCGGCGAGCCGGGCGATCTGCTCCAGATGCTCCTCGCGCGTCCGTACGATCTCGACCTGTTCACCCTGCGGTGCTGCGCCCATCCCGCTCCCCCATCCGCACCTTCGCCCGCCCTAGCCCGCCTCGCCTGTTCAACTTACCCTGGCTGCAAGGGAATTGGAGACCAGCCGACCGGCCTCCTCAGCCGCGCCCTTTCCCATGTGCGTGAGCATCGCCTCGCGCGCGGCCTGGGGCCGCCACCACCGCGATGTCCCGCTCGTGATCAGGGGCCGCGCGCAGTACGGCGACGACATCACGTTGTCATCCCTCACCCGCGCGCCCCGCATATCGGGCTCATCACCGCATAAGCCGTTACGGTGACGGTGTGTCCGAGCCCTCAGCCGCGCCCCCGGCAGCGGCGGCGCGGCCCGCCGCCGCCCTGCGGGCGACGACCGTGGCCACCGCCGTCTCGCTTCTGCTCGTGCTCGCCATCGTGTTCGGCAGCCGCTTCCTGCGGACCTTCGACGCCGCCCTGCTGCCGTACGCCGTCGCGACCGTCTTCCTCGCCTTCGGTGTCGCCTACCGCTGCGCGCTCCGGCTCTCGGCACCCGCCTCCCGCGCCCTTCTCCGGCAGCGCCGCCGGGCCCTGTTCTCCACCGCCGCGATCCGCGCGGCGCCAGCGGCCCTGTCCCGTACCCTCATCACCCACCTCGGCCTCCGGACGCCTCCTGGCGCCCGCTCGCGCGCCCGCTGGATCGCGCACCAACTGGTCCTCTGGGGCTGCCTGCTGGCCGTACTGATCACCTTTCCGCTGACTTGGGGATGGGTCACCTTCACCGCAACCGGTGCGGCGGGCCCCGGCTACGAGCTGCGCATCTGGGGCTTCAAGGCGGCCGGCTTCGACTCGCTCGCCTTCCTCGGGTGGGCGGTGTTCCGCGGCCTGGACCTGGCCGCCGTGCTGGTCATCGCGGGCGCCGGGTACTTTCTGTGGCGGCGCATGCGGGACCGCGGTTCGGCGACGGGCCAGCGCTTCGCGTACGACATGGTGCCGCTGCTCGCGCTGATCGTGATCGCGGTGACCGGGCTGCTGCTCACCTTCTCGTCGCTCTTCCTGAACGGCGGCGGCTACGGGTTCCTGGCGGTTCTCCATATGGTCTCGGTGGTCTTCACTCTCAGCTGCCTTCCGTTCGGGAAGTTCTTCCATGTCGTGCAGCGGCCTGCGGCGGTCGGCGTGCAGCTGCTGACTGACACGGCCCGGCGGACCGGGCAGGTCGTGGCCTGCCGCCGCTGCGAGGAGCCCGTCGGCACGGCCCCCTTGGCCGCCGGTCTCCGAACCACCATGCGGGACCTCGGCCTCCGCCTCGAAGAAGCCGCGGGGTACTGCCCGCGCTGCAAGCGGCTGCTGCGCGGCAGCGCATACCTCACCGAGGTGAAGAAGGGCTTCACGTGACACCGCCCGGCACCGGCGAGACGCTCGTGCCCACCCACTGCTGCTTCTGTGGAGTGCACTGCGCGATGTATCTGCGGGTGGACCGGCGCGGCAAGGTCTTCGGCACCGAGCCGCGCGACCACGACATCAACCGGAAACGGCTGTGCGCCAAGGGCATTGACGCCTACCAGCAGCTGAGCCACCCCGACCGGCTCACCACCCCGCTGATCCGTAGCTCCCGGGAAGCCCCGTTCCGCCGGGCCACTTGGGAAGAGGCCCTGGACTTCACCGCCTCCGAAATGCGACGCATCCAGGGGGCCTACGGGCGTGACGCCTTCGGCGTCCTCGGCGGCGCGAGCCTGTATGCGGAAAGGACCTATCTCCTCGGGAAGTTCGCCCGGGTCGCGCTGAAGACCCGGCACCTGGACGGCAACGGCAGGCTCGGCACGGCCGGTGCCGCCGCGGCCAACAAACTGGCCTTCGGCATCGACCGGGCCGCGAACCCCTTCTCCGACATCCTCCTCTCCGACTGTCTGCTCCTCGCGGGCTCGAATCTCGGCGAGTGCTTCCCCGTCCTCACGCAGTACGTGTGGGGCGCACGGGACCGCGGCGCGAGCCTGATCGTCGTCGACCCGCGCGAAACGGCCATCGCCCGTACCGCCGACCTTCATGTCGCCCTCCGTCCCGGAACCGACTCGGCCTTCTTCAACGCCCTGCTGCACGTCGTCGTACGCGACGGGCTCACCGACCGGGCCCTCCTCGCCGGGCACACCACCGGCTGGGAGGAGGTGAGGCAGACCGTGGAGGCGTACCCGCCGGAGCGGGCGGCCGCGATCTGCGGTATCCCCGTCGCGCAGGTGGAACAGGCCGGCAGGATCTTCGGGCGGGCCCGCAACGCCATGGCCTGGCATGCGCGCGGCATCGAGCAGCACACCCAGGGCGTCGGGAACTGCCTGTCCGTCATCAACCTCTGCGTCGCCACCGGCAACATCGGCCGCCCCGGCGCCGGGTACGGCACCCTCGCCGGGCAGGGCAACGGCCAGGGCGGGCGGGAGCACGGCCAGAGCGCGGACACGCTGCCCGGCGGCCGGTCCATCACCGACCCGGAGCACCGCCGCGAGATGGCCCGCATCTGGGGCATCGAGGAGTCCCAACTACCCGAAGCAGGCACCTCGATGACCGAAATGGTCCGGCAGATGAGCCGCGGAGAGATCCGCGGGCTTCTCGGTGTGTGCAACAACCCCTTCGTCTCCCTCCCCCATTACGCGGCCGTCAAGGACGGCTACGAGGCCCTCGACTTCCACGTCCAGTGCGATGTCTTCCTCTCCGAGACCGCCACGAATGCCCATGTGGTCCTGCCCGTCACCAGCTGGGCGGAGGACGAGGGCGTCATGGCCAACGCCGAGGCCCGGGTGGTCAAGCACAACAAGGCGCAGGAGCCGCCCCCCGGGGTACGCACCGACACCTGGGTGCTGTGCCAGCTGGCGCTCCGGCTCGGCTCGGGCGACAAGTTCGCCTTCGCCGGATCCCTCGAGCTCTTCGACGAGCTGCGCGCCGCCTCGGCGGGCACGGCGGTCGACTGCTCGGGCATCACGTACGAGCGGCTGGCGGAGACCGGCGGAATCGCCTGGCCCTGCCCCTCCACCGACCACCCCGGCACCCCGCGCCTCTTCGAGGACGGCCGCACCTACCACCCGGACGGCAGGTTCCATCTGCAACCCGTTGAGTGGCACGAGCCCGTCGACCCGTACGACGAGGCCTACCCGCTGTCGCTCACCACGGGCCGTACGGTCTCGCACTTCCTCTCGGGCAACCAGACCCGGCGGCTCGCCGGGCCGTCCGAACAGGCCCCGGCCCCCTGGGTGGAGGTGCACCCCTCGCACGGCTGGCGCACAGGCGATCCGGTACGGGTCGTCACCCGCCGCGGGGCGGCCGTACTGCCCGCCGTGGCCACAGAGGCCATCCGCCCCGACACCGTGTTCGTGCCGTACCACTGGCCGTTCCCGGCGGCGGCGAACGTCCTGACGGCCGACGCACTGGATCCGCGCTCCCAGGTCCCCGCGTACAAGGTATGCGCGTGCCGGATCGAAGCCGCCGAAGCCCCCGACCACGTGCCTGCCCCGCCTGCCGTGCCCGCCGCGCCCCGCGCCGCCCGGCCCGCCCAAGCGCCCGCCGCGCCCCGGGACCCCTCCACCGCCGAGGGAAGCTGAGCCACCGATGATGGGCAGGACGATCTTCATCGACCCCGGCCGCTGCACCGGCTGCCAGGCCTGCGTCTCCGCCTGCCGCCAGTGCGACTCGCACCGCGGTACGTCGCTCATCCATGTCGACCACCCCGACGAGGGTCACAGCGCCGCCTCCCTTCCCACTCTGTGTCTGCACTGCGAGGACCCGGTCGCGCCGTGCGCCCAGGTGTGCCCGGCCGACGCGATCCGCGTTACCCCGGACGGTGTCGTGCGGCAGGCCGACGCCACGCGCTGCATCGGCTGCTCGAACTGCGTGAACGCCTGCCCGTTCGGCGCCACGGAGATCGATCTCCGGACAAGGCTCGCCATGAAGTGCGACCTCTGCCACGACCGAACGACCCAGGACCTGGCCCCTCTGTGCGCCGCCGTCTGCCCGACGGGTGCGCTGTTCTATGGAACGCTCGAGGAGCTGCGGGCCGAGCGGCCCGGAGTCCAGGTCGCCGACTCCTTCGCCTTCGGCGACGCGGTGGTGAAGACCGGCGTGGCGACGGTCGTCCCCGCGGACAAGGTGCAGTGGCCCGTGCCCGGCGGGCTGCCGGTCGTCGAGGTGAACGGAGTGGACGTGCGATGAGCGTGACGGAGGAAGCGGACCGGCGGGCCGCCCCGCCCGCCGGTCCCGGCAGGACCGGCGCGGGCTCCCTCACCACCCGCCGCGACTATCTGCGCATCGTGACCGTCGTCTCCGGCGGCCTCGCCCTCGGCGGAGCCGGCGTCGCCGGCGGCATGCTGCACCGCGAGGGCGACTCCGAAGGCTCTCCGGGGCCCAAGCGCATCGCCGCCCGGCTTGCGGTCGGCGAGGCCGTGGCCTTCCGGTATCCGGGCGCCGAGGACCGGGCCGTCGCGGTACGCCTCTCCGACGGCTCCCTCGTCGGCTACTCCGCGGTCTGCACCCACATGGCGTGCGCGGTGCTGTGGCGCGAGAACCGGGGCAGCGAAGGCGAGTTGTACTGCCCGTGCCACGAGGGGGTCTTCGACATCCTCACCGGCGAGGTCGCCGCTGGGCCGCCCCCGCGCGGACTGCCGAAGGTGGTGGTCGTCGAGCGCCTCGACGGCAGCGTCTGGGCGATCGGCACCGCCCGCTCCGGCGAGAGTCTCGAGGAAGGGTTGTGCCGCCAACTGCTCAAGGACTACCCGGAGACGGCCCGCGAGATCGGCTGCCCCGGTGCTCCGCCGGTGGGGAGCGAAGAGGCATGACGGACCCGCGGGTTCGGCACAGCGGCCCCGGTCCGGGCTCGGACGCCGAGCGGCAGCCCGGACGCTCCTCCAAGCTGTCGGGACGGCTCGCCCTGGCCATGGCCGTGGTCGTCGGGCAGATGTGGGCACTGACCGTTGCCGTCGATGCGTGGATGGAGGGGAGCACGCGTACCGCCTGGTGGTGCGCGGGCTTCCTCGGGCTGTCGTTCGCGGTCGTCCTCGTGCTGTGGCTGCTGGATCCGGAGGACCGCTGACACGGCTGCCGGCGCCACCGCCGTACCCTGGACGAATGAGCACAGCCCCGACGCCCGAGCGGCCCGAGTCCGCCGACGGCCCCGCCGACCCGGCCGCCAGGCTGGACTTCGACGACCCCCTCGGCCGGCAGTCCACGGACGACACGGACCGAGGCTGGGGCGAGCGGCCCTCGGCCGGCGACAGCGCCGCCGACCTGGCACGCTTCCTCGACGAAAAACCGCCGCACCACATCTGACCCGGCCGCCCCCCGGCCACGGCTTCCGGCGGCCGCACGACTGCCGCCTGCCGCACGACTGCCCGCGGCCGTACGGCTCCCGGCGGCCGTACCGCTAGCGACAGCCGTACGCGTACGCCTACGGCTGCTGCTTCTGCGTCGGCAGGCGTCCAGGCGCCGTCCCGTTCCGCTGAGCCGCCAGCAGATCGCGGATCTCGGTCAGCAGCTCGATCTCGGTCGCCTCGGCAGAGGCGTCCTCTGCGGCGGCCTTCGCCGCCTGCCGTTCCCTGTAGCGGTTCATGGGCAGGATCATGAGGAAGTAGACGACCGCCGCCGTGATCAGGAACGTGATCGTGGCGCTGACGACCGAGCCCCAGAGGAAGTAGAGGCCTTCGGTGACTTCGCCCGCGTCGTTCTTCAGGCACCGGTCGCTGAGACACAGCGTGTAACGGTCGAGGTTCTTCGAACCGAAGGCGCCCACGACCGGGTTGATGACGCCCTTCACCACGCTGTTCACGATGTTCGTGAACGCCGCGCCGATCACCACGGCGACCGCGAGGTCTATCACGTTCCCGCGCATCAGGAACTGCTTGAAGCCGTGCAGGACGCCCTTGCTCTCCTCGCTCACCCCGGAGCCTCTCTCTGCGCGCACGATGAATGGAACAGACGGCTCCGCAATGTACGGCAGGGTGGGAGAGGGCTGTCCAATCGCCTCCGCCGGGAGTGGCAGCCGCAGCGGCGAGGGCCGCTGCGGTGACGGCGAGGGCGGCCGCCATCGCGCGTCGGCGTCGGCGGACGGTTCTCAGCAGGCGGTAGCGGGCGCTGCCCGGGCGCAACGGGCCGAAGAGAGGGACCTCGCGCGGCGGGGGAGCGGGGAGAGCGTCGCCGGTGTGGCCGACGGTGGGGGAAGGGCGGGGCACGCGGGACATGACGACACCACCTGTCGTGAAGAGCTGAAGCCGGAGTGCGGAGATGCGAGAGCGGTCTGCTCCCGTTTCCGCTCATCACGATGCACGGCTTCGCCCGGCCCCGCTGAGGCCTGTGGACTACTCCCCGGTTGTGGACAAGTCCGTCACCCCCACGCGCAGCAAGCCTCCCACCTGCTACCGCAGCAAGCGCCCCCGCCCGCTCCTGCACCGCAGCCATGGCAGCTACGGCAGATCCAGCCCGGTGTCCAGCCCGTCCAGCGCCCTCGCGCACAGGCAGTCGCGGTCCGCCGAGTCCGGGAGTCCCGCTACCGCGTCGAAGAGCACCGTCCGCAGCCGCGCCACGTTCTTCCCGAACACCTGCAGAACTTCCTCCATGGAGACGCCCTCGCCGGTCTCCGCTCCCGCGTCCAGGTCCGTGACCAGCGTCAACGACGAGTAGCAGAGACCCAGTTCGCGGGCGAGCACCGCCTCCGGGTGCCCCGTCATGCCGACGACCGACCAGCCCTGCGCCGCGTGCCAGCGCGACTCCGCCCGGGTCGAGAAGCGCGGTCCCTCGATCACCACCAGCGTCCCGCCGTCCACCGGCTCCCAGCCGCGCCCGCGCGCCGAGGTCACCGCTGCATCCCGCCCCACCGGGCAGTACGGGTCGGCGAAGGCCACGTGCACGACGTTCGGCACCTTCCCGTCCGGCAGGGCCTCCCCGTCGAAGAAGGTCTGCGTCCGCGCCTTCGTACGGTCCACCAGCTGGTCCGGTACGAGCAGCGTGCCCGGCCCGTACTCCGCCTGCAGACCGCCTACCGCGCACGGCCCCAGCACCTGCCGGACCCCGAGCGAGTACAGCGCCCACATGTTGGCGCGGTAGTTGATGCGGTGCGGCGGGAGGTGGTGCTTGCGGCCATGCCGGGGCAGGAAGGCGACCCGGCGGCCCGCGACCTCCCCCAGGAACAGCGAGTCGCTCGGCGGCCCGTACGGGGTGTCCACCGCGATCTCGGTCACGTCATCGAGGAAGGAGTAGAACCCCGAACCGCCGATGACTCCGATGTCCGCCTGAGGGCTGCTCGTCTCGACCATGCGGCCACTCTATGCGGGGCCGGGAACGCGCCGGACCCCGTCGCCTCGACTCGAGGCGACGGGGTCCGATGCGCGTGTGTGTCCGCCGGTCTGCGCCCGGCCTGTAAGCGGGATGATCCCCGTCAGGCCGCGCTGCTCGACGACGGGGAAGACGAAGACGAGGAGGAGCCGCTCGACGACGAAGACGACGAAGACGAGGAGGACGAAGACGACGAGGCAGACGAGCCGTTGCTGTCGCTCTTCGACTCCGAGGACGCCCCCGACGACGACTTCGCCGCGCTGCCGGCCGAGCCGGACGCCGAGCTCCGGCTGTCGTTCCGGTAGAAGCCGGATCCCTTGAAGACGACACCGACCGCCGAGAACACCTTGCGCAGGCGCCCCTCGCAGCTGGGGCACTCGGTGAGCGCCTCGTCGGTGAACTTCTGCACCGCCTCGAGGCCCTCGCCGCACTCGGTGCACTGGTACTGATAGGTCGGCACTTGCTCCTCCTGGCACTCTCACTCAATGAGTGCTAACGACGCACCATAGTGCAGCATTCCTCGGGATCAGTCCACTGCAACGGGCATACGGTGATCGACCCCACGTGGCCCGGGCGCCGCGACGCGCCCCGCGACGCCCCCTGCGACCGGACCCCCGAGATGCCCTGCCGACCGCGGTACGAGTCGCCCGCGCAACGCCACCACCGTCAGCAGCGCCAGCGCCGTCCCGGCCAGCGGCACCGTGAATCCGGCGCTCGCGCCGAAGCCGTCCGCCAGCTGCCCGGCCGCCGTCACCGCTGCGGCCTGCCCCAGCGCGACCGAGCCGGTCAGCCAGGTGAAGGCCTCCGTACGGGCGGTCGGCGGGACCAGGGCCTCCACCAGCGTGTAGCCGGTGATCAGCGCGGGGGCGATGCACAGGCCTGCCAGCAGCCCGAGTCCGCCGAGCAACAGCGGTGAGTGCGCTGCCCACAGAACCGAGCAGGCCAGCGCCAGCGCGCCGTACGCGATCAGCAGCCGCCGCCGGGCCGACCTGCGCCAGGCGATGGCGCCGCAGGCCACACCCGCGAGCATGTTGCCTGCGGCGAAGATCCCGTACAGCAGGCCGTTCATGCCCGGCTGCCCGATCTCCTGGGTGAAGGCGGTCAGCGAGACCTGCATGCCGCCGAAGACCGAGCCGCTCCCGAGGAAGGCCACGGCCAGCACGCGTATGCCCGGCACGGCGAGGGCGGAGGTGTGCGGCTCGCGCACGCCTCGGCGCGCAAGCCGGTTCGCGGGCGGTGCGGTGCGGCGCTGGGCCGCGAACAGCAGGCCGCCCGCCAGGGTCAGCGCGGCCTCCACGACCAGGCCGGACGCCGGGTGGACCCCGGTGCACAGCGCGGTCGCGAGGACCGGCCCGACGACGAACGTCAGCTCGTCCGTGACGGACTCGAAGGCGGCCGCGGTCGCCATGAGCGGGGTGCGGTCCAGCATGGCCGCCCAGCGGGTCCGCACCATGGGGCCGATCTGCGGGACGGAGGCGCCGGTCGGCACTGCGGCGGCGAACAGCGCCCACAGGGGCGCGTGCGCCAGCACGAGCGCCGTGAGCAGGGCTCCGGACGCCGCGTGGATCAGCACGCCGGGCACCAGGACCGCGCTCTGCCCGAAGCGGTCGGCGAGCTTCCCGCTCTGCGGAGCGCACAGGGCCATGGAGACGCCGGTGACGGCCGCGACCGCGCCAGCGGCGCCGTACGAGCCCGTGGTGTGCCCGACCAGCAGCACGATGCTGATGGTGAGCATCGCGAAGGGCTGCCGGGCGGCGAAACCGGGCAGCAGGAACGTCCATGCGCCGGGTGTGCGCAGCAGCTGTCCGTATCCGGGACGCTGCACGCGAGCGGGAGATGCGGTGGTGACCGCGGATGCCACGGCCGTTGCCTTTCTGCCGCCTGGTAGCGCACCCGCGTGGGTCCTCACGGAGCGCGCCGAGAGCTGTCCTCTCGCGCTGGACCGGGGTAGATACCGGGGTCCGCGCCGAGCAGGTGGCAGGGGGACCGCGGCCGCCGAGCGGTCGCGCCAGCTCTGCGTCAGGCAGAGTGGGTTCGTCAGTTGCTGCTTGATTGTACAGGGAAAATGGGCAAAGACCCTGTGATTTACGTGACCGCAGCCCGCTCTCCCCTGTGATTGACCAGCGACGCGGTGAACGCCCCACGGAAGTGGACGCCCCGCCGGCCACGCGCGCGTGCAGGCCAGCGACCCGGCACGCGCGCGTGCACGCCAAGCGGACCCGCCCACACGCGCGTGCAGGCCCAACGACCCGCCCACGCGCGCGTTCAGCGCGCCCCGTTGCCGCCGAGGCCCAGCCAGCCCGCCAGCTTGCCGCCCTCCGCCACGGCCCGGAGCCGTTTCTCCGCCGCGTCCCGCACCGGGTCCGTCGCCACGACGAGCAGCTCATCCCCGCGCCGCAGCACGGTCGTCGGCGACGGTACGAAGCTCTTTCCTTCCCGTACGACCAGGGTGACCGCGGACCCCCTGGGCAGCCGCAGCTCGCCGACCTCCACGCCGTGCATCCGGGACTTCTGCGGGACGGAGACCGACAGCAGGTGTCCGCCGAGGCGCTCCAGCGGCGCCGACTCGATCCCCAGGTCCGCCGCAGCTTCGCCGTTGCCCAGCCGCAGCCGCTTGGCGACCCAGGGCAGCGTCGGGCCCTGCACCAGCGTGTAGACGATCACCAGCATGAAGACGATGTTGAAGATGTCCTCACTGGCGTCCACCTCGTACACCATCGGGATCGTCGCGAGCACGATCGGCACCGCCCCGCGCAGCCCGGCCCAGGACAGCAGCGCCCGCTCCCGCCAGGGCGTACGGAACGGCGTCGTGCTCACCACCACCGACAACGGACGCGCGACCACGGTCAGCACCAGGCCGACGATGACCGCCCGCACGATGTCGTCGCCCAGCTCGTGCGGCGTGACCAGCAGCCCCAGCAGGACGAACATGCCGATCTGGGCGATCCAGCCGATGCCTTCGGCGAAGCCCCGGGTGGCGGGCCAGTGGGGCAGCCTGGCATTGCCCAGGATCAGGGCCGCGATGTAGACGGCGAGGAATCCGCTGCCGTGCGCGAGCGCGCCCCCCGCGTAGGCACCGACCGCGATGGCCATCACGGCGATCGGGTAGAGGCCGGAGGCGGGCAGCGCCACATGCCGGAGCCCGAAGGCGCCGAGCCAGCCCACCGCGAGGCCGACCGCGGCTCCGATCGCCAGCTCCAGGACGATCTTGCCGAGGAGCGCGTACCAGGAGTCGATCGGCCCTGCCGTCGAGAAGGCGACCACCAGGATCACCACGGGTGCGTCGTTGAAGCCCGACTCGGCCTCCAGCGCGCCCGTCAGCCGCGAGGGCAGTGGCACCTTCCGCAGCACCGAGAAGACCGCCGCCGCATCCGTGGAGGACACCACCGCGCCGATGATCAGCGCCTGCCGCCACTCGAGACCTACGAGGTAGTGACCCGCCGCCGCGGTGATCCCCACGCTCACCGCGACGCCCACCGTCGACAGCACCGCCGCAAGCGGCAGCGCCGGCTTGATCTCCCGCCACTTGGTCCCGAGGCCGCCCTCGGCCAGGATCACCACAAGCGCGGCATAACCGAGCACCTGGGTCAACTGGGCGTTGTCGAAGCCGATGCCGATGCCGTCCTCGCCGATGGCGACGCCGATCCCCAGATAGATGAGCAGGCTGGGCAGCCCGCTGCGCGAGGAGATCCGGACCGCCGCCACCGCGACGAGCAGAAGGATCGAGCAGACCAGCAGGAGTTCGTTCAGGTGGTGGACAGTCAGGGGCCGGACCCTTTCTCACGTTATGGCCGGAACGTTCCTGCTCACCGACCGGTAGTTCATTGCCTTACCTAATATTTTACGGGTTCTTGACGCCGGCCATCGTCGCGCCCGACTCCCCGTACGGGCCGGTCAGGCGCTGCGCCTATGGTTGCTCCAGCACTCCCAGGTCCACCCTGCCCCTCTAAGGACAGCGATGCCCGCCAACAAGACCGGCCCCTCGGGCAAGAAGAAGGGTCGACGTGCCCGCCTCCTCGTGATCGCAGTCGTGCTGCTGCTCGTGGCGGGTTTCGGCTACGGCACGTACTGGAGCGTCAGCACCGTGCGCGCCTCCTTCCCGGAGACCACCGGCTCGCTCAAGCTCAAGGGCCTCTCCGGACCGGTCGAGGTCAAGCGGGACGGCCACGGCATCCCGCAGATCTACGCGGACTCCGACGAGGACCTCTTCCGCGCGCAGGGCTTCGTCCAGGCACAGGACCGGTTCTGGGAGATGGACGTCCGCCGCCACATGACCGCGGGCCGGCTGTCCGAGATGTTCGGGGAAGAGCAGGTCGAGTCCGATGCCTTCCTGCGGACGCTGGGATGGCACAGGGTGGCCAAGCAGGAGTACGACACCAAGCTCTCGGCGCGCACGAAGAAGTACCTCCAGGCGTACTCCGAGGGAGTCAACGCCTACTTGAAGGACCACGGGGGCTCCGCCCTGTCCGTGGAGTACGCGGCGCTGGGCCTGAGCAACGACTACACCCCCGAGAAGTGGACCCCGGTCGACTCGGTCGCCTGGCTCAAGGCCATGGCCTGGGACCTGCGCGGCAACATGCAGGAGGAGATCGACCGTTCGCTGATGTCGAGCCGCCTCACCCCGCAGCAGATCGAGGACCTCTACCCGGACTACCCGTACGACCGCAACCGGCCGATCGTCGGCGCCGGCTCCGTGAGCGGCGCCACCAAGACGTTCGACCCCAAGGGCACCGCCACCCGCTCGCAGAGCGGCGCGGACGCGGACACCGCGGCAGGCGTGGCCGCGCAGGGCACCAGGACCCAGCTGTCCTCGCTCTCGAAGACCCTGGAGGACATCCCCGCGCTGCTCGGCCCCAACGGCAACGGCATCGGGTCGAACTCCTGGGTCGTCTCCGGCAAGCACACCGCCACCGGCAAGCCGCTGCTGGCCAATGACCCGCACCTGGCGCCGCAGATGCCCTCGCTCTGGTACCAGATGGGGCTGCACTGCCGCAGCGTCAGCGAGTCCTGCCGCTTCGACGTGGCGGGATACACCTTCTCCGGCATGCCGGGCGTCGTCATCGGCCACAACCAGGACATCGCCTGGGGCTTCACCAACCTGGGCGCTGACGTCTCCGACCTCTACCTGGAGAAGGTCACCAGCGATACCTACCTCTCCGACGACAAGCAGGTCCCGTTCACCACCCGCAAGGAGACGATCAAGGTCGCGGACGGCTCTCCGCGCGAGATCACGGTCCGCTCGACCGGGAACGGGCCCATCGTCTCCGACCGCAACGGCGAGCTGAGCAAGGTCGGACGGCAGGCGCCGGTCGGCGACGCCGCGCCCGACCGCGGCAGCGGCTACGCCGTATCGCTGCGCTGGACCGGGCTCGCGCCGAGCAAGTCCATGGACGCGGTCTTCGGACTGAACGCCGCCTCCGACTGGACGAGCTTCCGCAAGGCCGCCCGCGAACTCGCCGTCCCCTCCCAGAACCTCGTCTACGCGGACACCGAGGGCAACATCGGCTACCAGGCGCCGGGCCTGATCCCGGTCCGCGGCAAGGGCGACGGCCGTCACCCGGCCGACGGCCGCTACCCGGCACCCGGCTGGGACTCCCGCTACCAGTGGACGGGGTACGTCCCGCAGTCCGCGCTGCCCTGGGAGTTCAACCCCTCGCGCGGCTACATCGTGACCGCGAACCAGGCCGTCATAGACCAGAGCACCTACCCCTACCTGCTGACCGAGGACTGGGGCTACGGTGCGCGGAGCCAGCGGATCACCGATCTCATCCAGTCGAAGATCAAGGACGGCGGCAAGATCTCGACGGACGACATGCAGACCATGCAGCTGGACAACAGCAGCGAGATCGCCGAGCTGCTCACGCCCTATCTGCTCAAGATCGACGTCAAGGACCCGTACGTCCGTGAGGCGCAGAAGCTGCTGGAGGGCTGGGACTACACCCAGGACGCCGACTCGGCCGCGGCCGCCTACTTCAACGCGGTCTGGCGCAACACCCTGAAGCTGGCGTTCGGCAACAAGTTGCCCAAGGAGCTGCGGGTCGAGGGCCAGTGCCTGCGCGTGCGCCCGGCGGACGACTCGGGCCCGCTGGAGGACCTGGACGGCAACGCGCGGACGGTGCGGGAGTGCGGCGAGCGCGCCCCCGACGAGGCCCAGCCGGACGGCGGCGACCGCTGGTACGAGGTGATCAGGTCGATCCTCAGGGACGAGGACAACGACTGGTGGAAGACCTCCGGCACGGTCCGCAACCCCGGCGACCGCAGCCGTGACGAGCTGCTCGCCCACGCCATGAGCGACGCCCGCTGGGAGCTCACCGCCAAGCTGGGCAAGGACGCCGACACCTGGAGCTGGGGCCGTCTGCACCAGCTGACGCTGAAGAACCAGACGCTGGGCACCGACGGACCCGGCATGGTCCAGCACCTCCTCAACCGGGGGCCGTGGAACCTGGGCGGCGGCGAGGCGGCGGTCAACGCCAGCGGATGGAACGCGGCGGGCGGCTACGAGGTGATCTGGGTGCCGTCGATGCGGATGATCGTCAACCTGGGGGATCTGGACAAGTCGCGCTGGATCAACCTCACCGGCGCGTCAGGGCACGCGTACAACGACCACTACAGCGACCAGACCGACAAGTGGGCCAAGGGCGAGCTGCTGCCCTGGGCCTTCAGCGGCCGGAAGGTCGAGGACGCCACGTCCGACACGCTGGCGCTGACGCCGTAGCGGCGGCGCTCAGTCCCGGTGCCGGAAGCGCCTGACACCGTCGGGCGTCACCACCGCGTCCACGGGGTGGTCGTGCGGCTCCTCAGGAACCTGGACGACCACCTCGTTCGCATACAGCAGCACCACCAGGGCCGGGTCCGCGCCGGCGGCGGCCAGCCGGGCCAGGACGCGGTCGTAACTGCCGCCGCCGCGGCCCAGCCGCATGCCCCGCTCGTCCACCGCGAGTCCGGGCAGCAGCACCGCGTCCGCGGCTGTGATCGCGTCGGCCCCCAGCCGTGGCCCGTCCGGCTCCAGCAGCCCGCGCCGGGCGGCCACGAGCCGCTCCCGGCCCTCGTACGCGCCCCAGTCGAGGTCGTTGTCCTCGAGCAGCACCGGGAGCAGGACCCGTACGCCACGCGCGCGCAGTGCGTCGAGGAGCGCGCGCGTCCCCGGCTCGCGGCCCACCGAGACGTACGCGCCGACCGTGCGGGCCCCCGCGAGCTCCGGAAGCTCCAGGGCCCGCCGGGCCAGAGCGGCCTCTGTTCCCGAGACGTCATCCACTGTCAACCCGGCTCTTACCGCCAGGAGATCCCGCCGCAACTCGGCTTTCCTAACCTGGCTTCGATTCACAGTGGGTACAAACCTCTCTGTATGAGAACGTATTTACCGGGACCACATCTTCCACTCATACGTACCGGTTATGGTTCTCCGCATGACTGAATCGCGCTCCCGGATCAGCAAGGCTGTCATCCCTGCCGCCGGACTCGGCACCCGTTTCCTGCCGGCCACCAAGGCCACTCCCAAGGAAATGCTGCCAGTGGTCGACAAGCCCGCGATCCAGTACGTCGTCGAGGAAGCCGTCACCGCCGGTCTGCCCGACGTTCTGATGGTCACCGGCCGCAACAAGCGGCCTCTCGAGGACCATTTCGACCGCAACTACGAGCTCGAAGAGGTGCTGCGCCGCAAGGGCGACGACTCCCGCCTCGCCCGCGTCCAGGAGTCCAGCGACCTCGCCACCATCCACTACGTCCGCCAGGGCGACCCCAGGGGCCTGGGCCACGCCGTCCTCTGCGCCGCTCCGCACGTCGGCGAGCAGCCCTTCGCCGTCCTCCTCGGCGACGACCTGATCGACCCCCGTGACCCGCTCCTGGCCCGCATGATCGACGTGCAGGAGCAGCACGGCGGCAGCGTCGTCGCCCTCATGGAGGTCGACCCCGCCCAGATCCACCTCTACGGCTGCGCCGCCGTCCAGCCCACCGGCGAAGACGACGTCGTCCAGGTCACCGACCTCGTGGAGAAGCCTGATCCGTCGGAGGCGCCCAGCAACTACGCCATCATCGGGCGCTACGTGCTGGACGCCGCCGTCTTCGAGGTGCTCCGCAAGACCGAGCCGGGCCGCGGCGGCGAGATCCAGCTGACCGACGCGCTCCGCACGCTCGCCGAGACGCCCTCCCTCGGCGGCCCCGTCCACGGCGTCGTCTTCAAGGGCCGCCGCTATGACACCGGCGACCGTGGCGACTATCTGCGTGCCATTGTCAGACTCGCGTGCGAACGTGAAGACCTGGGGCCGGACTTCCGGGCCTGGCTTCGCAGTTATGTCACCGAGGAGATGTAGCGATTGAGCAACACCGCTGACCCGGCCGCCGCGCCGGACGGGCTGGGGGACGCACCCCGTACGGGCCCGGACCCCGGTGCGGCGGAGGAGGCGCGGGACGACGACCGCGTCTGGACCGTGACGGAGCATCTGCAGGACATCCTTAGGCACGTCCGGCCGCTCGAGCCGATCGAGCTGCAACTCCTCGACGCCCAGGGGTGCGTCCTGGTGGAGGACGTCACCGTCCCCACCGCCCTGCCGCCCTTCGACAACAGCTCCATGGACGGCTACGCGGTCCGTACGGTCGACGTCACCGGCGCGTCCGAGGAGTACCCGGCCGTCCTGACCGTCATCGGCGACATCGCGGCCGGCTGTGGCGAGCTGCCCGTCGTCGGGCCGGGCGAGGCCGCCCGCATCATGACCGGCGCCCCGATCCCGCCCGGCGCCGAGGCGGTCGTGCCGGTCGAGTGGACCGACGGCGGTACGGGCGGCGGCCCGGCCGCCGGAATGCCGGCCGCGGCCCAGGCGCCCGAGGGTTCAGGCGGCGAGGTCCGGGTCCACCGCGCCGCCGAGGCTGGGGCGCACATCCGCGCCCGCGGCTCGGACGTCACCGTCGGAGAGCTGGCCCTCACCGCCGGTACGGTCCTCGGACCCTCGCAGATCGGCCTGCTCGCCGCCATCGGCCGGGGCTCGGTCAGGGTCCGGCCGCGGCCGCGGGTCGTGGTCGTGTCGACCGGCAGCGAACTCGCCCAGCCGGGCGAGGTGTTGACCACCGGCCGGATCTACGACTCCAACAGCTTCGCGCTCACCGCCGCCGCCCGCGACGCCGGGGCCATCGCCTACCGCGTCGGAGCCGTCGCCGACGACGCCGCCACCCTCCGCTCCACCATCGAGGACCAGCTGATCCGCGCCGACATCATCGTCACCAGCGGCGGCGTCAGCGTCGGGGCGTACGACGTGGTCAAGGAGGCGCTCTCCCAGTTCGAGGTGGCCGGGGAAGACGGCTCCCCGGCCGCGGGCGCGGGCGGCCGGGTCGAGTTCCGCAAGCTCGCCATGCAGCCCGGCAAGCCCCAGGGCTTCGGCCGCATCGGCCGCGACCGCACCCCGCTGCTGGCCCTGCCCGGCAACCCCGTCAGCTCCTACGTCTCCTTCGAGCTCTTCGTACGACCCGCGATCCGCAGCCTCATGGGGCTCGATCCGGTCGAGCGCGAGACGGTCCGGGCGGTGTGCCCCCAGGGGATCCGGTCCTCCCCGAAGGGGAAGCGCCAGTTCCTGCGGGGGCGGTACGCGGACGGGGTGGTCACTCCCGTCGGCGGCGCGGGCTCCCACCTGGTGAAAGCCCTCGCCCATGCCAACGCACTGATCATCGTGGACGAGGAGACCACGTCCGTGGAGCCGGGCGCCGAGGTCGCCGTGGTCCTCCTCGACTGATCGGCGGCCGCTGCCGGTACGGTGTCTGCCCACAGGGACCGGACCAGGAGAACGATGAGCAGCGGCAAGCAGCACCTCACGCACCTCGACGACGCGGGCGCGGCCCGTATGGTCGACGTCTCCGGGAAGGACGTCACCGCGCGCACCGCCCGGGCCTCCGGCCGTGTGCTGGTCTCGCCCCGCGTCGTGGAGCTGCTGCGCGGGGAGGGCGTGCCCAAAGGCGACGCCCTCGCCACCGCCCGTATCGCCGGGATCATGGGAGCCAAGCGGACACCGGACCTGATCCCGCTGTGCCACCCGCTCGCCGTCTCCGGCGTGAAGGTGGACCTCGCGGTGGCCGATGACGCGGTCGAGATCACGGCCACCGTGAAGACCACGGACCGGACGGGCGTGGAGATGGAGGCCCTCACCGCGGTCACCGTCGCCGCCCTCACCGTGATCGACATGGTGAAGGCCGTGGACAAGTCCGCGGTCATCACGGATGTCCGGGTCGAGGAGAAGACCGGGGGGAAGTCCGGCAGTTGGCAGCGGTCTTCCCGAGGGGAGCAGGGCGGCTCCGAAGGGTCCGGAGCAGAGCCGGGCGGTTCCGAGGAGCCTGGAGCAGGGGCGGGCGGTTCCGAAGAGCAGGGCCAGGCATGAGCCGCTACCGCGCCCTCGCCGTCACCGTCTCCAACCGGGCCGCAGCCGGCGTCTACGCCGACAAGGGCGGCCCCCTCCTCGTCGAGGGCCTGACCGCCATGGGCTTCGAGGTCGACGGGCCGCGCGTCGTCCCGGACGGCGAGCCCGTCGAGGCCGTGCTGCGCGAGGCCGTCGCCGCCTCGTACGACGTCGTGCTCACCACCGGAGGCACCGGCATCTCGCCCACCGACCGCACCCCCGAGATGGTCCGCCGGGTGCTCGACTACGAGATCCCCGGCATCCCCGAGGCGATCCGCGCCGCCGGCCTGGCCAAGGTGCCCACCGCCGCGCTCTCCCGCGGGCTCGCAGGCGTCGCCGGGACTACCCTGATCATCAACCTCCCGGGTTCCACCGGTGGCGTCCGGGACGGCCTGGCCGTCCTGGAGCGCCTGCTCGTCCACGCCGTCGACCAGATCCGCGGCGGCGACCACCCCAGACCCGCGGGGAGCTGAAGCTGAACGTCCCCTGGCCCGTGGTTCTGGCGGACGGCGATGTCGCCCTCCGTCCCATAAAGCTGCGCGACCAGCGCACCTGGCGCGAGGTCAACCGGCGCAACCGCGACTGGCTGCGGCCCTGGGAGGCGACCATCCCGCCGCCCGCCCCCGGCAGCCCCGTCGCCCACCGCCCCTCGTACCGGCAGATGGTGCGCCACCTGCGCGCCGAGGCGCACGCGGGCCGGATGCTGCCGTTCGTCATCGAATACCGGGGACAGCTGGTCGGGCAGCTGACGGTCGCCGGGATCACCTGGGGCTCGATGTGCTCGGGCCACATCGGTTACTGGGTCGACGAGGCGGTGGCGGGCCGCGGAGTTATGCCGACGGCCGTCGCACTCGCGGTCGACCATTGCTTCCGTACGGTCGGGCTGCACCGCATCGAAGTGTGCATCCGGCCGGAGAACGGACCGAGCCGCCGAGTCGTGGAAAAACTCGGATTCCGGGAGGAAGGGCTGCGGCCGCGCTACCTCCATATCGACGGGGACTGGCGTGACCACCTCGTCTACGCGCTGACGGCGGAGGAAGTCCCCGAGGGCCTGGTCTCGCGCTGGCACAGGGTGAGGCCCCACACAGCCCATAAATGAAATACATGTTCGAAATTGGGGCAGGTGCGATCAGATTCGCAGGATGCTGATCTCAACAATCACAAAAAAGGTTCGAGATATCAGCCAGATCGTGCGACACACCGCGCCAATTGGCGGATGGCCTCCCGCGAACCCCTCTACCGTGTGAGGCGTGAGCAGCAGTGGCCTCATCTACGCAGTCATCGTCGGGGCCTGGGCCGCCTACTTGGTGCCGATGTGGCTCCGTAGGCAGGACGAGCTCAATGAAGCCCGTCCGACGGAACGCTTCAGCACCGCCATCCGGCTGCTGGCCGGACGGGCGGGAATGGAACGCCGTTACGCCAAGGACCTGGAGAAGCGCAACTCCGACGAAGGGGAACCCGAGCGGAGTGCCGCGGACCCGGATGCCGAGACCGACTCGGTCGACGTCCGGGCTTTCGCCGTCTCCGCGTCCGGACCCGGCGCGCAGCGCCGTTCCGCGGAGGTCGACGAGGCATCGCAGCGGCGCGATCGGCGCGATGAGGCACCGCAGGGGCGCACGGAGCGCGCGGCGCCCCGGCCGGCACAGCGACCCGCCCCGTCCGCGGCCCAGCGCGCCCGGCGCTCCAAGGCCTTCGCCCGCCGTCGGCGCACCACCATGGTGCTGTTCCTCGCCTTCACCCTCGGCTCGGTCGTCGCCGCGGTCGGCGGCCTCGCCTTCCTGTGGGCTCCGGCCGTTCCCGCCGTCCTGCTCAGCACGTACATCGCGCATCTGCGCCGCCAGGAGCGCCGCCGCTTCGCCTTCACCATGGACCAGCGCCGCGCGGAGGCCGCTGCTCAGCGGCTGCGCGAGCGCCGCCCGCGGCCGTCCGCCCGCCCCCAGGAGGGTGCGGGGGACGCCGCCGCGGACGGCGACCCCGCGGCGCCCGGCTCCGACGGCACGGCCGCCGACGGCCCAGGCCCCGCCTCCCCGCACGCCGCGGGGAGGCGCGCGCTGGTCGAGCAGACCGACCACGCGGAGTGGGTGGACCAGCAGCGGCGGCGCGGCGCGGCCGAGGGGGACAGCTGGGACCCGGTGCCGGTGCCCCTGCCCACGTACGTCACCGCGCCCGTCGCCCCGCGGGCCACGGGCAGCCTGGACCTCGACGCACCGGACGCCTGGAGCTCGGCCCGCTCCAGCACCGCCGATCCGAACGCGAGCGCTCAGCCGGCTGCTGAGGCGGCGCCCCCGGCCGACCTGGGCCCCGCGGTCCGGCGCCCCCCGGGCCGCCGTGCCCGTGAGCGCGGCCGCACCCCACTCTTCGACCAGTACGCAGAGCAGGACCGGCCGCGCGCGGCCAACGAGTGACGGGAGCGGTAAAGGGGGGCGGCGCCGGGGCAGGTCACCGGCCCGCCCCCCGGGGAACGGATTTCCAAGCACTCCGGCCGGAGTGCTAAGGTTTCACCCGTTGCAAGGGCCTGTAGCGCAGTCCGGTAGCGCACCTCGTTCGCATCGAGGGGGTCAGGGGTTCAAATCCCCTCAGGTCCACCGCAGGGGCCGTTCGCGGGTTCGCCCGCTAACTGTTCACGAGATCCCGATCCGACGGTCGCCGTCGGGTCGGGATCTCGGCGTTTCAGGCCTGGTTAGTACGCAAGTCAGTCCAACGGCCCGCTGGGACGCCGCCCGTGCGGCAGTGGGCCGGGATCGGCGGTGGAGATGCGCGCATGCCCCGCGGGACCGCAGGCGCGGGGGCGGATGCCTGCGGTCTCATAGCTTGTCGATCTTCAGCTGTGGTCCTGAGGGCCGGTCACGGGCTGCGGCTTATGGCCGATCCGGCGGGCGCGGTAGCCCTCGGGATCGTCGGGTGGGGCGTGAGGGTCTCGCCGGGCTGCAGGTCGATGGCTGTGCGGGCGCTCTCCTTGCTCGCCTTGCGAAAGCGTTCGAGTTCGATGATGTTCTCGACCATCACCGTGATCGCTGCCAGGAGGGTCTGGGCGATGCGACCACGGGGCTGGCGCTTCTCTCGGGCGTCAGGGCGGCGTCGACGGACTTGAGGCGGCCATTGCCTCCTTCGATGTGGGAGCGCAGCGTCTGGTAGGCCAGGGCCCAGGACGGGCTCTGCCAGGGCAGCTCCTGCAGCATGCGGGGCATCACGTGTGCCTGCACCGTGACAGAAGACGGCGGTTTCGCCGCCCTCGAGTCGCTGATGAACCAGATGCTGGATCGGCCCACAGACGATCGCCTCCGCAGGGCCGGCCTTCGCGGAAGGCCAACGAGCTGGCGACGCGGTGGCCAACAGCGATCAACGCGACGGAGCTCTTCGTGCACGTTGCATGGCTGAAGGACCGGCGCAACTCGTTCGCGCACCGTCTCATCGACGAAGATCGTGTCGAGCACGACGAACCGTGCGCATGGACCTTCGACGACGATATGGCGGACGAGGCGCTGGTGAGGGTCAGTGCCGTTGCCCGGATGTTGGAGGAGGGTTGGGAGCTGCAGCTCACTGCGCAGTACTGATGGACTGTTGCCCGCTCCGGTTGGAGTCGGCCCAAATCCTGTGCCGGGCAGTGGCCGGTCGACACCGATCGCACGCTCCCTGCACAACCGGGGGACGGACACGTGCTCGCGGACGTCCGTCTCGGGGCGGTGTCCGGCGGCGACCCAGGCGCATCACCGTGAGGGGTGGTGACGAACCCCGCGGTACAGGAGTTGGCGCACGCATGAGGGAAGGAGTGGGCCGTCCTGGCGTTCCTGCGCCGTACGCGACTTCTTGCCGAACGCGCTAAGTCCGGAAACCGCGGCGGCCCATGACGCAAGGAACTGGCCTTTGGCCAGGCTGGTTGAGGTCTGCCTTCCCCCTCGCGCTACGCGGCGGATAGATTCGTACCCGCGAGCGTTGCGTGCGCAGTGTCTGGCCTTTGAGGTAACGGGGGTTGCTCGGGGTGGGGAATCGGCCGACGGATTGGCATGTCCTTGACTTGGAGTCGGATCCCGTTCCGGGGGATCCGGAGCGGGTCAAGGGACTGGCGCGGCGGTTGCACGACTTCGCCGACGATGTCGGGGATGCGCTGCGGCAGATCAAGGGCATGGCCGAGGATGACGCGCTGCTGAGGTGGGCGGGCAAGTCCGCGGACGCCTTCACGTCCGAGTTCGAGGACGTTCCGAAGAATCTGCGGAAGCTCAAGAAGTCCTACGACGTGGCCGGGGACGCCCTGGCGGCGTACTGGCCGGAGCTGGAGAAGGCGCAGGACGACTCCCGGCGCGCGCTGGAGAAGGGCCGGGAGGCCCGGCGCGACCTCTCGACCGCCAACACCCGCCTGGAGTCGGCGAACGACTGGGTGGACCGGGCGAATAAGAAGGCCAAGGAGTACGAGGACTCGGGCAAGAAGAAGGACGTCCCGCCGCCGGATGAGAAGGAGGTCCGGGCGGCCACCCGCAACGCCACGCACGCCAAGGACACCCAGCAGTCCGCGCAGACGGCCGTGGACAGCGCGCAGTCGGCCCTGGACGCGGCCAAGAAGATGGCCGCGGATGCCAAGAAGCTGCGCGAGGATGCGGCGACGAAGGCGAAGAAGAAGCTGGAAGAGGCCTCCGACGCCGGTATCCAGAACCGCAGTTGGTGGGAAGAGGCCATCGACTGGGTCTCCGACAACTGGGACACCATCGTCGCGATCTGCAAGGTCGTCGTCGCGATCGTCGGCATCATCGCCATGATCATCGGCGGGCCGATCCTCGGCGCGATCGTCCTGATCGCCGCCCTCGTCGTCCTCGCCGACACCCTCCACAAATACGCTAACGGCCAAGCTGGCCTCTGGGACGTCGCCTTCGCAGCCCTGGACTGCATACCCGGCATGAAGGGCCTGACCACCCTCGGCGGCCTGGCCAAGGGGCTCAAGGGCGGCATGGCGGCGATGAAGGGCCTCAAGGGCGGCCTGAAGGGCATGGGCCTGGCGGTGCGCGGCCTGGGCAAGAGCGCACGCGGCATGCTGGACAATGCCGTGGCCGGCGGCAAGGACGCCTTCGGGCGCCTCAAGAGCAAGGTCCGCAAGGGCGGCACCGATCCGGTGGACCTGGCTACAGGCAGGATGTTTCTGCCTCAGACGGACATCACGCTGCCAGGACTCCTGCCTCTCGGCTTCGGACGCCGATTCGAGTCCGGGTACCGGGCGGGCTGGTGGTTCGGCCCTTCGTGGTCGTCCACCGTGGACCAGCATCTCGAGATCGACGGCCAGGGCGTCATCCTCGTCGCGGAGGACGGTCAGCTTCTCTCGTATCCCCATCCCGTCGGGACCGGTGCGCCCGTCGTCCCGGAAGCCGGGGCACGCTGGCCGTTGCGCCGCCTTGACGACGGTGGCTACGAGGTCGTCAATCCCCTCACCGGACTGGTCCGCCGATTCTTAAGGCCGGTCGACGGGACGGCGGTCATATCCCGAATCCACGACCGCAACGGCCACTCGATCGAGTTCGAGTACGACGAGTACGGCACCCCTGTAGCGATCAAGCACTCCTCCGGCTACGAGCTGAAACTGACCGCCGAAGACGGTCGGATCACCGCGCTCGCTCTGGCACACGCGGCCGAGGACGGCTCGGACCTGGTCATCCGGCGGTACGGCTACGAGGACGGCCATCTCACCGAGGTCCACAACTCGTCGGGCCGTCCACTGCGTTTCGAGTATGACGGTCACGCGCGCGTGGCCGCTTGGGTCGACCGTAACGACAGCCGCTACGACTACGCGTACGACGATCTGGACCGCTGCATCGCGGAAGGCGGCGCCGGCGGCCATTTCCAGCTGACGATCGACTACGACGGTGCGCTCGCGGAATACCCCGACATGCGCGTCACCACCGTGACCACCGCGGACGGCCACTCCACCCGCCATGTGGTGGACGGCGCCTTCCAAGTCGTGGCAGAGATCGATCCGTTGGGAAACACCACCAGGTACGCATATGACGAGAACCACCACCTCGTCGGCCAGACGGACCCCCTTGGTCATACGACCACGCTCCGCAACGACGAGTCGGGCCGGCCCATCCGCATCACCCGGGCGGACGGCCGTACGGTCGAAGCGGAGTACAACGCACTCGGCCAGCTCACCCTGCTGCGGCTCGCGGACGGTTCCGAGATCCGCCAGCGGTTCGACGCACACGGAAACCGGACACATGTGACGGATCCGTCGGACGTGACGACGGCCTTCTCGTACGACGATGGCGGGCGCCTGACGGCGATCACGGACCCGCAGGGCAACGCCACCGAGTTCCTCTGTGACGCGGCCGGGCTTCCCCTTGAGGTGCGTGACCCTCTCGGCAGCCGAGTGACCTCCCGGCGCGACGCCTTCGGACGGCTGATCAGCCTCACCGACGCCGAGGGCGCCACCACCCGGATGTGGTGGACGGTGGAGGGCAAACCGCTCCGCAGAGTCGAACCGTCGGGGGCCGAGGAGACCTGGACGTACGACGACGAGGGGAACTGCCTCCTCCACACCAACCCCGCGGGGCAGCAGACCCATTACGAGTACACGCACTTCGACCTGCTCACCTCCCAGACGGGCCCGGACGGCGCACGCCAGGAATTCGAGCACGACGCGGCGCTGCGGCTCACCAAGGTGATCGGCGCGCAGGGTCTCGCATGGACCTACGAATACGACGCGGCCGGTCGGCTGGTGGCCGAGTCCGACTTCGACGGCCGCCGTATGACGTACGAACACGACGCGGCGGGTCGCCTCGTGGCAAGGGTCAACGGGCTGGGGCAGCGCGTCGCGTACGAGCACGATGCGCTGGGGCACATCACCGCGAAGGACGCCGACGGCCGGCGCACCGTCTTCGAGCATGACGCGGTGGGACGACTCCTCAGGGCTGCGGGCCCAGAGGAGACGGTCGCGTTCACGCGGGACGCCATGGGCAGGACGCTCACGGAGACCGTGGGGTCACGGGTGATGTCGTTCACCTACGACGCCCTCGGGCGGCGTCTTCAGCGCATCACCCCTGTCGGGGCCGAGACCGGCTATGCCTACGATCCCGCCGGGCGCCGTACGTCCATGACCACCGCGGGCCGTACGTTCGACTTCACCCACGACGCGAACGGCCGGGAGACGCTCCGGGTCCTCGACGACGGAGCACTCTCCCTCGCCCAGTCGTGGGATGAGTCGGGGTGTCTGGTCGAACAGTCCCTCATGGGGGGCGGCGGCTCCCTCATTCAGGAGCGGGCCTACAGCTACCGCTCCGACGGCTATCTCACTGGCGTCGAGGACAGGATCAACGGCCCTCGGCACTTCGACGTGGACGCGGTGGGCCGTGTCACCGCCGTTCGGGCACACGGCTGGACCGAGGGCTACGCCTACGATGCGGCGGGCAATCAGACCCACGCCGCATGGCCCGAGCGGAATCCCGGAGCCGACGCGCAAGGAGATCGCGCTTACGCCGGAGCGAGCCTCGTACGGGCGGGTCGGGTGCACTACGAGTACGACGCTGCCGGCCGCATCGTCCTCAAGCGCAGGGTGCGGCTGTCGCGGAAGCCTGACATCTGGCGGTACGAATGGGATGCGGAGGACCGGCTCACGCAGGTCACGACGCCAGACGGCACGGTATGGCGCTACCGCTACGACCCGTTCGGCCGGCGCACCGCGAAGCAGCGGCTCGGCGCGGATCACGCCACCCTGGTCGAGGAGACCCACTTCGCGTGGGACGGCGACCTCCTTGTCGAACAGACCACGGCGGCAACGGAACTGCCGTCTCCCATCACTCTCACCTGGGACCACCGAGGGCTGCACCCGATCGCCCAGACCGAGCGCCGGGTCGACACGCTGACTCAGGAAGAGATCGACAGTCGCTTCTTCGCCGTCGTCACCGATCTCGTGGGCACACCGGTCGAGTTGGTGGGCGAGGACGGCGCCCTGGCGTGGCGCTCCCGGTCCAGCCTGTGGGGCGGCACGGCATGGAACTCCGACGCGACCACGTACACCCCCCTGCGCTTTCCCGGTCAGTACTATGACCCGGAGACCGGTCTCCACTACAACCGGTACCGCCACTACGACCCCGACACTGGGCATTACGTCAGCCCTGACCCCCTCGGGCTGACCCCCGCACCGAACCATCGCGCCTATGTCCACAACCCGCACACCTGGGCCGACCCCCTCGGCCTCGAAGGCGACTGCGGCACGGACATCGCTCTGGGACTGCAGGAGGCGGACGGGAATCCGATGGCGCTCGACGAGTTCGCCATGGAACGCGGCGCGCTCACCTACCACGAGTGGCCTGGCAGTGGATCATGGCACCGGCAGCTTCAGGGCTATCTTGGAACCGAGTCGAACGCGCGGATCCACTTCAATCTCGACGGTATCGACGATCCCGTGGCCTCGGCGCGGGCAGGGCAGAGCGTCGACCCCAGCGGCTTCGAGGGGCTGACGAACTGGGAGCTCTACCAAGCCCGCGAGGCGACGCACGCTTGGGATCGGATCACTTGGTACCGAGGAGGTCAAACAGTTGCAAACCCCTTCGCCTGACGATGCCGACGTCGAGGTCCTCTTCCAGTCGCCCCGCACCTTCCGCATGTGGCGTTACGGAGTGGGCCACTCACAGCTGCTGCTCCGCGCCACCCCCGACGCCGATGAGTCCCGCTGCATCGACCTGCACTTCGAGGGGGTCGCCGCTGTCCAGCTCGGTACCCGGTACGTCGCGCCTCAGGTGCGTCTCGGCACCGAGGGGGAGCGTGCCGCACTGGAGGCGCTGGCTCAGTCGGGTACCGGGCCGCGCCACATCGCCCTCGCCCTGCGGACCGAGACGGGCACCGGCCTCGTACTCTGCCGAAGGGTGCGTGTCCTACGGGGCGGCACTGATCCCCTCGGCGACGTCGAAGACAGCGAGGTGCTGTGGAGCCATCGCGCGTGATCGCCGCTGTCCGGCCAGGCCCTTCGTCCGAACCCGCGCTGTAGTGCCGGCCCGCCGTGATCTCCACCGAGGCGGTCTGGCTGCGCTCGCTGGCCGAGCGGGCCAGGACCGGGATCGGTGTGGCGTCCACGCGGCGCGATCCGCCAGGTCTGTCAGGTATGCCGTCAGCTTGACGACGTCCTCCAGGCCCCGTGGTCCTATCCGTCAACGCCCGCTCTCGGAAGCGATCCTTCGTTATCGCCTCACCGCTTCGCTGCGGCGTCCCCGGCGGCGGCAAGGAGGTCTTGCGCCTGTTCGCGGGCCTGGCTGATGGGGTCCGGGAAGATGCTCAGGCCGTGAGCGACGAGCGCTCCTTCGTGAAGCAGCATGAGCGTCCGGCCCAGTTGGTCGGCCCTGTCCGGGGCGATGCCGGCGACGAGGTCGTTGAACAGAGCGAGCGTCCACTCTTTTTGCCGGGTGATGATCGCGTACGCCGGGTGGGACGGATCGCTGATCTCGGCGTGGGCGTTGACCATGCTGCACCCCTTGGAACTGTTCTGCGCCGCCCACTCACGGGAAGCGTCGAAGACGGCAAGGACCTGCGCCGTCGGCGTCGGCTGAGCGGCGTCGAGGCACTGGGCGAGGAAGGCCCGCCAGCGTTCATCGCGATCCGCGAGGTACTCCACGACGAGCTGCTCCTTGGAGCCGAACCGGTCGTAGAGGGTCTTCTTCGTCACCCCGGCCTCGGCGGCGATGAGGTCCACCCCGACGGCATGGATGCCGCGCTCGTAGAACAGCCTCGCAGCGGCCTCCAGGACCCGTAGTGCGGCAGGCGTCATCGTGCTCCGTCGCAGTTTCTCCGTGGTGTCCATATCTCATCAGTATACCGATCTGTATAGTGCATCCCGATGGGTATACCGATCTGTTTAGTGGAAGGGTGTGCGACGTGAACTCCCTGCTCTCTGTCGCCTTCGTGCTCTGCTGGAGTTCCGGGTTCATCGGGGCCAAGCTCGGTGCGGGCAGTGCGTCCGCGGTCACGATCCTGATGTGGCGGTTTCTGCCGCTGGCCGCCATCCTGATCGTCATTGCCGCCGTCGGCACCAGGGCGTCGTGGCGGGGCCTCGCGGTGCGGGACGTGGCCCGGCAGGCCATGATCGGTGCGTTGTCGCACAGCGGCTATCTGCTCACCGTCTACTACGCGATCCAACTAGGGGTCTCCAGCGGCACCACAGCCCTGATCGACGGCGTCCAGCCCCTCGTCGCCGGAGCACTTGCCGGACCGCTGTTGCGTCAGTACGTCTCGCGTAAACAGTGGCTCGGCCTGTGCCTGGGGGTCGGCGGAGTCGCCATCGTCACCATGGCCGATGCCGTGGCCGGCACCGGCGTGGTCTGGTGGGCCTATCTCATACCGTTCCTCGGCATGCTTTCGCTGGTAGCGGCCACGATCCTCGAAGGCCGCTCCCGCACGCAGGTTGCCCCCGCGGTGTCGATGACCGTCCACTGCGCCGTCAGTGCCGCCATCTTCACCGCACTCGCCGTGAGCGCCGGAGCCGCGAAGCCGCCCGCTGAGCTCTCGTTCTGGGCTGCAATAACCTGGCTCGTAGCCCTGTCCACCTTCGGCGGGTACGGGCTGTACTGGCTCATCCTGAGGCGCTCAGGAGTCACCAAGGTCAACACGCTCATGTTCCTCATGGCCCCAGTCACGGCACTCTGGGGAGCCCTCATGTTCGGTGAACCGTTCGGTGCTCAGACCGCTCTCGGCCTGGCCGTTGGCCTCGCAGCAGTCGTCACCGTCTACCGCGGTGGCACCTCATCTACCAGGGTGTGTGCGCGGGATGTGGACACCGCCCAGGCCTCGGGACCAGCCAAGTACGGCGCCTGATTCCGCCGCCCGTCGGTCAACGCCGCCTGATGTGGAGTCGCACGGGTTCGGCCAGGGCGGCGGATGCGCCGGTGAAGTCCGCGAGCCGGGTTGCGACCGTGGCCACCGCGAGCCGTTCCGGAGCGCGACGGAGAACTTCAGACCTCGCACCGCGCGTCGGTCGACGTCTGGCAGGACCAGCGACTCACCGGCGTCGGCGCGGGCCGCGCGCCACATCTCGGGCGTCAGGTCCTCGCGCAGCCGCACCCAGCAGTCGGTGGGCCGCTGCACGGGATCGGCGATTGCCGCCAGTGTCGCCGCCAGTGTCGCGTTCGCGCGGTAGCCGGCCCAGGTCCACCAACGCACTTCGTCTCCCACCCGGACCAGCAGCGATCCCGCCGGGTGCACGATGTCCGGTGCCGCCTTCTCCCGCCATTCGAGAAGGCATGCCTCCGCGCGCCGGGTGAGTGACACCGGTGGGTCAGCGCCGAGCAACACCTCACGCATGGCCCGCGTCAACTCGTACGACAGCCCGGCGATGCCGCCGCCGGCCCACTTGGCGATGCCTCCGCCTTCTACCGGTTCGACGAACGCGCGCTTGCGGGCCCAGTCGATGAACGTCACCTGCCAGCTGCGCCCACCCAGCAGCAGGCGCCGAGGCCCGGGCCGCTCCTCGGTGAGCACCGATGGATCGATTCGCCCGATCTCGGTGCGCCCGGACAGGACGGTGAACTGCGGCGGCACCGTGAAGGATGCGGTCAGCTCGATGAAGTGCCGGTGCCCGAACCGCTTCTCGGCTTCCGGGCCGATGAACAGCAGCCCGCCGTCGTTGTTCAGAAAGCCCTCACCGACCAGATGCCGCAGAATCGGCTCCGCCGAGCGGTCGAAGGGGGCGAGCCCGTTCCACTCGCCGTGCCACAACCGGTCACCCAGCTTGTGCTGTTGAAGGGCCAGGCCGAGAAGCTGCTGGGCGACCAGGTGCCGGGGCTCGGGCGGGGCGATCACCGCCTCCACCCAGCCGCGCCCCCACAGCCGGAGCAGTGCTGCGGCCTGAAGCAGGGTCCAGAAGGAATGCCTGCCGAAGAGCGACTGCTCGTCCCACTGAGAGCCGGTCATCAGCTTCCCGGCGAAGAGCGAGGGGCGGCATACGGCAGTGACGGTGGGCAGTGCAGCCGCCATGCCCCGTCGGCGCGGGGTGTCCTTCGCACCGGGCAGCGGGTCGTACTCGGCCCAGTCCCGGCGCAGTTCCTCACCCAGCTTGGCGGCGACCGCCGCGCTCATCCCGTCCAGAACGATGAGCAGGACCCGGTGGTCGCCTGCCTTGACGACGGGCCCGACCACCCGGGCCAGGAACGATTCGACGGTCAGCATCGTCCCGGCGCCGGTGTCCGACGGGGGCCGGGTCGCCAGCGTGCGTGCGAAGTACCGGTCGACCTCCCGCCGCCGCGCGCGGACCGCCGTGCACAACCGGTCGTAGGCGGCTGCCAGTTCGGGCTCCGGTCACCGCCTGCCGCGACGTGCTCCATGGCCAGGTCGACCCAGCCGGTTTCCGTCAGATGCCGGTCGACAGCTCCGCCGACCGACTCCGATGCGGGGCCGGGCTCGGTTGCCAGCCACTGGGTGAGGCGCTGGGCCATTCTCGCCCGTTCGATACGGACGCTCTCGTCCTGGCCGGTCGCCAGCCGGTGCCGTTCCAGTTCCCGTACGGCCCCGGCTGCCCGCGCGGCGTCCCCGTCGGCCAGCGCCCGCCCGGCTGTCGCGAACGCGGCCTCGAGCCCGGCCCTGAGCACCGGACTGGTGGCGGCCGCCCTTTCGGCACCGAATTGCCGGGTCAGCGACGCGGCACGATCCAGCACGGTGGCGAACAGCCGCTCGGCCAGGGCCGCATTCTCGCCGGAACCCGAATGCCGGGCCGCCAGGAGCGCGGCGACGAACTCCTCGCTCGCCCGCCCGAGGGCCTGGACCAGCACGTCCAGCGCCTCGCCGTTCGCGGGCGGCTCCTCGCCGAACCAGCGCTCGGCACGTCCGCGCGCCCGATAGTTCTCGGGGTCGGGTGAGCCGTCCGCATGCACCCACAGGGCCGCGCAACCAGCCCGAACGCCACCGCGTCCGACCCGTGTTCGGCCAAGACCAGGGCCAGCAGTGCCCGTCCGGCGAGCCCCGCTTGGTCCTCCTCGTCGAGGAACCGGGTCAGCCCGGCCCGCTCCGGAGCGCGCATGGCCAGGAACCGGTCGGGCCCGCCGGGGGAGAGCGACCAGCGCAGCAGCGTATTCACATCCAGCTCGACGCCGCCCACGACGCCGCCCGGGGGCTGGTCCGCCCGGTCGGGGTCGTAGGGTCCCGCCCCGAGCCGCCGCAGCGCGAGCAAGGCCAGGGCGTGGCAGCGGGCCCCCCGCCAGCTGGGGCCAGCCGCCCGGTGGCGTGGCGTCCAGCAGCGCCTCGGCCGCCCAGTTCTCCGCGAACAGCCGCTCGTCGGTGCGTTGCGCGCCGAACGCCGCGCGTACCACGTCCCAGGTGTCCACGGCGTTGACACGCTGCTTGTGCACCCGGGGCAGCAGATCGGCGCCGAGTTCGGACTCCTCCCGGTCGGTCAGGACCACCAGCACTTCGGGGCCGCCTGCCCCCGGCGCGAGATGGTTCAGCACCAGCTCGTACGCGCCCAGGGGCGACACAGCCGTGGCCACCCGCGCGTGCCGCTCGCCCCAGACCAGCTCGGGCGGCCCGTCCCAGACGGGGGCGGCGCGCAGCAGGACGGCCTTGCGCTTGCCGGATGCCAGCCCCGACTGCGAGGCCAGGTACTGGGTCACGGTGGCGGTGTTCAACCGCACCGCGCTGGTGCCGGTCGTCGTGCTCATCGGTCGTCAGTCCTCCACCACACGCCAGCTGATCTCGACGGTGCCGGGCTCACGAGCCGCCAGCTCGGCCAGCTCGGCGCGGAGTTCGGCGACCGCGCGGGACACCTCGTGCGTCCACCACCGGACCGGCGCGCGGGGCGGCTGCCGGCCGGCTTGGTGTGCGCCTCCGGCACGGGCGGGTGGCTCGACTCCGTCGTCAGGTCCACGGATCCGGGATCGCGCGGGGACGGAACCTCTCGGGAGCGGCCGGGGGGCGGGGTGGGCTGCGTCACCGGTGTCGAGGTGGCCCGGCTGCGTTCCATCACAGCCACAATGCCCCGCCGGGCCTCCCGCAACGCGTCCGGGAGGCTCGCGGTGCGCTGGTCGGAGCGGGCCGCACCGCGCAGTGCGTCCAGCACCGCCTCGCCCTCCGGCCCGTATCCCGCAGCGAGCCGCAGCATGTCCCACGCCGCGCCCGCCAGCGCGGCGGCGACCTGCTGCGCCTGCTTGACCGACACCCCGTACCGGTCGGCCGGGACTCCACCCAGGTCGAAGTCCGCCAGTGCCGCAACCGTCCGCTTGGCGGCCCCGCCACCGCCCGCCGCGCCCGGGTCGGTAGCAAGCAGCGCGTCCAGCAGCCCCAACGACCGCCGCGCCAGGGCAAGCCGCCCGTCGTCGTCGGTCTCGTGCAGGCCGAGCAGCTCCACGTGCTTCTCCAACTCCCGTACCAGATCGGCAGCGTGCGGCTGGTACGCGCGCGCCTGGCTCAGGATCCGCCGGGCGAACTGGCTGACGATCCGGCCGCGCCGCAGCGCCGGAGCCTTCTCGCCGAAGATCTCCTCGTACCGGTGCCGGGCCTGGGCCCACACCGACTCCTCGGGCAGCGGCTGGGCACGCAGAGCGTCCCCGGCCTTGATCTGGGCGAGTTCGGGCGCCGGGTCGAGCACCGCGCCTGTGCGCACCCACACCCGGTCGCCGGTGACTCCCTCTGTGCTGGCCTGCCGCAGGAAGTGGTCGCGCCAGCGGGTGGCCAGCTCGAAGTACGCCTCCTTCTGCGTGCCCAGACCGAGCGGCGCGGCGATGTTCCGCATCGCCTCCCGCTCCTTGGACGGCGCCTCCACCCGCCGGTCGGTGGCTTCGGTGGCGGCCCGTACGCGGGCGAAGACGGTCCGCACATCGGCCGGGCGCACGGCGACGCCGGTCCGGTCCGGATCCAGGTCGGGGTGCGCGGGGAACTGGTGGGCGAGCAGCTTGCCCGCGATGTGCCGGGCCGCGTCCCGCAGCGACTGCCCGACCGAGGGCTTCAGACGGGTACGTCCGGCAGCGGTTCGAAGTGGTCGGCGTGGCCCGGCTCCACATCGGTGGGCTTCTTCTCCGCCAGCCCGTACGCCTGCTTGAGCGCACGCTTCACCATCCTGGTCAGCGAGGTGCGCTGGCCCTCCAGCAGTGTCCTGGCGCGGGCCCGGTTGTCGGCGTTGAGATGGGAGGCGTACTGGGTGTCGAAGCGCCGGGCGTCGGCGAGGGCATAGTCGATGGTGACCAGCCGCCGGAAGTCCTGGAACCGGGCTGCCGACAGATGCGCCGGTATCCAGGCGGCCGTACGCGGACGTTCCCCCGGCAGATTGCGTAGCGACCGCATCCGGTTGGCGTCCTCGACCGGCCCGAACTCGCCCTCGTGGTAAGGAAGGCTGACCACCAGCCGCCACAGTGACGCGTCGGTGGGTGAGAATTCGTGGTCCGCCAGGTCGTCCGAGTCGGTGATCTTGCCGACCACGATCTCAAGCACCCCGTTGGAGCCACGCCACACCAGCGTCAGCTCATCGGCTCCCATCCTCCCGTCGTGGGCCGTGAAGCCGATCTCCTCGGCGAGCAGCCGCTTGAGCAGTGCACGCTGGTTGCCCGGGTTGTCGTTCACATTGGCGTTGGCGATGACCGAGTCCACATCCACGCCGGCCAGCTCCAGGCGGACGCCCGGGTTGACCTGGGTGCCCATCTCCTTGATCTCCGGGAAGCGGGACGCCCACTCGGCGACCTTCGACTTGATCGCCCCCACCTCGGCTCCCGGGATGGGGGAGACGACCGAACCGTGGTTGAGCGCAGCCAGCCGCCGGATCGTCAGATCGCGCAGAGCCGGGACACTGGGAGCCAGGGCGGAGAGGAGGAGGGTGCAGATCAGCCGGTTGTCGCCGACGAAGCCGTGGCAGCGCTCGCTCAGCTGCGGGCTGTCGATGCTGCCGGGCCGGTGCAGGTAGCGCTCGACGTCCTCAGTACGTCCCAGACGGCCGGCCCGCCGGACCGCTTGGCCTTCGCGAACGCCGCGTCCAGCTTGGACTTCGCCTCGTCGTCCTTGGGCTGGAGCAGGCGCGCGTGGGCGATCTGCGGGAGGTTGCGGTCCTCCAGCGTGATCTTGTCGAAGCGGCCGGAAGCGAGGTTGAGGCTGTCCTGGATCGCGGTCTCGGCCGCTCCGGACAGCTCCTCGCCGACCAGCTTGCGCAGGTCGCGCTGGCGGGCGATGAACGACACGATGGGCACGGCCCGGCGGGAGTCCGAGCCCTCCACGAAGTTCGTGATCTTGTCGGCCTCGCGGGAGACGAACTTCTGGTCGTGGATGCGGTTGGCGAGCCAGAGGATCAGCTCGTCCATGAAGAGGATCAGCCCGTCGTAGCCCAGCGACTTGGCGTGCGCGGCGATGACCGCGAGCCCGGCGTCCAGGGATATGAACCCGTACTCGTCCTCCGCGGCGTTCTTGGCGAAGCCGGGGAACCAGCTCATCGCGTCGTGGACGAGCTTGGCCCGCAGCTCGGTCGAGGTGGTGGGGTCGACCAGGTCGAGCCCGGAGGGGCTCCGGGCTCCCGTCCTCGCGGTACTCGCCGCCGTCGTACTGCTCCGCCTCCATCGCCCGGTCGAGGAGCTCGGTGTTCCAGGCGAAGGGATCGCCCCACTCGTCATCGCCATCGTCATGGTGCTGCGCGTCCTGCGCTCCCGGATCCGGGCGGTCCAGCCCCGCGATGGACGCCTCGTCGCCGATCCGGTCCCGTAACCGCCGGATGTCCGCGAACAGGGTGTTCGTCCGGTAGACCTGCGGGGTCAGCGCATCCGGATGGAGGGCGCTGACGTGCGCCACGTACCCGCCCAGCACACGCTGCTCCAGCGACTTGGCACCCAGCATGTGGTACGGCACCAGCAGGAAGTTCCGCCCGGCCGAGAGCCATTCGTGCCTGCCCAGCACCGGGTCGAACTCGGCCAGGGAGCGGGCCGCCCGGTCGCCCCGTAGCAGGGCGTGCAGCACCGCCATGAAGTGCGACTTACCGGAACCGAACGAACCGTGCAGATACGCCGCCTTGGACGTGCCCGTCCAACGCCGCCTTGATCAGTCCGAGGGCCTCGTCGAAGTTCTCCAGCAGGCGCTCGGTGACCACATAGTCCCCGAGGGCCTTGGCGCTGCCCTCCTCGGTCACCGCCTCCGCGAGCTTCAGAACGAAGTCGGAGGTGGAGATGGACGGCTTGATGTCGATGACATCGCGGAGCAGGGGCGGCTGAGAGGAGGCGGTGGGTGGCATCTTCTCCGGTTTCTGCGGTCCGTTCGTTGTGTCCCGGCTGTCCTGGACCTCGTCCGCCAGCCGCCGTCATCCTTTCATTTTTCCCTCCCTCTTCGCCCTCGTCCATCGTTGAACTCGCGCTTTTGAGAGGCTGGTTGGGAGCGTGCGCCCCGCATCGTCAGGGAATGCCGTACAGGGCCCGCGCTCGGTCTCCGAAGACGTCCCTGTGCAACTGGGCGGGGATGAGGCCGTCGCAGGCCGAGGCGACCGACCTGGACGTCGGCCAGGTCGACTCCGCGTGCGGAAAGTCGCTCGCCCACATGAGGTTTGAGCAGGCCGGGCCGGTGAGCCGGAGGGCCACGGGGTCGTCCTGGAACGTGAAGTGAACCGAACGCGCGATGTACTCCGACGGTGGACGGTCGATCCGGCCATCGAGCTTCAGCCACCTGTAATGCCGGTGGAAGTAGTGGTCCAGGCGCTGCAGGAAGTGGGGCACCCAGCCGGCATCGAACTCGGCGAACACCAGACGCAGCTCGGGGCGGCGCTGAAGGACGCCGCCGAGGACGAGTCCGGTGAGCAGTTCCTGCGCGTCCCAGAGGGGGAGGATCGCCGCGGCCCCTGGGCCTGCGGCGGGCGCCTGCCGTACCGGGGGCAGGGCGTGGAAGGTGATCGGCATCTCCAGTTCGGCGGCCGTCTCCCACAGGACATCGAACTCTTCGTCGGCGTAGCCCCCGGCGGACGGCTCCAGAGGCACGACGGCGCCCTTCAGGCCCGAGTCGCGGATGCGGCGGAGGTCTCGGGCTGCTTCCTCGGGGGCGGTGACGGCGGAGGCGCCACAGCCGATCAGCCGGTCCGGGGCCGCGGCGCAGAAGTCCGCCAGCCAGCCGTTGTACGCGGCCATGCACGCGGCTGAGAACTCCCGGTTGAGGTGGCGGAGGAGAAACAACCCGACGGTGGGATAGAGCACTTCGGCGGCGACGCCGTCCGCGTCCTGGTCGGCGAGACGCGGACCCGGCTGCCATGCGCCTGGCCGGATGTCGGCGAATCGGGTGCCCGTCTCCATCAGGTCGTCTCCCGGCGCTCCGGCCGAGGCCGCGAGCCCCAGACCGACGGACCGCGTGGAGCCGGGAAACACATAGCGCTCGCCGCCGTCGCGATCCGGTACGAGGCGGGGTGCGTGCTCCTGCCAACGACGGTCGAGGCGGTCCCGGAAGAGGGCCGGTGGTTCCACGATGTGGGAGTCGGCCGAGACCAGAGGGGTGTCCACTACTGCTCTTTCTGGGACATCAGCCGCCAGAAGACCAGGAGCGCGGCATGTGCGAGAGCAAGTGTTCCCACGCCCGCGGGGTGCACCCAGCCCGGCTCGTCGTCGAAACCGAGCTGCAGGGCGACCAGGGTGCAGCCGATGGCCAGCAGGGGCAGTTCGGCGATGGTGAACCGCAGGAAGGCCCGCCGGGTCGGCGGGTCGGCCTTTCTGATCACTGCCAGGTTCCAGCTGATGTAAATGGCGAACACGCCCGTCCAGCTGATCAGTGTAGGAGTGCTGAGCCACGCCCCGTCCGGCACCGGTCGGCTCCATCCGTCGGCCAGGGCGATGTAGTTCCCGGCGGTCAGGGCGTCGAATCCCACGAGTTCGCCGGAGAAGTACGAGGTGGCGGCCCGTGCGGACTGCCAGTCCTGCCACCAGCTCGCGACGAACAGGGGGATGAAGGCCAGCGTCAGGGTGTTCGCCACGTCGTGCAGCACCAACGCGCCGATCACCCACGGCGTGACGTAGATGACGTCCACCAGCCCGAGGGCGGGTGGCTGTGGACGGCGTTGGATCACGGCCTCTTCCTCACCGGCGGAGCAGGAGCGCCGCGGCGAGCACGATCCCGTTGAGCGCGTGCCCCGCGACCTCGTAACTGGGTGACCACTTCACGACCCCGACGACTTCAACTGGTTTGTTGTGCGCGTAGAACACCAGCTCGGCCGACTCCACCAGGAAGTAGACGGGGATCTCGAACCCGCCGTTCTCGAGCACACCCGTGAAGCACTGGTAGCCGTACACGCTGTACTGGTTGGGGATGTTGATGACGGGCGGCCGGAACGGGTCGTACACCTGCGGGGTGATGTCGGGAAAGCGGAGCGTCCCGTCGATGGTCACGACATCGGGAGGCGTTATGCGGCGGCTTCCCACGGCCTCCGCAAAGTCGCGGACCCCTAGATTCCGGTCGTTGATCTCGGCATAGGCGAACGAGAAGATGTCTTCGGGGAAGAGGTCCGCCAGGTACATGTCGGCCCCTGACTCGGCCGCGTACCCGAGCTTGGCGGCCAGGAACCAGCTGAAGCCCCCGCTGACCTGCTCACTGTTGCGGGCGGCCAGGGAAGAGCCGACAAGCTTGACCCCGATGGGCAGGATGAGCTGTTTCTCGACATAGATGAGCGTGTTGCTGATCGCAGGTATCGGGACCACCACCCTTGAATCGGAGAGGCGTTACAGGGGCATGCCGAAGGTCTCGCACCGGTCGGCGCTGTCGCCGATCAGATCCGTGAGGGGACAGATGCGGGGGACCGCGCCGTCGGCTGCGCCGGCCCGCTCTCGCTGCCCGGCCACCACCTCGACCAGCTCTGCAAGCAACCTGTCGGCCCGGTCGGCCGCCGACGGGTACCGGGTGGCCACAGCCGAGGCCACCTCGTGGGCGGGGCTGCCCGAACGAAGGGCGCTCAGGGCTTCGTGTGCGCTCGCGTTGGCGTACAGGTACCTGCTGGTGCCGTGTACGTGGAGAACGAAGCCGTCGCCCTCCTGACGGGAGGCGAAGCCGGGAAGCTCGACGGATGTGGTCACTGTTCCTCCTTGTGGACGGGAACTGGGGCGACGGGAGCCGGACCGAGCTGTACGAGGACGGGTTCCGACCGATTGCTCGGTTCCACGCAGTGCTTCGACGCCCGCGTCTGCTTCTCAGCGCGGAAGCGCCGGGCCGCGGGGCTGGACCAGATTTCGCGGATGCCCTGCTGCCGCACATGGCCCAGTCGCTGTCGGCGGTCCCTGACGAACGGGCACGGGTAGGCCCAGCCGTCGTGCAGGATCGCCAGGTCCCGGTCGAGAGCCGTGCAGGGGGAGGCGCGCAGTTGCGGGTCGTGGAGGTGCCCGGAGAGCAGCGCCGCGGCGATATCGACCCGACCGCGGTATCGGTCGCGCAGTGCCTGCAATCCGGCTACGAAGTGCCCGAACGGCTCGGCGGCCAGTTCCAGTCGTCTCCGGTCGGCCGCACTGCCGAACTCCGGCAGCACCTCGCCGACGCACACGCGGCGCACACCCCGCTCCGCCGCGAGAGCGGCCACGCCTTCGATCTCCTCCAGGTTGTCCGGCATGGCGGTGTAGGCGAAGGAGACTTCCACACCGCGCTCGACGAGCCGGGAAACCCCGGCGAGGGCTTTCGCGTACGCATGCGGGGAGCGGCGGACGGCGTTGTGGCGGTCGGGGTCCGCGGCATCCAGGCTGACCTGGAAGGTGACGTCTGCGGCGGCGAGCCATGCGGCGGTGCTGTCGTCCACCAGCATGCCGTTCGAGGTGATATGCGGGCGCAGGCCGTTGGCGTTGAAGAAGGCGACGAGGCTGCGCAACTGGGGTACGAGCAGCACCTCACCGCCGGTGAGGGTGACCTCGAATACTCCCGCCTCCACGATCCGGCGGGCGATGAGGCTCAGCACGTCTGCCGAGGGCAGGCCCATGCGTGGGCCGTCGTCCTGCTGGTAGCAGTGCACGCATTTCAGGTTGCACAGGTTGGTGAGCTCCCAGTGCACATTGAGCGGAGCGGTCAGGGCCATCTCTCCCCCAAAGTGTTGACGACACCGCTCCCCTTGTAGAGGACCAGTGCCGGATGCCGCAGGGCGGTGGTGCCCGCAGTCGGGTCACGTTCCGTGACGATGAGGTTTGCCCACTTGCCGACGTCGATCGAACCGAACAGCTCTGCTCTGCCCAGCCGTTGTGCCGCACGTATGGTTGCGTTCCGCAGTACCTCTAAGGGGTCCGTCCCCCAGCGCTCGAACCGGATCAGCTCATCCACGTAGTCGTCGAAAGTGCAGGGTGCGCATCCGGCGTCGGTGCCGGGAAGCACGGGCAGTCCGTCGGCGAGGTGGGGCGGACGACACTCGTCCAGATACCTGTACCAGTAGTCGAGGATGGCCACCTCGGATGTTGGCTGGGTTCGGGTGAAGCGGGGGCGCAACGAGATCCACGAGCAGTATGCGGTCGGCACGAAGGCTGTCGACCGCTCCTTGGCCTCCGCGATGAGCTCGGGGTCGGCCACCATGCCGTGCTCCACGGTGGTGGCGCCCGCTCGGACCGCCGCCCGGATTCCCTCAGGTGTGAAGGCGTGCACAGCCGTGAGCAGCCCGGCATGGTGTGCCGACGAGACGATCTCCGCCAGCTCCGGTTCGTGCCACAGCTCGGGGCCGTTCATGATCTTCAGCCACTCGTGGCCGGACGCGGCGTGCTCCTCGACGAGCTGCCCGATCCCCCTGGACGGAGACAGGTGCTGCCCGAACACCGAGCCGTGGCCGTCCGGGCGGCACAGCGGTTCGCCGCTGGTGACGAGATCGGGGAGGAGCAAGTGCCCTGTGCCGAGGTAGCGCTTCGCCGCCGCGAGGTGGGACTGGCGGCCACCGGCGTCCCTGACCAGGCAGATGCCGTTGCGCAGCGCTTCCGTGAGGTTCTGCACCGCCCGCAGTGCGCCGAGCTCCGCGGGCTCGTCGAAGGCGAACGTGATCGCCCCGTCGTGGATGCGAGGCTCGAAGGTGACGTGCGCGTGCATGTCCACGAAGGATGGGGTTGCCCAGCACCCGTCCAGGTCGAGTATCTCCGCGTTCTCCGGGGGCGGTTCATCCAGCGCGGCGATCCGACCGGAGGAGACCGTCACTGACGCCTTCCTGGTCTCCCCTTGGACGACATCGACGATGTTGAGCCCGCGGAGGTGGCGTAACGGGCCCACCGATTCAGCTGAGGGAGCGTCTGCTCCCGAGTCGTCTGCTCCAGGACCCGCTGCCCACGGGCCGCCTATGGGGCCGGTCATGCACTCGGCGCTCTGGTGAGGGGCACGTACGAGGCATCGAAGACGTGCCGGTAACCGAGACCCTCGTACCAGCGCTGGACGGCTGATCCGGCCTCGGTCTGCAGCATGATCTGGGCCGCGCCGTCCTCAGCGGCGATCCGTGCCAGGTACGCCATCATCGCCGCGCCGACCCCCGCCCGGCGGTGCGTCGGGATGGTGCCGACGCCGTAGACGCCGGCCAGGGAACCGGCTGTGAACATCGCAGCCACCCCGACCGGTTTCTCGCCGGAAGTCGCCATGACGTAGTGCTTGCGGTACCCGGGCACATCGGCTTCGAAGGAGGCCCGCAGACTCTCGGAGTAGGCGGCGTCGAGTTGGCCGTAGGGGTCGTCCGGGTCGCCTCCGGAGTACGCCTCGGTGAAAACAGCGACATAGGTGTCACGTTCGGCAGGTCCCACGGTGAAGACGCGCAGATTCCGGCCTCCGTCGTCGGGGGAGGCCAGCGACTGGGCATCGCCGACCAGCCAGGCGTCCGTGGCCCACACGTCGGTGTCGGCAACGGACGGGCCGTGTGCACCTGTCGCCTGTGGAGTGAGGTACACGGCCGGTTGACGCCCACGCCGGGCGAATTCCTCCTCGACTGAGGCGGGCACGGCGACCTCGGCTAACGGCGATCCAGGGGCAAAGAAATTGTAGTAAGGGTCCTCGATGGCATCGCTGAAGAGCAGAGACCCACCCTCGACCTGCTGGTAGTCGGAGAAGTACATGCCTTGCAGGCACTCGAAGTGGAAGACCAAGAGGTCGTCAACGGTGGGATCGGTGACGGGCATGTCCCTCCTGATGCCGCGTTGGATCAAAGTAGGACTCCGAAGCCGCAGTTACGGCAGTGGAGTAACCCCCAAGTGACCGAGAGTGTTCACAGTACCGCACTGGGTTGCCTTCGAGGGGGGAAGCACCGAAACGCGTCAACGCGGGTTGTGACCACAGCCAGGAAAGGACCCTCCCGCATCGGGAGCGGGCCATTCGGAGCAGGAGCCCTCGCATGCCCATGCGCCTGGACCGCCCCCAGGGGACGATCCAGGCGAAGGTGAGCGCGGGAACTCGGCACCATCGGTGGACAGTTGCTGCCGCGTTGTCATCGCAGGTCAACTGGGCTCGATCAACTCCGTGTATCCAGCCGCCTCTTCCCTCCTGACGGGAGAGGCATCAGGGAGAGGTGCTCGGAGGGCGACCGCCGGCCTCCGGCGGTGTCGCGTCCGGGTCGACGCCCACCACGATCGAACCGGTCAGCCCCTTGCTGTAACTGCCCGGCCTGACCTGCTTGAGCGCGACCACCGAGGCCGGGCCCGCAGACTGACCGGTGCGGTCATCGGTCAGTTTGACCCGCTCGGTTCCGGTGTGCTGCGCATACGGATCGAGCTTGGCGATGGCGTCGGCCACCTCGTCGGCGAAGAAGACCTGACCGGTGTGGGCGACGTGTCCGTCCTCGTACGTCCCGCCTCCGACCTCACCGCCGTAATGCACCTTGAGGTGAATGTGGGTCGTGCGTCCGTAGTACCAGCCGGGGAAGATCGTCTCAAAGGTCGCTTTGCCGTGTGCGTCGGTGAGTTGGATTCCGCGCAGAAATGTCGTGTTGTCGGTGTTGGGGACGTGCCCATTCTCGTCGGCCTTGCTGGGGTCGTAGGGCTCGTCCGGGGAGATGGCCGTGTAGCCGCCGTAGACGCCACCGGCGTCACAGTGCCAGATGTCCACCGCCGCATTGCGCAGGGGCTTGCAGGTTTTCGTGTCCACCACCTGGAAGGTCAGGGCGAGCGGGACACCGGGACGGTTCTCCCTGATGTCGCGGCGGACCTTCTCGTCCTCCAAGTAGTAGGGGCCCGTCATCTGCTCAGCGGTGAGGACACACTGCGAGGCTGTGGCACCGGCCGCCCCGCCGGCGGTGGAGTCGGTGGCGGGCACGTCCGCGGCGGAGTCGGCCGGTCCGGCCGAGGCATTGGCGGCGTAGGCTGCGATTCCGGCCGCTCCGAGCCCGACTCCGCCCAGTACGGTCAGGACTTTTCGCCGACTGGGCACCGGCTTGGCGTGGGAATGGTTGAAGCTCTCGTCCGTCGCGGGGCGTGGGTGCTGTTCGTCTTTAGCCATGTCGCGGAACCTATGGTTCGAGTATGAGAGCGCCCTGGGTGGCAGCTGTGGATGCCCTGTGGGTCGTTGAAGGCGGCGGATGACGGCGCGTGTCGGGGCAGTCCTCGTGGCGAGGAGGGCACACCCTTCTGGACGGCACCACGGGTCCACGGGCCTTGGGGTGGCGGGCCGTGCGATGGGCGTCGGCGAAGGCTGAAAAGAGTCGTCAACGGCGCCTGGGACAAGCGGGATCGGGCTACCGGCGGGAAACCTGGGATTGACCCTTACCTGGGACAACCGCGCTCGTGCATAGTGGTCCTCCCCCTAGATCACAGATGGCTGAAAAGTACATACCAAGGGAACCGGCAGATGGCGTGTGAGCGGTGCGGCGGTCAAGACAGGCCGTTGTCGGAGCGGCCCTGCGCGTGCCGTTTCCTCGTCTCGGATCCGTCGGATCCCTGGATCACCCGTGACACGCTCTACGGCCGCTGGACCACGCTCTCGGGCCCGCGCAAGGTGGCCGTCGCAGTGGGCGCTCTCGCTCTCCTGGCGCTGAGCACGCTGGCCGGCGTAGTGCTCCTGACGGAGTCCCCGGCCCCATCGGCGGATTCGGCCTCGCGGACGGAGCAGGCGGGGCCGGAGACGGAGCTGGAGGCGCCCAAACCCAGCCTGATCCTGCCGACAGGTGAAGTGGCCGAACCCGAGCCGAGCCCCAGCCGCTCCTCGAAGTCACCCAAGCCCAAGCCCACCCGCACCCCGCCGCCGACGCCCAAGCCCAGCCCCAAGCCCACGCGGGAAGAGCCGGCCCCACGGCCGGGCCCCATCACGTACTCCGCCTGGGCCGGGCACGGCTGCGCCTCGCCCGAGGGCGGCGGCTACGAGGAGCACGGCGTCTGGCACAACGGCATCGAAGGCTGGTTCACCGTCAGCCCCGGGGGTTACGAGGGAAGCTCGTGCGACGGCTCCTTCTCCGGTGTCCCCATGTCGGGGGACCGGGACCGAGACCGGGGCAACGGGGCCGAGTGGTGGTGGTCGGTCGGCGAGGACTCGGACCGGTGCGACGTCGGCGTGTACATTCCCCGCGGCGACGACCATTCCGTGGCCGGCAACCCGACGACCTACATGGTGCTCACCGACCTCGACGGCCGGTACGCCGACGTGACCCCCTTCCGTATCGACCAGATCGCGCACCGGGGAGAGCTGGTCGACGCGGGCACTTTCCGCGTCGAGGGCGGCCGCATCGTCGTGAAGCTGCTGGACCGCGGCCAGGACTGGGACGAGGACGGGCCCACGTACGCCCATCACGCCGCGGGGCAGATGAAAGTGACCTGCCGGTCCGGCTGATGCGGTTGCGCTGATGCGGTTGCGGAGGGGGCGTACTCCGCTCCCGGTTGTCCCCCTCCTGCCGATCAGCCGAGGTGCTGTGCAATACCCGCGACGACCGACTTGCCGGTCGCCGGTCCTGGTGCGCCCCCACGTGGCGCACAGCGCGTCCACCAGCAGCAGCCCCGCAACCCCGCCCTACGCCGTACGCCAGGCCGGAGGGCGTCGGGTGGACCAGGCCTGGGACGGGAGGCATCCCGTCGGGCGGGTCCACGGGGCCGCCGGGGGTGGTGCCGCCGTCACCGCGTCACCCCCCGCGGCGGCCAGCGCGCCCAGGATCGCGACCACGGCTGCCAGTTCCTCCGGCAGCGGCTTGCCGCGGACGATGCGGACCGCGTCGAACGGGCCGCTCATTGGGGCTGGTTCCCGTGCTTGCGGCTGGGCAGCGGGGCGTGTTTGGCGCGGAGCATCGCCAGGGCGCCGATGAGGCGGCTGCGGGTCTCGGCCGGGTCGATCACGCTGTCGACGAGGCCGCGCTCAGCCGCGTAGTACGGGTGCATCAGCTCGGAGCGGTACTCCTTGACCAGGCGGGCGCGGGCCGCCTCCGGGTCGGCGGCCGCCGCGATCTCGCGGCGGAAGACGACGTTCGCCGCGCCCTCCGCGCCCATCACCGCGATCTCGTTGCCGGGCCAGGCCAGCGAGATGTCCGTGCCGATGGAGCGGGAGTCCATCACGATGTACGCGCCGCCGTAGGCCTTGCGCAGGATCAGCTGGACGCGCGGCACGGTGGCGTTGCAGTAGGCGTAGAGCAGTTTGGCGCCGTGCCGGATGATGCCGCCGTGCTCCTGGTCGACGCCGGGCAGGAAGCCGGGGACGTCGACCAGGGTGACCATCGGAAGGTTGAAGGAGTCGCAGGTCTGGACGAAGCGGGCGGCCTTCTCCGAGGCGTGGATGTCCAGCACCCCGGCGAAGGACGCGGGCTGGTTGGCCACGATGCCGACCGTCTGCCCGTCGAGGCGGGCCAGGGCGCAGATGATGTTGGTGGCCCAGGACTCCTGGATCTCGAAGAAGTCGCCGTCGTCGACGATCTCCGCGACCACCGCCCGCATGTCGTACGAGCGGCTGGGGTCGGCCGGGACCAGGTCCAGCAGGGAGTCGGTGCGGCGGCTCGCGGCGTCGGTCGTGGGCTCGGCCGGGGGCAGTTCGCGGTTGTTGGACGGCAGCAGGGACAGCAGATGGCGTACGTCCTCCAGGCACGACTCCTCGTCGTCGTAGGCGAAGTGCGCCACGCCCGAGACCGATGCGTGGGCGTCGGCGCCGCCCAGCGCGTCGTGCGTGATGACCTCGCCGGTCACCGCCTGGACCACGTCGGGCCCGGTGATGAACATCTGCGCCGTGCCCCGCACCATGAACACGAAGTCGGTCAGCGCGGGGGAGTAGGCGGCGCCGCCGGCGCACGGCCCGAGGATCACGCTGATCTGCGGGATGACACCGGAGTTGCGGACGTTCCGGGTGAAGATGCCGCCGTATCCGGCGAGCGCGGTGACGCCCTCCTGGATCCGGGCGCCGGCGCCGTCGCACAGGCCGACGATCGGGGCGCCCGCCGCCTCCGCGAGGTCCATCAGCTTGTGGATCTTCTCGGCGTGGGCCTCGCCGAGCGCTCCGCCGAAGATGCGGAAGTCGTGGGCGTAGGCGAAGACCGTACGGCCGTGCACCTGCCCCCAGCCCGTGACGACGCCGTCGGTGTGCGGGCGCCGGTCCTCCAGGCCGAAGCCGGTGGCCCGGTGCCTGCGCAGCTCCTCGACCTCGGTGAAGGTGCCCTCGTCGAAGAGGAGCGCGATCCGCTCGCGGGCGGTCAGCTTCCCCTTGGCGTGCTGCGCTTCGGTCGCCCGCTCGCTCGGCCCGCGCCGCACGTTCTCGTGCAGCTCGGCCAGTTCGGCGGCGCGGTCGCGCAGGTGGCCGTCCGCGGGAGCCGCCGCGCTCGGGGGCGTGGGGGCCGTGGGGGCCGTGGGGGGCGTCGGGGAGGTCGGGGACGTCAGGGGCCTCAGGGGCGTTTCCTCGGCAACGCTCATGCGGGACAGCGTGCGTGAGGCGGCTCAAGAGGGGCTCGACGGCTCCTGGACATCCGGGTGGAGTACGGCTCGACCTGTGGCGTCCAGCCTCGCGGTATGACACGCCGTATGACACACCTTCACCGCCGCTCCGTCGTCCTGATGTTCCCCGGGACGGGAGCGCAGCATGTGCAGATGGCGGCCGGACTCTACGGGCACGAGCCGGTCTTCACCGACGCCGTCGACTCCGTCCTGCGCTGCCTCGGCCCCGAGGGCGAGGCCGTACGGGCCGACTGGCTGGCGCAGGTGCCCGCCGAGCCGATGGACGCCGATGTCCGTTCCGCGCCCCTGCTGTTCGCCGTGGACTACGCGATGGGGCGCCTGGTCGAGAGCTGGGGTGTGCGCCCCGCCGCGTATCTCGGGCACAGCATGGGCGAGTTCGCCGCGGCCGTGCTCGCCGGGGTCTTCGGTCTCGGGGACGCGGTCCGGCTGCTGTGGGAGCGGGTCCTGATGCAGGAGTCGACCCCGGCAGGCGGGATGCTCGCGGTGGCGGCCGCGCCGGACGAGCTCTCCGCGTACCTGGGCGACGGCGTGGTGGTGGGCGCGGTGAACGCACCGCGCCACACGGTGCTTTCGGGTCCCGAAGCGGCGCTGGGCGTGGCCGAGCGGAGGCTGGTGGAGGACGGCAGGACCTGCCGCAGGCTCGCTTCCCGCACCCCGTACCACAGCCCCGCGCTGGCACCGCTCGTGCCGCGGACCGAGGCGCTCATCACCGGACTGCGGCCGGCCCGGCCGCGTATCCCGCTCTACTCCGCCTACACCACGCGGCTGCTCTCCGAGGAGGAGGCGGCCGGCCCGGCGTTCTGGGCGGTGCAGCCGACCGCTCCGGTGCTGTTCTGGCCGACGCTGGACCGGGTGCTGCGCGACGGCGACCGGCTGCTGGTCGAGGCGGGTCCTTCGCAGAGCCTGGCGGTGCTGGCCCGGGGGCACGAGGCCGTGCGTACGGGCCGCAGCGCGGTGGTGTCCACGCTGCCGCCCCGGGCCATGGGGCCCGAGGCGGACCGGCGGAGCGTACGCGAGGCACGCGAACGGCTGCTCGCGGAAGGGCCCTTCACGGCAGGCCCGGAAGGTCACTCGGGCAGATTGCCGGTGGACCTTCCGGCTTCGTAGGGGCTCGATACCCCGTCGTAGGCCAGGTGCAGCACCATTCCGTCGCGCGCGTGGTCGAGATTGTGGCAGTGGTCCATCCACAGGCCGGGGTTGTCGGCGCGGAAGACGACCTCGTACCGCTCGCCCGGCTCCACGTTCAGGGTGTCCGTCCACCACGGGCCGCCCGTCGCCCGCTCGCCGTTCCTGGAGAGGACGAGCATGCGGTGGCCGTGCAGGTGCATCGGGTGGTCGTCGAGACTGCGGTTGACGAAGGTGGTGCGCACCAGGTCCCCCTCGCGTACCAGCAGGGCCGGGATGTCGGGATAGACGGCGTTGTTGATGGTCCACAGCGCCATGGGCCTGCCGTCGAAGAACCCGAAGCTGTTGCCGAGTACGAGATGGAAGTCGCGGTCGAAGCGGGGGGCGGGGCCCAAGGGGGAGCTTGCGCGCTTGCCGTAGTGCAAGGGGTTGAAGATCGGGCCGGTGACGGCCGCCGGGGGGTCGGCTCTGCCGGTGGGGTCCAGCAGCAGGGACGCGGTGCCGGTGGTGTTCTCTCCGTACGCGCCGTCCTCGCCGCACCCTTCGAGTCCCTGGCCGCCGCCGGAGGCGTTGGCGTCGCCGACCACGATCAGCTGCACGGGCCCGGCGGGCTGCCGGAAGGTGACGTCGTACCGGCCGCCGCCCGCGATCCGCAGCCGGTTGTCCCGCAGTTCCGTCGGGCCTGATACCTCGTTGCCGTCGATCGCGGCGACCTTGAAGGGGGTTCCGGCGAGCGAGTAGGTACGGGGGCAGTTGTCGGCGTTGACCAGGCGCAGCCGCACCGGGGTGCCGGCGGCCACCTTCTCGCGGCGCAGCCGGGTGTCGTCGCCGAACGCGGTACGGAGCTGACCGCCGAGTCCATTGCGGCCGCTGAGGGCGCCTCCGCCTCCGCCGTGGCCACCGCCTCCGCCCTGTCCTCCGCCTCCTCCGCCGCCGCGAGGCGGCCCGCCCGCGGCCGGCTTGGCGCCGCCGATGCTCCACGCGTGCGCGACGACGGTCCGGTCCACGCCGGACGTTCCGGCCGCGGGCTCCTCCACGATGAGCGTGCCGAACAGCCCGCGCGCCACGGTGCTGCTGGACTGCTGGTGCGAGTGGTACCAGAAGGTTCCGGCGCGGTCCGGCCGGAAGCGGTACACGTGCCGTCCGCCCGGCCGTACCGCGTCCTGCGTGACCCCGGCCACGCCGTCCTCGGCGTTCGGGACGTCCACGCCGTGCCAGTGCAGGGTCACCCCGCCCTCGACATTCCGGTTGACCAGGACCACCTCGACCAGTTCCCCGCGGCGCACGCGCAGCTCAGGTCCGGGGAGCTGCGCGTTGAAGGCGAGGGCGGCCACCTTCTCCCCGGATGCCAGCCGCATCGTGCGCTCCGTCGCGGTGAGCGTGAAGCGCCGGTCGGGCTTGCCCTTGCGCTCTCCGGTGAGAGCGGTGAGATCCCGTACGGGAGCCCCGCCGGCCGCCGGGCCGCCGCCGGTGTCGTACGAGTGCTGGTGGTGGGACTCCCCCATCCGGCCCGGCAACCGGCTCTGTTCCGCCGCGAGCGAGCACCCGCCGACGGTCAGGACGGTGAGGGTGGTCACCACAGCCGTCGCACGCAGCACGCGCTTCGAGCGGGACGGCGGGCGCCAGTCCGGAGCCTCCATCGCGGCCCTGCGCCGCTGCTGGAGCAGGAGCAGTGCGCCCGAGACCACGCCCAGCAGGGCCAGTTCGAGGACGAGCACGCCGGTGAACGGGGGTGCGGGCGGGTGGAGGGTGAGGGCGGCGCCCGCGAGAGCCGCGGCACAGCCGGCCTGGACCGGAACGACCAGCCGCGGGTCGGCCGCGGCGCGGCGCAGGAGCGGCAGGGTGACGTCGTGCGGCGCCGTGGGCCCCCCGATGGGCCCGGGAATCTCGGACGGCCCGGCCGCCGCGGACGGCCTGTCCGGCTCGGACGGCGCAGGAGGCGCCGACGGCTCCGGCTGCGCGCTGCCCCCGGCCGGCGCGGCAGCGCCGACGCGGGCGCGCACGGCCGCCGCGCCCGCGCCCGCCACCAGCACACCGCGCCGGGCCAGGCGCGAGTACGCCGGCACGGCCAGCCCGGCGGCCGCCGCTCCGGCGGCCGCCGCGGGCACTGCCCCGAACAGCACGTAGTCGGCGCCTGCGAGCCACCCCGCCTCCGCCGCGAGCGCGACGGCCAGCGCGGCCCGTACGGCGAGCACCAGCAGGGCGGTGCAGAGCAGGATCAGGCCGAGCCGGGCTCTGCGCCGGATCGACGCCCCCGTGGGCCGGGTGGCCAGCCGCCGGGCCCCGCGTGCGGCGAATCCCCAGAAGAGCGCCGCCAGTACGGCCCACAGGATGTTCTGTTCGAAGAGGTTCTCCACCATGGCCGACAGCGTGGCGCGGGCCCTTCGAGCCTGCCTCGAGGCCGCTGGACGATGCTCGCGCACGGCCACGGCAGCCGTGCCGCGGCCCTAAGCGGTCCTGAGGAGGTAGGCGCAACGCCCCACGTCGCCGCAGTGACATCAGCCGACTCCGTCGGCGGGCGGCACCTCGCTGCGTTGTCGGAGTCGTCCGAGTAGGCCCTCCCCTGGCCTTCGGCATGGGGAACCCCAGAGGACGATCCTCCGCTTTGCGATGCTCCCCCAGCTACCGCTGGGTGGGGGTATCCCCAGCGGTAGCTGGGGGAGTGCCCCCTGCACCAGACGACGCGGGACGTCACGCCTACCTCCCCAGGACCGCTTAGCCGCTACATGGGAGGGACACGAGATGCGAGAAGAAGAACGGCGCTGCGCGCTGGTGACCGGCGGGTCGCGGGGCATCGGCCGCGCGGTCGCGGTCCGGCTGGCGCGAGCGGGCTACGACATCGGCTTCTGCTCGCGGTCGGCGGACGAGGCGGCCCTGGAGACCGCCCGCCTGGTGGCCGAGGCCGGTGCCACGGCCCACCATGCGACCTGCGACGTCACCGACGCCGAGGCCGTGAAGAGGTTCGTCGGCGAGGCGGAGGAGAAGCTCGGCCCGCCGTACGCGGTGGTCAACTCGGCCGGGGTGCTGCGGGACCGCCCGATGGCGCTGATGGCCGCCAAGGACTGGCAGGCCGTGGTCGGCACCAGCCTGGACGGCACCTTCAACGTCTGCCGTACGGTGCTGCGCGGTCTGATCACCCGCCGGTCGGGCGCGATGGTGAACGTCTCGTCGGTCATCGGGGTGTACGGCAACGCCGGGCAGAGCAACTACGCCGCCGCCAAAGGGGGGTTGAACGGCCTCACGCGCGCGTTGGCCAAGGAGGTCGCCCCTTACGGGGTGCGGGTGAACGCCGTGGCCCCGGGGTTCATCGAGACCGACATGCTCGACGGCATGCCGGCCAAGGCCCGGGAAGCCGCCCTCGGGAAGGTCGCCATGGGCCGCTTCGGCAGCGCCGAATCCGTCGCGGAACTGGTCGCCTTCCTGCTGTCCGACGCCGCCGACTACATCACCGGCCAAGTGGTGCAGATCGACGGCGGGATATCGCTGTGAGGAGGCCGGCATGACCTCCGCCGGCACGACCTCCGGCAGCACAGCGGCCCCCGCCACCGGACCGGCCACCGCGCCGGAGGGCCCCGGCCGCCCGGTCCGGGCGATGTTCCGCGAGCGCTGGTTCAGCACGCTGTTCATGACCGACATGTGGGAGCGCTTCAGCTTCTACGGCATGCAGGCGCTGCTCTTCCTCTACGCGACGGCGCCGGCGGCCGAAGGCGGTCTCGGGCTGTCCGACGGCACCGCGGGCGCCCTCTTCGGGCTCTACGTCTCCGCGTCGTTCCTGGCCGCCATGCCCGGCGGCTGGCTGGGGGACAGGGTGCTGGGCACGCACCGGGCGATGCTCAGCGGCGCCCTCGTCATCGCGGCCGGCCACGCCTGCATGGCCGTGCCCGCGCACGGCACCTTCTACCTGGGCCTGGTCCTGGTGGCCTGCGGCACCGGGCTGCTCAAGCCCAACCTCCCCGTGATGTTCGACCAGATGAACCCGGGGGCGAGCAGCTCACAGCGCCAGGCGGCCTTCTCCCTCTTCTACATGAGCATCCAGGTGAGCGCGCTGATCGGCCCGCTCGTCACCGGCGCGCTCGGCGAGCGCGTCAACTGGCACCTGGGGTTCGGCGCAGCCGCGGTCGGCATGGCCTTCGGCGTCCTGCAGTACCTGCACGGGGCCTCGTCGCTGCGCGGCGCCGTGACCGGACCCAGCCGCCCGCTGCCGCCCGCCGCGCTGCGCCGGCTCGTCCGCCGAGCATGGGCGGGCCTTGCGGGTGCGGTGCTGCTGGGCGGCGGTGTCGCGGCCGCGGGCGGGCTGCCGCTGCGGCCCGTACTGGCGCTGTGCGGGCTTGCCTCGCTGGCCGCGCCCGTCTGGTACTTCCGGCGCCTGCTGCGCAGTGCCGAGCTGGACGAGGCCGAGCGGGCGCGGATCCGCGGCTACCGGCGGATTTTCATCCCGTCGGTGCTGTTCTGGGCGATGTACGGCCAACTGGGCTCGGTCTTCAGCCTCTTCGCGCGGGAGCACACGGACCGGGAGATCGCGGGCTTCACCGTCCCGGCCAGCTGGTTCCAGTCCGCTCACCCCCTCTTTCTGCTGCTGCTGGCGCCGCTGTTCGCCTGGCTGTGGCTGCGGATCGGCGCCAGGGCGGGTGTCGGGCGGAAGTTCTCCGCGGGGCTGCTGTGCGCGGGCGCCGGGTTCGCCGTACTGGCGGTCGGGGCCTGGCTCGCGGAAGGCGGGAGAGGCGACGGGGCCACGCTGGTGTCCGCCGCCTGGCTGCTGGCCGCCTTCCTGTGCATGACGTGCGGCGAGCTGGTCTTCGGCCCGGTGGGCCTGAGCACCACCGCGGAGTCGACGCCCGAGGGCCACGGCTCCCGGATGATGGGCCTCTTCTACCTCGGGGCCGCCCTGGGCGCGGGCCTCGGCGGCCAGCTGTCGCACCTCGTGGGCGTCCTGCCGCTCTGGACGTACCTGGCGGGATTCGCCGCCGCAGCCGGATCAACCTCGCTATTACTTCGCCACAGAACGCCTCAAATCTGACGTCGAGTTGCCCTGGACACGGTCTCAAGCCCCCAGGGCGAGCATCGATTTCGGACAGCTGCCCGATCGCTCCGGGCACGGACGGTCCCACCGCTCAGGGGCCCGACGGCTGCCCGAACTGCCCGACCGCTCCGGGCAATACCGTGAAGGAGTCCCCATGGCGCACCGCACCCTCATTGTCGCGAAGATGGACCACGACGACGCGGACAAGGTGGCCGCGCTCTTCGCCGAGTCCGACGCGACCGATCTGCCGCACATGATCGGCGTCCAGCGGCGCACGCTGTTCCGCTTCCACGGCCTCTACTTCCACCTGGTCGAGGCGGACGAGCCCATCAACGGCAGCCTCTACAAGGCTCGCAGCCACCCGCTCTACATGGACATCAACACCCGGCTCCAGCAGTACATGACGCCGTACGACCCGTCGTGGCAGGAGCCCAAGGACTCCATGGCCGAGCCCTTCTACAGCTGGACGCCCTGACACCGCAGCGCCCGGTGCGCGGTCACACCGCGCACCGCTGTCACGCACTGCCGTATGCATCGCCGCCCCGCCGTACGCACTCCAGCACCGCCGTACGTACCGCCGCACCCCGTCCCCGGCTTTTCCGTCCCCACCTGTGGAGCACCCTATGCAGACCTCCGACCTGACCAAGGTCGCCATAGCCGACGTGCCGCCCAACCGCAAGCGCGGCGGCGATCTGCGTGTCCTGCTCAGCCCCAAGACCTGCGGAGCGACCTCGGGATTCATGGGCGTCGGCACGCTCGAGCCCGGAGAGTTCGTCTCCGAGCACTACCACCCGTACTCCGAGGAGTTCTTCCACGCCATCCGCGGCCGGATCCTGCTGCGGATCGAGGGCAGGGAGGTGGTGCTGGAGCCGGGCGAGTCCTTCATGGTGCCGATCGGCGTCCGGCACCGCATCGAGAACCCGGGCAGCGAGCAGGCCTTCGTCGCCTTCTTCCTCAGCCCGCTCGCCCCGCGCCCGGACCTCGGCCATGTCGACTGCGAACCGCTGCCCGGCGAGGGCACCCTGCCCGAAGTGGGTGACGTGCGATGAGCGCACGCGCGGTGATCACCGGCATCGGGGTCGTCGCCCCGGGCCAGCCCGGCCGCGAGGCGTTCTGGGAGATGATCGTCAAGGGCCGTACGGCGACCCGGCGGATCACGCTCTTCGACCCGGCGCCGTTCCGCAGCCGCATCGGCGCGGAGTGCGACTTCGACCCCGAGCAGGCCGGTCTCTCGTACCAGGAGATCCGGCGCACCGACCGGGCCGGCCAGTTCGCGCTGGTCGCGGCCCGCGAGGCAGTGGCCGACAGCGGGCTCGACCTCGACGCGGAGGACCCGCACCGGATCGGCGTGAGCGTCGGCAACGGCGTCGGCAACGCCATCTCCATGGAGCAGGAGTACCGCACCGTCAGCGACAACGGCCGCCAGTGGCTGGTCGATCAGGGCTACATGGTGCCGCACCTGTACGCGCACGTGATGTCCAGTTCGCTGGCGACCGAGGTGGCGTGGGCTGTCGCCGCCGAGGGCCCGGCGACCGTCGTCAGCTCCGGCTGCTGCGCGGGCATCGACGCCGTCGGGTACGCGGTCGACCTGATCCGCGAGGGCTCGGCCGAGGTGATGGTGGCCGGAGCCACGGACGCGCCGATCTATCCGATCACCGTCTCCTGCTTCGACACCCTGCGGGCCTCCTCCACCAGCAACGACGATCCGGAGCACGCCTGCCGCCCGTTCGACCGGCGGCGCAACGGCCTGGTGCTCGGGGAGGGTTCCGCGGTCTTCGTGATCGAGGACCTGGAGCACGCCCGCCGCCGCGGCGCGCGGATCTACTGCGAGGTGGCGGGCTACTCGGCCCGCGCCAACGGCTACCACATGACGGGGCTGCGGCCGGACGGGCGGGAGATGGGAGAGGCCATCACGGCGGCGCTCGATGAGGCCCGGATCAACCCGGACGAGATCGACTACGCCAACGCCCACGGCTCCGGCACCAAGCAGAACGACCGGCACGAGACGGCCGCGTACAAGCGGAGCCTCGGCGAGCACGCGTACCGCATCCCGGTGAGCTCCATCAAGTCGATGGTCGGGCACTCGCTCGGCTCGATCGGCTCGATCGAGATCGCGGCGAGCGCGCTGGCCATGGACCGCGGCACGGTCCCGCCCACCGCCAACTACGAGGAGCGCGACCCCGAGTGCGACCTCGACTACGTGCCGGGCACGGCGCGCGAGGCCGATCTGGACGTCGTGCTCAGCGTGGGCAGCGGCTTCGGCGGCTTCCAGAGCGCCGTGGTGCTCACCTCGCCGAAGAGAATCGAGGTGAGCGCGGCGTGAGCGCACCCGTCATCACCGGCGTGGGCGTGGTCGCGCCCAACGGGCTGGACCGCGAGGCGTGGTGGCAGGCGACCCTGGACGGCACGTCGGGCCTGGGCCGGATCAGCCGGTTCGACCCCGGCCGCTACCCGGTGCAGGTCGCGGGCGAGGCCACCGGCTTCGACCCGGCCGACCACGCGCCCCAGCGGCTCGTCAGCGAGACCGACGCGATGACGCAGTACGCGTTCGGCGCCACGAACGAGGCGCTCGCCGACGCCGAGGTGGACCCGGACTCGATGACCGACCTCGAGATGGCGGTCATCACCGCCAACTCCTCGGGCGGTGTCGAGTTCGGCCAGCGGGAGCTGCAGAAGCTCTACACCGAGGGCCCGCAGGCCGTGGGCGCGTACATGTCCATCGCCTGGTTCTACGCGGCGACCACGGGACAGCTGTCCATCCGGCACGGCATGCGCGGCCCCTGCGGGGTGCTCTGCTCCGAGCAGGCGGGCGGCCTGGACGTCCTGGCGCAGGCCAGACGGGTCCTCGCCAAGGGCACCCGGCTGGTTGTGTCCGGCGGCACGGACGCCTCCCTGTCCCCGTACGGGCTGGTCTGCCAGCTCTCCAACGGCCGGCTCAGCGAGGAGCTCAGACCCGACCGCGCGTACGTGCCCTTCGACCCCGAGGCGAGCGGCTACGTGCCCGGGGAGGGCGGCGCGATCCTCGTCGTGGAGAGCCGCGACGACGCGCGGGCCCGGGGCGCCGGGCGGGTCTACGCCGAACTCGCGGGCTACGCGGCGACCTTCGACCCGCGCCCGGGATCCGGCCGCCCGCCCGGGCTCAGGCGGGCGGCCGAACTCGCCCTCGCCGACGCCGAAGTGGCGCCTGCGGAGATCGACGTGGTCTTCGCTGACGGCCACGGCGTACCGGAGCTGGACCGCCAGGAGGCCGAAGCCATCAACGCGGTCTTCGGCCCCGGAGCCGTCCCGGTATCCGTGCCCAAGACCATGACGGGCCGGCTCTACGCGGGTGGCGCGCCGCTGGATGTGGCCGCCGCGGTGCTCGCGCTCCGCGACCAGGTGATCCCGCCCTCGGTCAACGCCCGCCCCGACCCCTCGTACCGCCTCGACTTGATCACGGACCGGCCGCGCGAGGCGTCCTTGCGGACCGCGCTGGTCCTCGCGCGCGGCTACGGCGGCTTCAACGCCGCCGTGGTCCTGCGCGCCGCGTGACCGCCATGACCGCCACGACCGCCGTACGGCCGGCACCCCCAGCCAGCACCCTTATCCAGGTATCCAGGAGGAACAGATGAGCAGCATCAGCTTCGACGACCTCAAGGCGATCATGAGCCGGTGCACCGGCGAGCTCGACGGCAGGGAGCTCACCGAGTCCGACCTCGCCACCTCGTTCACCGAGATCGGCTACGACTCGCTCGCGGTGCTGGAGATCGCCAGCCAGATCCAGCGCGAGTACGACCTGCAGATCCCGGACGAGGCCATCGAGGAGATGGACTCCCCGCAAGCCGTGATCGACTACGTGAACAGCAGCCTGGCAGCGGTCTGACATGGCCGCCACCGACAACGCGATCGTCATCGCCGCTCCCATGGAGCTGGTGTGGGACATGACCAACGACGTCGAGACCTGGCCCGAGCTGTTCTCCGAGTACGCCAAGGCGGAGATCCTCGGCCGCGAGGGCACGACGGTGCGGTTCCGGCTCACCCTGCACCCCGACGAGAACGGCGCCGTCTGGAGCTGGGTCTCCGAGCGCACGCCCGACCCGGCCACCCGGACCGTACGGGCGCGGCGGATCGAGACCGGCCCCTTCGAGTACATGGACCTCCACTGGACCTATACCGAGACCGACGGCGGCGTGGAGATGCGCTGGCGGCAGGAGTTCACGGTCAAGTCGGGCCTGCCGTTCGGCGACAAGGAGATGACCGAGCGGCTGAACACCAACACCCGCCGGGAGATGGCCCGGATCAAGGGCCTTGTCGAGAAGGCCGCCGCTGAGCAGGCGGCGGTGAACCGGTGACCCCCGGGCTGCGGGTCCTGCTGCGGATCCGTATCGCCGAGGGGCACGAGACGGAGTTCGAGGAGCTGTGGCGCGCCCACGCCGAGACCGTCCGCCGCTTCCCCGACAACCACGGGCAGCAGCTGCTGCGGCTGGCCGGCGAGACCGGCAGCTACACCGTGCTGACGGACTGGACGGACGAGCCGTCCTTCCGGGCCTTCGAGCAGAGCGCGGAGCAGCAGGCGTACCTCCAGCGGCTCTGGAAGATCCGCGCGGGCGGGGAGATGCAGCTCCTCGAACCGCTCCATGAACTGTCACCGGCCGCCACGGCCGAAGCCTAGGAATCCGGGAGATACGGATGAGCGTGCAGCAGGAACAGGTGACCGAGCTGATCGAGCTGGTCGAGGAGACTCCGTCCAAGGAGCTCGAGGCCGTGGTGGCGCGGCGGGACGGCGGGGTGGACGGCGCCCTGAGCCTGATCTTCGACCTGCTGGTGTCGGAGTTCAACCCCGAGAAGGCGAAGGGGCAGAAGGGCGTCTTCCAGTTCGACATCGCGTCCGCCGACGGCCAGAAGCTCCACTACGTACACGTCGAGGGCGGCACCTGCCGCACCGACAAGGGGCAGCACGAGAGCCCCGACATCACCATCGGGATCAAGCTCCCCGACATGCTGGCGATGGGCGTCGGCAAGCTGCCCGGGGCCAAGGCGTTCCTGACCGGGAAGCTGAAGCTGCGCGGCAGCCCGCTGATGGGCACCAAGCTGGGCGAGTGGTTCGACCATCCCGAGGTGTGACGACCGGGTGAGACACCGGGAAACCGCCGCCGCGCCTCTCCGGCCCGGCGGCGGTTTCGTCGAGTGCAGCGTGCGGAAGAGCCGTCAGTCGACGCCCAGGACGGACATGTGCGCGATCGACAGCATGGCCTGCTGGTGGACGACGGCCAGATACGCGTCCGGGTGGCCGGGCAGCTCCGTCCCCTCCAGATAGGGCTGGAGCCACGCTTCCGCGTCCTCGCCGAAGCAGCGGTCCGACAGATAGCCGACCACGTCGTACGGATGGCCGTCGTACTGGACGACCCGGACCAGGGTGTCCTCGTGCAGGAAGAGCGCCGTACGGACGATCGTCGGGTGGCCCTCGGACAGCCGCAGGGACGCCTGCCGGTTCGCCGTGGCGCGGGCCGCGGCCAGCTCCGCCCCCGCGCCTCTGCGCAGCGGATAGCGCAGGGCGACGGTGCCGGCCGCGGGCCGCTCGTCCGGGCTGTGCTGCTCGAGCACCGTCATCAGGCTGCGGTGGAAGTGCTCCCGGAAGCCCTCGGGGGTCTCGGTGTCGCGCGACTCGGTGAGGTACGGCAGGATCGCGCGCTCTGCTTCGTGCACCCCCTTCTGTACGGACATGTGCCGGGCGATCTGCGCGGCGCCCGCGCCGTCGTGGTGGATCACCCGGACCAGGGTGCCCCCCTGGACGAACAACCCGGTGCCCAGCAGCATCCCGACGGTCTCGCCCGACGTGTCCTTGATGACCGGCGAGTCGACCCGGGTGAAGTTGTGCGGTGAGAAGACCTCGGTGAGCTCTTCCTCGTGGCCGGGACGGACGCGGTAGGTGATGGCGTCCAGTGGCATGGCGGTTCCTCCTCTTGGCGGGGCTTCGGCGGGGGCTTCAGCGGTGCTTCGGCGGTGCTTCGCGGTGCTTCAGCGGTGCTTCGGCGGTGCTTCAGCGGGCGGCGAGCACCGCGACGGTGACGGCGGCCAGGGCGAGCGCGGCGAGGGCCGTACGCAGCCGGTGCCAGGCGCGCCACAGCGGCCGCGGATCCTGCCAGGGGCCGTCCGCGGCGAGACCGCTCAGCGAGCGGTTGATCGGGACGTTGCCGAGGTGCGAGACCGCCTGCACCCCGATGAGCAGTACCGACGCCACCGGGAACAGGGCCTGGCCCGGCGCCTCGGCGAGAAAGCCGAGCGCGAACCCGCTGAGCGTCACGACGTTGACCAGGATCGGCATCAACGGGTGGTAGCCCTTGCCCAGAAGGGCATGGGCTCGCAGGTACTCGGCCCGGCCCATGGCCGACATGGCGGGAGCCACGCTGACCGCCACCGCGACGAAGATGCCGGTGACGGTCCCCGTCCCGATCAGCACGACCCCGCTCAGCACTTCCTCAAGCATCACGACTCCCGGTCGATGGTGGGTGTATCCGCCACCGTGCCGCCACCTGCTCGACTCGCTGTGGAGCGGCGCTCGACGGCGAGCCACCGGGTGATGGCCCCCGCTTGATCGCCTGCGGATCGCCTGTTGATCGCCCTGTTGATCATCGAGCCGTCTTCGAGTCCGCTTCGACCAGCGGCTCCGACCCTCGTGGCAGCGGTCCGCCGAATCGGGCGGCGGCCAGGTCGGGAGGGTGACTCGTGGTTCAGCTGGTCCAGGTACTGATGCCCGTGGCACTGCTCGCCGGCGGTCTGGCGGCCGGCGGTCTCGCCATCTCCGTGCTCGCCGCCCCGCTGTTCACAACGCTGCCCACCGGGATGTACGTCCCGGTGCACAAGGGCCTGGTCACCCGCTTCGACCCGTTCATGCCGATCTCGTTGCTCAGCTGCCTGCTGAGCGACGCGGCCCTGGTCGTCGCCGCAGAGGACGCCGCCGTACGGCTGCTCACGGCCCTGGCCGCCCTGCTGCTGGCATCCGCGATGACGGTCTCGCTCACCAAGAACGTGCCGATCAACCGGTGGCTGGCGACGCTCGATCCGCAGCGCCTGCCCGCGGACTTCGACCGGCTCGACCCCCGCGAGCGCTGGATCCGCTGGAACCGCGTGCGCGGCGGGCTGGCCGTCGCGGCGCTGCTGGCCAACGTCGGCGCCGCCGCCGTACTGATCTGACAGCCCATCACCCACCCCTCGGCCTAGGAGAACGTGTGGACACGATGACCGGTGTGGTCGGCCCGGCGATGACCGCCGCGCTGCCGGCCCACGTACGGCTTCTGCTGCTGACGGACGGCAAACGGATATCCCGGGTGCTGCACGTGGTCGCTGAACTGGGCATCGCCGACGAGCTGGCCGACGGCCCGCTCCCGGTGCCCGAACTGGCCGAGCGCACCCATACGCACGCGGACTCGCTGGGGCGCGTCCTGCGGGTGGCCGCCGCCTTCGGGGTGTTCGAGGAGCAGCCCGACGGCAGGTACGCGCTCACGGACCTGAGCGAGGCGCTGCGCTCCGGAGTCCCGGGCAGTCAGCGGGACATGGTGCTCTACAACGGCGACGAGATGCTCTGGCGCTCCTACGGCCGGCTGATGCACACCGTACGCACCGGGCAGCCCGCCTTCGAGGACGCCTACGGCCACGGCTTCTTCGAGCACCTGGAGCAGAACCCGCAGGCAGGCGCCCTGTTCGACCGGGCGATGACGGGCATGAGCCACGCCACGGCCCGGATGCTCATCGACGGCTTCGACTTCGGCCGCTTCGCGCGGATCGCCGACGTCGGCGGCGGGCACGGCTACTTCCTCTCCGAGGTGCTCAGGCACCACCCGGACGTGCGCGGCACGCTCGTCGACCGACCGTCGGTGGTCGAGGAGGCGCACAAGCTGCTCGAGGAGGCCGGGGTCGCGGACCGCGCCGAGGTGGTCCCCGGCGACTTCTTCCAGGAGCTGCCGCCGGGCCGGGACGCGTACGTGCTCAAGGCCGTGCTGCACGACTGGGACGACGAGCGCGCGGTCGCGATCCTCGGGCGGGTCCGCGAGGCGCTCGCGGACAACCCCGAAGGACGGCTGCTGATCTGCGAGTTCCTGGTGGGCCCCGCCAACCAGTGGGACCGGGGCAAGCTGCTCGACCTGGACATGCTGATCCGCTTCGGCGGACGCGAGCGCGGCGAGGACCAGTGGCGGGCGCTGCTGGCGGCCGCGGGCTTCGAGCTGGTGAACGAGCCGGTCCCCGGGCGCTGGGCGGTCCTGGAATGCCGCCCCGCCCCGGACGGCCGGTGAACGGACCGATCTGAAGGACCGATCCGGCGGAACGGTCCGGCGAAACGGTCCGGCGGCCGGTTCGGCCCGGTCGGCGACATTTCGACCATCGACGCGACGCGAGATCACGGAGGAAGCATGGAACTTCAACTGGTGGGCAAGAACGCCCTGGTCACGGGCGGTAGCCGAGGCATCGGGCGGGCCGTCGTACTGGCGCTGGCCAAGGCCGGCGCCACGGTGGTGACCTGCTACCGGCAGGAGGGCGAGGCGGTGGAGAGCCTGGCCCGTGAGCTGAAGGAGATCGGCGGGGAACACGCGCTGGTACGGGCGGACGTGAGCACGCCCGCGGGCGTCGAGCTGCTGCTCCAGGAGTGCCGGAGCCGGTTCGAATCGCTGGACGTGCTGGTCAACAACGCCGGCGTGATCAGCCAGATCCCGTTCGCGCAGCTGCCGTTCGAGGAGTGGGAGCGGGTGGTCACCACCAACCTCACCGGCCCCTTCATGGTGATCAGCAAGCTGCTTCCGCTGCTGCGCGAGGGCTCCTCGGTGATCAACATCGGCTCGCGCGGGGCGATGGCCGGCATCCCGCTGCGCGGCCACTACACCGCGTCCAAGGCTGGTCTCGTCGGGCTCACCCGCTCCTTGTGCAAGGAACTCGGGGGCAAGGGCATCCGGTTCAACGTCGTCGCGCCGGGCGTCATCGACACCTCGGAGCCCGACGAGCTGACCGATGAGCAGCGCGCGCAGTACAACGAGCGGTACCTGCGCATGATGGCGCTGGGCCGGTTCGGGCGCCCTGAGGAGATCGCCGGGGCCGTGCTGTTCCTCGCGAGCGAGCTGTCCACGTACGTCAACGGCGAGACGCTGCACGTCGACGGGGGTGTCTGAGGTGGCGGGCCGGCAGGCCGGAGCCTTCCGGGTGCTGCTGACCGTCCAGGTCAAGCCGGGCCTGGAGGCCGACTTCGAGAAGGTCTGGGCGGAGGGCAGCAAGGAGGTCACCGCGCAGTCCGCGAACCTGGGTCACACGCTGGCGCGCAGCGCGAAAGAGGAGTCCGTCTACTACGTGGTCAGCGACTGGACGGACCGGGAGTCCTTCCTCGCCTTCGAGAGCAGCGCCGAGCACGTACGGCACCGGGAGAAGCTGCACCCGTACCGGACCGGCGGCTCGCTGGCGATGATGCACCTGGTGGAGGTGGCGTGATGAGCGCGGCTCCCGGCCGGCTGCGGGTCCTGCTGTATCTGCGGGCCGCGGAAGCGGATGTGCCCGCGGTGGAGGAGGCGTACCACCGGATCAGCAAGGACCTGGCGGGCACGCCGGGCCTGCTGGGCAACGAGCTGCTGCGCGACCTCACGGCGCCGGGCGCCTACGCGGTGCTGAGCGAGTGGGAGAGCCTGGCGGCCTTCCGGGGCTGGGAGACGGGTTCCGCGCACCGGGGGACGACCTCGCCGCTGAGGCAGTTCCAGGACCGCGAACGCCCCAGCCCCTTCGCGCTGTTGGAGGTGACGGCGGAGTACTGATCCCGTCGGCGCCGTGGACGCGCACACGTCTGTGCCGTGGGGAGCTCACGTCTGTGCCGTGGGGAGCACCTGCTCCCCACGGCACAGACGTGTGCGCGCAGGAAACAAAGCGAGAAAACAAAGCGAGAAAACAAAGCGAGAAAACAAAGCGAGGAAATGAAGCGGGCACCCGGCCGTTGTGGCAGCCGGGCGCCCGCTCCTCACGGGGCCGAGGTCAGGGGAGCCGCACCACCTGGCCCGCGTAGACCAGCCCCGCGCCGAAACCGACCAGCAGGGCGAGTCCGCCGCTGGGCGCCCGGCCCCCGGCCAGCAGCTCCTCCATGGCCAGCGGAATCGAGGCGGCCGAGCTGTTGCCGCTCGTGACGATGTCCCGGGCGACCGCGGTCCGTTCCGTCAGACCGAGCTGATCGACGACGAAGTCGGTGATGAGCATGTTGGCCTGGTGCGGGATGAAGGCGTCGAGCTGGTCCACGGTGACACCGGCCAGCTCCAGCATCCGGCGGGTGGCGGGGATGAGTTCGCTGGTCGCCCAGCGGTAGACCTTCCAGCCGGACATGGTGATGGCGGGCCGTGCCTCCGGCCGTTCGCCCGTCCCGTCGTGCCAGGGCGAGGTCATCTTCAGGGCCGCGTTGCGCGAGCCGTCCGCGCGCCACACCACAGGGCCGATCCCGGGCTCCTGCGAGGGGCCTACGACCACGGCGCCGGCCCCGTCGGCGAAGAGGAAGGCGGTATCGCGGTCGGAGTGGTCGAGGATGTCCGTCATCCGCTCCGCGCCGATCACCAGGACGTGGTGGGAGCGGCCCATCCGTACGAGGTCGCTCGCGAGCGCCACGGCGTGGCAGAAGCCCGCGCAGGCCGCCGAGACGTCGAACGCGGCGGCCTGCGATGCGCCCAGCCGGTGCGCGACCTCGACAGCGACGGCGGGCATCTGCTCCATGGAGGTGATGGTGGCGACGATGACCGTGCCGAGCTGGTCGGCGCCGATGCCCGCGGAGGCGAGCGCCTTCTCGGCGGCCGACGTCGCCATCGTCGGCAGGGTCTCGGCGGGAGAGGCGTAACGGCGGGAGCGGATGCCCGAGCGGCGCTCGATCCAGTCCGGGTCGAGGCCGGTCCGCTCCGCGATCTCGGCGTTGGGCACGGACCGCTCCGGCCGGTAGGTGCCGACCCCCAGCAGGCGGCTGTGGCGCAGGACTTCGGTGTCCCGGATCGCTGTCATGGTTGTCCTTTCATGGCGTACGGGACGGGGCCCGGACGGCGGACGTCTCACGGTTTCGGGTGGCTTCGGGGGAGCGCCGGGGACCCCGGCGTCCCCAGCGGGTGGGACCCCAGGGCTTGTACGTGGACACGGCCGTCATGAAGACCAGGGACAGCAGCGCCAGGGCGGCGGCCCCGGCCATGGACCAGCCGACGGTGTCCAGTTCGCCGCCGCGCACCGGGGCGTCGGCGTCGACCAGTTCGTTGGCCTTGAGGATCAGCTGGTGGATGACCGAGAAGCCGAGCAGCATCACGCCCATGGTCGTGAAGAACTTGACGGCCACCCATCTGCGCTGCAGCAGGCCCCACTTGGTGCCCGCACCGACGACGATGCCGGTGATCAGCGCGAACATGCTCGTCATGCCGAGGAAGATCTCGTCCAGCATGGACATGGTGCGGTACATCGCGGCCTGCTGCTCGGCGCTGTGCGTGGTGGCTCCGGCCACGGACATCGCGAACATCCCGGTCACCAGGCCCAGCCAGCCGACCGAGATGGCCACATGGGCCGTGAGCACGGCCTTGCGCAGCCGCTGCGGGATCGTACGGCTGCCCTGGCGCACGGCCGCCATCCAGCGGTTGACGGAGGGGACGAAGAGCAGGACCAGGCCGACGACGGAGGTCATGAAGCTGATCACGGCGAGGCTCGCCTGCAGCGGCCCCACCAGCGGCCGCCCGCCGAGACCGGCGAGGCCGAGACCGGTGAACAGCAGCCCCAGGGAGGTGAACACGGTGAGCAGCACCCGGCCCCACTGGCGGCCGGCCCTGAGCATCTCGGCGAAGAAGCCGAAGAGCGCGCAGAACGCGATGGTCAGGACCAGATCGCCGGTGGTGGCGGCGCCCGCGACGCCGGTCTCGACCTGGTGGGCGATCTCGAAGACGTTGCTGGCGATGGCGGCGAGCGTCGCCACGATCACCATCGCGTAGGCCCAGGCGATGGCGGCCGGTCGAGCGGGCGGCGGGGCCGGGGGGTCTGCTGGAGGGGCGGCCTTCGCGGGGTTCCCGGGACTCGTGGGGTTCGCGGGGTTCGCAGGCTCCCCGGCCTTCCCGGGCTCCGCGGCCTCCCCGGCCGGACGGGCGGCCTCCGCGAGCGGGCGGCCGCCCTTCGCGGCCTTCGCCTTCGCGGCAGGCCGTTGGTCCGTCTGGTCTGTCGTACTCACCGTCGCGCCTCCTTCAAGACAAGGCGCGGGCGGTCCCGCGGCAGCGGGGCTCTGACGCGCCGTCGGTTGCGGGGTTCTGGCGCGATCAGCCTCGCCGGGCGGGCTCGAAGGTCACTCGAAGGCCGGTGGACGGGGGTGGGGCGGGTGTGCGGCGGCGGGAGGCCGGTGGAGTCCTCCGAGCGGGTGGGTGGCGGTCAGCCGCGGGTGGTGTCGTCCAGGGACCGTACGAACTTGGTGAGCAGCCGGGCGAACTCCCGCTGCTCGTCCGGGTCCCAGCCCTCGAGCACATCGGAGTAGAAGGACTGCCGGGTCCGGTGCGCGGCGGCCACGGCCTCGCGGCCCGACCGGGTGAGCTCCAGGCAACTGCGTCTGCCGTCCTCCTGCGAGGCGACGCGGCGTACGAAGCCCGACTTGACGGCGTCGGCGACGATCCGGCTTGCCCGGGAGGGGTCGATCGCGAGCCGGTCGGCGACGAACCCCACCGTGACGTCCCGGCCTTCCTCGCTCGCGCCCTCGTCGACGGCGTCGATGACGGTGAGCGTGTTGAGATCCACCGGCTCCGCCATGCCCTGAACCACGGGCCGGGCAAGGCTGCGCCGGGCCTGCCGGCGGCGGATCCGGATCATCGCCAGCTCGACGGCGGTGAGCACGGTCTCGTCGACCGGGGCGCCGTGCTCCCCTTCATGGGCCCTGTTGTGGGCTTTCGCCCCGATTGTGTCTGCACCATTCACGCTTCGAGGTTACTTGCACACGACTGGACTCGGCATTCCTGGGTGTGAGACCATTATATGCGAAGGTCATGAATATGCGTTGCGCACAGTATCTGAAGCAGCATCGAACCCAAGACCGGACCCGCGTATCCGTGGTCCGAAGGAGACCGAGATGCCCGCAACCCCCTCCACCGCCCGCACCGGAAACCCGGTGCGCATCCGTGCCCTCGCCGCCCTGGGAGCCGTCCTGGCCGACACGTTGATCTGGATCGTCGCCAGCACCGCGCTCGACGTCGATCTGAGAGTCCCGGACGGCCCCGGCTCCACCAGCACCAGCGAGCTCGCCCTGCCTGCCGTGGTCATCTCGGTGGCGGTCGTCTCGCTCGTGGCGTGGGGCCTGCTGGCCGCCCTGGAGCGGTTGAACCGCCGCGCCCGCGCCCTGTGGACCGCTGCCGCGGCCGGAGTGCTGGTGCTCTCGCTGTTCGCGCCCCTGTTCTCCGCGGGCCTGACGGCCGGGAGCCGGATCACCCTGGTCTGCCTGCACCTGGCGGTCGGCGCGATCCTCATACCCGCCTACCGCCGCTGACGCCCGGCGATGGGGGCACTCCCCCAGCTAACGCTGGGGTGCCCCCACCCGTGCTCTTAAGGCTGCGGGGGAGACCGCGGACGGCGCCGGTCCAGCGCCACTCCAACCCCCTTCGAGTGCGCCGGGAGATCTTGGATCTCCAGGCACCGACAGGCCACGGAAGGAGATCCCGTATGTGCGGCATCGCAGGCTGGGCCGTCCGCGAGGGCGGTCAGGCCCGGGTGGGGGCACCCTCAGCGTTAGCTGGGGGAGAACCCGGACTCGCCGAGAGCATGGCGCGCACGATGGCCTGCCGGGGGCCGGACGACCAGGGCGTGTGGACGGACGGGCACGCCACGCTGGTCCACACCCGGATGGCGGTCATCGACCTGGCCGGCGGCCGCCAGCCCATGGTCGCCGGGGAGGGCGGGGCAGCGGCGGGCGGGGATCCGGCGGGCGATGAGCCGGCCGCGGCCCTCACCTACTCCGGGGAGATCTACAACTTCCGGGAGCTGCGCACCGAGTTGGCCGGCCGCGGTCACCGCTTCCGGACCCGCAGCGACACCGAGGTGGTGCTCCACGCCTATCTGGAGTGGGGCGAGCGCTGTGTCGAGCGGCTGGAGGGCATGTTCGCCTTCGCCATCTGGGACCCGCGCCGCCGCAGGCTGTTCCTGGCCCGCGACCGCTTCGGGATCAAGCCGCTCTACTACGCGGAGACCGGCGAAGGACTCGTCTTCGGCTCCGAGCCCAAGGCCCTCCTCGCTTGCCCCGCCGTCCGGCCGGTGGTCGACCTCGACGGCATGCGGGTGCTGTTCTCGATGGCCCGCGCCCCCGGTGAGTCCGTCTACCGCGACCTCCGCGATCTGCCGCCCGGGCACACACTGGTGTATGGCCCGGGCGGCGTATCGCTGCGCCGGTACTGGCAGTTGGAGGCCCATCCGCACGAGCATGGTCTGGACGAGACTGTCCGCACCGTGCGCGAGCTGCTGGAGAGCAGCGTGGCCAGGGAGCTCGTCTCCGACGTGCCGCTGAGCGTGATGCTTTCCGGGGGCCTGGACTCCAGCACCGTCGCCGCGCTCGCGGCGCGCGCCCTGGCCCGTGAGGGCGCGGGCCGGGTCCGCACCACCACCGTCACCTACAGCGGCTACAGCGACAACTTCCAGCCCGACCTGGTGCGCAGCGCCCCCGACTCCCCGTACGCACGGGCCGTCGCCGAGCACATCGGCGCCGACCACCGGGAGATCGAGCTCACCACGTCGGACCTGATCGACCCCGTCGCGCGCCGCACCGTGCTGCGCGCCCAGGACGTCCCGGCCCCCTTCGGGGACATGGACACCTCGACCTACCAGGCCTTCGCGGGCGTGCACCGGCACTCCAAGGTCGCGCTGACGGGGGAGAGCGCCGACGAGATCTTCGGCGGCTACAGCTGGGTGCACATACCGGACCTGGCCTACGAGGAGCAGTTCCCGTGGGTCGCCTTCGAGCAGTGGCACCCGGGAACCCGGGAGGGCCTGGGACAGGGGCTGCTCTCCCCGGCCTTCAAGTCCCGGCTGGACATGGGCTCGTACTACGCGGAGCGGTACGCGCAGGCGATGGCGGAGATCCCGCGGCTGCCCGGCGAGGACGCAGAGGAGCGCCGCGCCCGGGAGATCTGCCATCTGCATCTGACCCACTGGCTGCCCCGGCTGCTGGAGCGCAACGACCGGCTCAGCATGATCTCGGGGCTCGAGGTGCGGGTCCCGTTCTGCGACCACCGCCTCGTCCAGTACGCGTACAACATCCCGTGGGAGATGAAGACCTTCGACGGCCGGGAGAAGAGCCTGCTGCGGTCGGCCGCGGGGGACCTGCTGCCGGAAAAGGTCCTGGAGCGGCCCAAGGCGCCCTTCCCGGTGAGCCAGGACGCGACCTACACCAAGGCCCTGCACCAGGAGTTCGCCGAGGTTCTGGCAGACCCGGCGTCACCGGTCCTGCCGCTGCTGGACCTTGAGGTGTCCCGCCGGGCCGTCTCTCCGCAGGGGGAGGCCGCCGCTCAGGACTGGCTGCACCGGATGAACATCGAGATGGTGCTCCAGGTCAACAGCTGGCTCCTCGAGCTCGGGGATTGCCTGGAGCTGTGAGCGCAGGGGACAGGGCGGAAGAACGGCTGAAGGGGCCGCCCCGCGGGGCGGCCCCTTCAACCGCGTGCCACCAGACCCGTCAGACCCCGGCTCGTACAGGCATCGCGCGTAGCGCCGTACGCACCAGGGGCGGCAGCCGGTACTGGAAGAACCGTGCCGTCGCCGGATCGCTCGCCATGTCGACACCGAGGAGGAAGAACTCGACGAGCTCCTCCAGGAGTTCCTCGGTCTCGTCCGGGTCCCGGTCCAGGATCCCCGCCGCCTGCTCCACCGTCAGGGTGCCGGTGGCCTCCCAGGCCAGCTTGGCCAGCGTGTCCCGGAGCCGGGGCTCCAGCCTGCCGCAGCGCCGCACCACGTGGTGGAACGGATGCGGCCGCTGATGGGCCACGGCGGCGGGACGGTCCCGGCTCAGCCAGTCGATGAGCTGCCGGATCGACCAGTGAGGCCGCAGTGCCAGCAGGCCCACGGCCTCGAGCATCGGGCCGGGCAGGTCACCACACAGGTCGAGCATCATGTGGAGACCTTGGGCGTCGTCCAGCGTACGGTCCCTGCCGAGGGCGCCCAGGAACAGTTCGAGCGAGCGCTCGGAGCCGAGCGGTGGCAGATCCACCCGAACCTTGAACTGGCTGCCGTACAGCCGCCGGTAGCCGGAGGCCAGGACGGCGGATCCCGCGTCGGCCGGCAACAGGTCCGTGACCTGGTCGGCGGAGGCCACGTCGTCGACGACCAACAGCACCCGGCGGCCGGAGGTCCATGCGCTGAACATCCGGGCCCGGTCGGCGCGGTGCGGCGGAAGGTCGGAGCGCCGGTAGCCGACCGCCTCGAGCAGGCAGGCGAGCACCTCCTCGACGCACACCGGGTCCGCCGGGTCCCCGAAGGACACATACAGCCGTCCGTCGGGGAAGGCGTCGCCGAGGCGGTGGGCGAGGTGCACGGTGAAGGCCGTGGTGCCCGCACCGGGCGGGCCTGCCACGGCCACGCACCGCGGACCGTCCGTGCCCCCGTACGCGGAGCCCACGGAACCCGCGGCTTCCGAGAGCATTCTGCCGACGTGCAGCAGATCGGCCTCCCGGCCCACCAGCGGGACGTCCGCGGGGAGCGTCACCGGCGGTCCGCCCGCAGGTGCGCCGTGCACGGTCGCCTGGCCGCCGGGCAGGTCGAGCCCGCGGTCACCGGCCAGCACCTGCTGGTGCAGCCGCTGGAGTTCCGAGCAGGGCTCCAGGCCCAGCTCCCTGGTGAGCACCCGGCGGATGCGCTGAAAGACCTCCAGCGCCTCCGGTCTTCGGCCCGCCCGGTAGAGCGAGAGCATGAGCTTGGCGTGCAGCCCTTCTCGGGTGGGATTGTCGGCGGCCAGCGCCGTCAACTCGCTGATCAGACGGTGGTGCCGGCCGAGGAGCAGGTCGGCGTTGATCCGCTCCTCCAGGACCTCGTAGCGCTGTTCCTCGAGCCGCAGGGCGTCGATGCCGACGATCGGGCCGGGGGCCAGATCACTGAGAGCGGGCCCTCGCCAGACAGTGAGGGCCCGCTGCAGCAGGTCGGCGGCTTCCGCCACAGTGCCTTTCTCCATCGCCTGTCTGCCGCGCAGGGCGAGTTCGCCGAACTCCTGGGCGTCCAGGCAGTCCGAGGGCACCGAAAGCCGGTAGCCGCCCGGGGTGGTGAGCAGTGCCCGGGTGCCCACAGAAGGGCCGGGAAGCTGCGGATCGCACAGGCCCGGCAGCTTGCGCAACTGGTAGATGTACGTCTGAAGGGTCGTGGCCGCGCTGGACGGCGGGCGCTCCTCCCAGAGTTCCTCCACCAGTTGATGCAGCGGGACTGTGGTGTTGGCCCTCAGGGCCAGCAAGGCGAGAACTTGTCGGACCTTCGGGGCGGATGGCGTGACATGCACGCCGTCATGCACGACTTGCAGGGTTCCAAGTAACCCGAACTGCAGCACTGGCCCTCCCGTTGGTTTGCATCATTGACACGGCCTGATGCACTTCGTGAGCGTGAGGTCGATTACTTGACTTCTGCTTGAGCGGTACTCGACCGGGGGCGGCGATCTGGTCACGGTCGCGGAAACCCCCCGGTCGCGGAGCAACCTTCTGGCGCCAGGCTACACAAGACATCTATATGCGTATGGCATACAATTGCCAAAAGTCTTTATGTGTGGCCCGTCGAGGAGGACCCGATGACCGAAACCGGCTCAGGCCGTCCCCAAGGACCGGCCACCGCGGCACCGCCCCCGCCCCCGCGCCCGCTCCCGCCCCGATTCCCCCTGCTCCTCGCCGCCCTGCTGCTCACCAGCGCGATGTCGATGCTCGACCAGTCGATCGTCGCGACCGCGGGCCCCAGCCTCACCTCCGACCTGGGCGCCCTCGACCTCTACAGCTGGACGTTCACGGCGTACATGCTCACGTTCAGCGTGGCCATGCCGGTCTACGGAAAACTGGGCGACCTCTTCGGCCGCCGGGCCGTCTACCTGACCGCGGTCGTGACCTTCCTCGCCGGGTCCGCGGCCTGCGGCGCGGCCGGCTCGATGGGGCAGCTCATCGCGTTCCGCGCGCTCCAGGGACTCGGCGGCGGCGGGCTCCAGGTGAGCGCCTTCTCGGTGCTCGGCGACCTGATGCCGCCCCGGCAACGGGCCAAGTACCAGGGGTGGTTCGCCGGGGTCATGGTCATCGCCAACCTGGCGGGGCCGCTGGCCGGCGGCTTCCTGACCGATCAGCTCGGCTGGCGCTGGATCTTCTACGTCAACCTGCCGCTCGGCCTCCTCGCCATGGCGGGCATCTGGGCCCTGCTGCCGGGCTCCGCCCGCGGCGCGGCCCGGCCCCGTATCGACTACCTGGGAACGGCGCTCCTCACCGGGGTCATCGTCTGCCTGGTCCTGGTGACGGACCTGGCGGGCCGTTACGGGTGGGGGCACTCCGCGGTCATCGCCCTGGGGGCGGGCGCGGTGCTGCTGGGCGCGGGGTGGCTGCGGCAGGAGCGGCGCGCGGATGAGCCCGTCGTCCCGCTCGGGCTGTTCGCCGACCGGACGTTCACCATCTGTGTGGTGGTGGCGTTCGCCGTCAGCTTCGCCTTCTTCGGCTGTGTCAACTTCGTACCGCTGCTCTTCCAGACGGTGGAAGGCGTCAGCGCCACCCGTACCGGCCTGCTGTTCCTGCCCGCGATGATCGGCATGGCGGTGGCGACGGTGGTGGCCGGGCAGGTGATCGCGAAGACCGGGCGCTACAAGTGGTTCCCGGTGGCCAGTACGGGGCTCGCCGCCGTGGCCGCCGGATTCATGTCGCTGACCTCCTCGGACACCGGAGCCGCGACCGTCAGCGCGCTGCTCGCCGTGATGGGTGTCGGCGTCGGGCTCTCGTCGCAGGTGACCACGCTCGTCGCCCAGAGCACGGCCCCCCGGGAGCACATCGGGGTCAGCACGTCCACCGTGGGCCTCGCCCGCAACATCGGAGTGGCCTTCGGCGCCACGGTCTTCGGGTCGCTGCTGAACGCGCGGCTGGCGACCGAGGCCGTACGGCTGCTCCCGGCGGATGTGGCGGACCGGGTCATGGGCGGCACCCTCGAGCCGCGTCAGCTGGACTCCCTCGACCCGTCCACCGCCGCGGCCGTGGCCGACGTCTACAGCGGAGCGCTGTCCACCGTCTTCCTCTCCGCCGTTCCCGTGCTGGTGGTTGGTTTGGTGCTCGCGCTGATGCTGAAGGACATACGGCTGGAGGCGCGCGGCCCCGGCGGACCGGGCGGGCCTGGCGGGCCGGTCAGCCCCAGCGGGCCTGGCGGTCCGGGCGGGCCCGGTGGCGCCGGTGGGCCCGGTGGCGCGGGTGGGCCCGGGGGTCCTGGTGCTCCCGCTGGGCCAGGGGGTCCTGGGGAGCGGCGCGGAGGGTGAGGGGGCGACTGAGGGGAGGGCTGGGACGGCCCGGCCGGGTTCGCCGGTTCGCCGCGCTCGCGGACTCTTCGAGCAGGCGTCGAGCCGGTGGTGCCAGCCTCACCGCATGCGAAGCGACGACACCACCGCACCGGGTCTTCTCGGCGGCATCCTGACGGGCCTCGGCCAGTGGCTGACCTGGCTCCTGCCGCCCCCGCTCGTCACCCCGCCCCTCCCTCCGCAGGTCGTCGGGGTCGGGATCGATGTGGCGGCGATCGGGCGGTTCGCCCTGGCCCTGGAGCGCAACCCCGGCCTCGCCGACCGACTCTTCACCGGGGCGGAACTGGCCCTTCCGTCCGGCGCCCGGCGCGGTACGGCCTCTCTGGCGGCGCGATTCGCCGCCAAGGAAGCCGTGGCCAAGGCGCTCGGCGCCCCCGGCGGGCTCCGCTGGCACGACACCGAGGTCCGGACAGCGCCGGGGGGCCGTCCCATGCTGCACGTACGCGGCACCGTCGCCGCGGCAGCGGCCCAACGCGGCGTCACCTCATGGCATCTGTCGCTCACCCACGACGCGGATGTGGCCTCCGCCGTCGTGATTGCCGCGTCTTGACTCCCGGCTCCGGCTCCGCGCGCTCCCACACCTCTTCCAACTGCCGCCAGATCGCCCGTTCCGACGCGGGCGGCGCGGCGAACGGGACGAGGCGCTCGGGATGGCCGGGCCCGGGAACACGGTCACCGGCCGATGGGCCGACCGGTGGACCGGCCGCTGAACCGGCCGCTGAACCGGCCGCCGGACCGGCCAGGGAACCGGCCCCCGGCACGAAGCCGTAGCACTCGGCGGACGTATAGGCGCCGAGGCACTGCCCCACCGCCGTCAGCCCCGTTCCCAGATCCCGCAACACCCGCCGCAGCCACACCCGTGAACGCCTCACGCCCGGCCTCCACTCCGCCGTCCTCGCCGTCCTCCGGGATTCCGGAGAGTCGCCACGAGGCTAGGGAGCCCTCCTCGAAGGAGAGTTGAGGAGAAAAACCGACGGATCGTCAGCGTTCCAGCGGCTGACCAGCGTCTCTCGAGTCGTCACCGGCACAGTCGTCTCCGGGGGTCGCGCCCACGGCCTGGCGTGCCCTCCGTCGGCGGGCGGAGCGCAGTGTCTTCCCCCGTGGCGCAGTACTCCGCCCGCCGCCCAGCCTCCTCCACAGGAGAACCGAGCGAATCAGGACGATCAGGCGCGGCAGCCGCGTCAGGCGGAGGAGCCGGGCGTGCTGTTCTGCTGCTGAGCGGCCTGCTGTTCGGCGACGGACTTGTGGACCTGCTCCATGTCCAGGGCGCGCGCCTGCCCGATGACGTCCTCGAGAGCCGTCTCCGGCAGCGCGCCGGGCTGGGCGAAGATCGCCACGTTCTCCCGCACGATCATCAGCGTCGGGATCGACCGGATGTCGAAGGCCGCCGCGAGCTCCGGCTGCGCCTCCGTGTCCACCTTGCCGAAGACCAGATCCGAGTGGCGCTCGGAGGCCTGCTCGTAAACCGGTGCGAACTGACGGCACGGGCCGCACCAGGAGGCCCAGAAATCGATGAGGAGGAAGTCGTTCTCGGAGACGACCTCGTCGAAGTTTTCCTTGGTCAGCTCGACCGTGCTCATGTGCTCTACCTGCTTCCGGATGTCGTCGGCGGCTGTCCGCTCGGGGAACAGGAGGGAGCCTGTCCGTATTCCAGCGATTCATGTGGCCGACTTCGCGGAGCGGCGAAAGGATGGGACGAGCCCCCAGGGCACCCACCGAAGCATCACGAATCACCCCGAACCATGCCAGGACCGCTCACGAACTACCCCCGAACCATCCCCGGAACCACCCCGCAGCCACCCCGAGCCGAGAGGCGGAGCCCATGCAGCCCACGCAGGAGGACGCGTACGACGTGATCGTGCTCGGCGCAGGCCCGGTCGGCGAGGTGCTCGCCGGGCGGCTCGGCGAGGCCGGTCTCGGTGTCGCGGTCGTCGAGGACGAGCTGGTCGGCGGCGAGTGCTCGTACTGGGCGTGCATGCCGAGCAAGGCGCTGTTGCGCCCGGTCGCCGCGCTCGCCGAGGTCCGGGCCGTCGACGGCGCACGGCAGGCCGTGGACGGCGGCCTCGACGCGTCCGCCGTGTTCGCCCGCCGTGACGGCTTCGCCTCGCACTGGAAGGACGACGGCCAGGTCCACTGGCTGGACTCGGTCGGCGCCCAGCTCGTACGTGGCCGCGGGCGCTTCGACGGACCGCGCCGGGTCGCCGTGGAGACGCCGGAGGGCGGCACGCGGCTGCTGACCGCGCGGCACGCGGTGGCCGTGTGCACCGGCAGCAGGCCGATCGTGCCCGACCTGCCGGGCGTCGCGGACGCCCGTCCCTGGATCAGCCGGGACGCCACCAGCGCCCGGGCGGTCCCCCCGCGGCTCGCCATCGTGGGCGGCGGTGTCGTCGGCGTGGAGATGGCCACCGCGTACCAGGCGCTCGGCTCCACCGTCACGATGCTCGTCCGCGGGGACGGGCTGCTGCCCCGTATGGAGCCGTTCGCGGGCGAGCTCGTCGCCGAGGCGCTGCGGGAGGCCGGGGCGGACGTCCGTATGGGCACGTCGGTCACCGGCGTACGGCGCGAGGCCGCCGCGGGCGGCCCCGTCACCGTCATGCTCGACGACGGCGGGCAGGTCGTCGCCGACGAGGTGCTCTTCGCCACCGGGCGCGCCCCGCGCACCGACGACCTCGGCCTGGAGACGATCGGCCTGGAGCCGGGGTCCTGGCTGGAGGTGGACGACACCTGCCGGGTGAAGGCGCTGGACGACGGCTGGCTGTACGCGGTGGGCGACGCGAACCGCCGGGCGCTCCTCACCCACCAGGGGAAGTACCAGGCCCGGATCGCCGGCGGGGTGATCGCCGCACGCGCGCGTGGAGCGGTGGAGCTGAAGACCGGGCCATGGGGCGCGCATGTCACCACGGCCGACTCGGCGGCGGTGCCCCAGGTGGTGTTCAGCCTGCCGGAGGTCGCCGCGGTCGGGCTCACGGCGGCCGAGGCGGAGCGGCAGGGCCGCAGGACGCGCGTGGTCGACTACGAGATGGGGCAGGTGGCGGGCGCCTCGCTGTTCGCGGACGGCTACCGCGGCAAGGCCCGTATGGTCGTCGACCTCGACCGGGGCCATCTGGTCGGTGTCACCTTCGTCGGCCCCGGGGTGAGCGAGCTGCTGCAGTCGGCGACGGTGGCGGTGGCCGGTGAGGTGCCGGTCGAACGGCTGCACCACGCCGTGCCGGCCTACCCGACCATGAGCGAGGTCTGGCTGTGGCTGCTGGAGGCCTACCGCAGCTGACCGTCCTGCTGGGGCCGACCGTCCTGCCGGAGCCGACACTCCTGCCGGAGCCGACCGTCCGCCCGGGGCCGGCCGTCCTGCCTTACAGGAACTTGGCGAAGCAGCGGCTGTCCTCGTAGCAGCGGTAGAGGCCGAACTTCTCGGCCGGGGCGTAGCCGGACGAGGTGTAGAGGGCGATGGCCTCGGGCTGCTTGATGCCGGTCTCCAGCACCATGCGGGTCCGGCCGGCCTCCCGCGCACTGTCCTCCAGGGCGGCGAGGATCCGGCGGGCCAGCCCCCGGCCACGAGCCTCGCGCACGACGTACATCCGCTTGATCTCGGCGTCGCCGTCGGCGTAGCCCTCGCCGTTCGCCTCCTGGGCGCGCCAGCCGCCGGAGGCCACCGGCTCCGTGCCGTCGTACGCGACGAGGTAGAGCCCCTGCGGCGGGTCGAACTGGGCCGGGTCCATGGGCGTGACGTCGCCGTCGCCGTAGCGCTCGGCGTACTCGAGCTGCACCAGGTCGTTCAGCTTCATCGCGTCGGGGTGGTCGAAGCGCACGGGACGGATCTGCATGTCCGCCATCGTAAGGAGGTCCGGAGGCCATACGACTGTCGGCCGGGGCGGACTCCGGCTCCCGTATGGTGCCGGAGTGCTCTGTGTGACAAGCGTGAACGTGAACGGGCTCCGCGCCGCCGCCAGGAAGGGCTTCGTGGAGTGGCTGGCGGACACCTCCGCCGATGTGGTCTGCCTCCAGGAGGTCAGGGCCGAGCCCGGCCAGCTGCCGGAGGAGGTGCGGGAGCCGGCCGGCTGGCACGCGCTGCACGCCCCGGCCGCGGCCAAGGGCAGGGCCGGCGTCTCCGTCTACGCACGGCGCGAGCCGGAGCGCCTGCAAGTCGGCTTCGGCTCCTCGGAGTTCGACGGCAGCGGACGGTACGCCGAGATCGACCTGCCGGGCGTGACGGTCGCCAGCCTCTACCTCCCCTCGGGCGAGGTCGGTACGGAGCGGCAGGACGAGAAGGAGCGCTTCATGGGCGAGTTCCTGCCGTACCTGAAGGAGCTGCGCGAGCGGGCCGCGGCGGGAGGGCGCGAGGTGCTCGTCGTCGGCGACTGGAACATCGCGCACTGCGAGGCCGACCTGAAGAACTGGAAGGCGAACACGAGGAAGGCCGGTTTCCTGCCCGAGGAGCGGGCGTGGCTGACCCGCGTCTTCGAGGAGGCGCAGTACGAGGACGTGGTACGGCAGCTCCACGCGGACGCGGAAGGCCCGTACACCTGGTGGTCCTACCGTGGGAGGGCCTTCGACAACGACAGCGGCTGGCGGATCGACTACCACGTCGCGACCCGGGGTCTCGCGGCCCGCGCGGTGAAGGCGGTCGTGGAGCGGGCGGCGAGTCACGACCAGCGCTGGTCGGACCACGCGCCGGTGACGGTGACGTACGAGACGGGCCGCTGAGGCGCGGCCGGTGGACGCGCGCGTGCACCATGGAGCCGTGAGCGAGAGCGAGACGAACTCCACCGGGGCGGGCCGGGACCGGGACCCGGACGGGCGCGCCCGCAGTGCCCGGCCGCGCGATGGGCTGGGCCGGCCGCTGCCCCATGGCGCCGAAGGCGTCGCACGGCAGCCGGAAGGCGTGCTGCGCACCCCAGGCGAGACGCTCGCCGAGGCGCAGCAGCTGCTCGACGACGGCATGCCCTTCCACGCGCACGAGGTCTTCGAGGACGCCTGGAAGTCCGCCGCGGAACCCGGCGAGCGGGCGCTGTGGAAGGGACTGGCGCAGCTCGCCGTGGGCGTGACGCACGCCGCCCGCGGCAACGCGCGCGGCGCCGAGTCGCTGCTCCGCAGGGCGGCGGACGCGATCGCGCCGTACAGCAGGGAGCGGCCGTACGGCATCGACGCCGGCGGTCTCGCCGGCTGGGCGCGGCAGGCGGCGGAGGAGATCGCGAGCGGAGCATCCGCCGGCGCCGCCACGCTCAGCCCGCCGCGGCTGCGGGGGACGCGCGACTGAGTCCGCCATACGGCGGTCATGCGGCGGTCATACGGCGGTCTCCCTGCACTGTTCCGCACGGTCGGCAGGGCCCGAGGCTGCCCGTCTCGTAGGGTTCGAACGCGAATCGCGACGAATGGGGACGAGGTGGGCATGATGCCGGAGGAGAGCCAGCACTGGGCCTCGGGGAACTGGCGGGTCGCCGAAGGGAAGGCCGATGAGTTCGTCGACCGCTGGACGGAGTTCCTCACCTGGACCCGGGAAGCGAACCCCGGCTTCGTGCGGGCGCGGCTCATCCGGGACGCGAACGACCCGAACCACTTCGTGTCGTTCGCGGCGTGGCGGGACGGCGACTCGCTGAACGCGTGGAGCCAGAAGCCCGAGTTCGCAGAGCGGGTCGCCGCCTGCCGGGCGCTCTGCGCGGACATGCAGAGCAGTTTCTACACGTTGGTCCGCGCCATCTGAGACGTCGCGGAGCGGGCGACCGGACCGGCCTTCCCGGCCGGGTGAGAGGACCCGCCCCGTGGTGCCGGCAGCGCCGAGACGATGCCGGCTGCCGCCAGGCCGAAGGTCGCGCTGACCCTGCGGCTGCTGTGCGGCCTGACGACGGCGGTGGAGGCGCGCGCCTTCCTGGTAACCGAGCCGGCCATGGCCGCCCGTATCACCAGCGCGAAGAAGAAGATCGCGGCCGCTCGGATCCCGTACCGGGTGCCGCCCGCGGACGAGCTGCCCGCCCGTATCGACGCGGTTCTCACGGTCGTGTACCTGCTCTTCACCACCGGGCACACCGCGCCCGCGGGCGACGACCTCGTCCGCCGCGCCTGGTCGAGCGCGTGCTCGACCTCGCGCGGATGCTGCGGACGCTCCTTCCGGAGGACGCCGGGGTCGCAGGACTGCTGGCGCTGATCCTTCTCACCGACTCGGCGCCTCGCGCGCTCAGCGGACGACGGGCGGCTGCTGCTCGCCGAGCAGGACCGTACGCGGTGGGACCGCGGCGCGATCGAGGAAGGAGTCCGCGGTCCGCGCCGCGGGGCGTCTCGCCATTGAGGCGGGAAGAAGGTGTCGGCTTACGCGCTTCGGCGTGCTCCACTGCCGCGGACAACCAGGTCCGCCAGGAGCTGGTGGGTTGCGGCGGCCACCGCGTTCACGGCCTCGTCGAATGCTGCCTGGTTGTGCGCGGCGGGGCGGTGAAAGCCCGAGACCTTGCGCACGTACTGCAGGGCTGCGGCCCGGATGTCGTCGTCGCCGACCTGTTCTGTCACGGGCGGGCGGAGAGTCTTGATACTGCGGCACATGCCCCCAGTGTGCGCCCTCAGCCCTCCGTCGCGTCCACCGTCCCGGGCAGGACGTGGTGGCGGATCATCCCAGTGAAGAGCTCGGCCAGCGCGTCGGTGTGGGCGGGGACCTCGCGTGCTGCGGCGAGAACCGCCGCCAGCGGTACGCCCTGCTTCCGCCAGAGACGGGTATGCAGCAACCCGGTACCTTCGACAGCATGGCTGAGCACCTGGGCGACCGAATTGCGCGTCTCCGGCGACTGGCTGACCTGACCCAAGAAGGGCTGGCCGAGCGGTCCGGCATCTCAGCGGATGTAGTGCGCAAGCTGGAGCAGCGGCGCAAGCACTCCGCGCGGCTGCCCACTCTGCATGCACTAGCGAACGGTCTGGGCGTCGAGCTGACGAGCCTGCTCGGCGACCCGCCCGGTGTGCCGTCGAACGGTGATGCCGAACCCCCCCAACTCGTCGCCGTACGCCGCGCCATCATGCCTCCGCTGTTCGCTCCGCCAGCCGAGCCGACCGGGCCTGAGAAGCTGTCAATGTCCTTGCTGCGAAGAGAGATTGCCGAGGGCTGGACGCTTTACCACGATGCCGAGTTCGGCCGTCTCATGGAGACGCTCCCGGGAATCATCGCCGACGCCAGGTTCGCGGCTGCGGTCGGCAACGCTGACCAGCGCGCGGCAGGCCAGGCCGCCTTGGGCAAGGCACTCCAACTCGGTGGCCACCTCGCGATCCGTTTAGGCAAGACCGACTTGGCGCTCTCCAGCCTTGAGCGCGCCATGACCGCCGCCGGTGAGTCGTCCGACCCGCTGCTGGCCCCCATGATTTCCAACTCCGTCGCCTGGGCGTACCAGCGGCAGAACCGCCTTGACGACGCCCAGAACCTCGCCGTCTACGCAGCCGACGGAGTGGAGCGCGAACACGTCGGATCGGCCGAGGGTATGCGCGTCTGGGGCGGCCTGCTCATGTCGGCGGCGACCAGCTACGCCCGTAGCGGCGACTACGACCAAGCCAGCGGCATGATGCTCGCGGCAGAGGAGGCCACCGAGCGGCTGGCCAAGATGCCACCGCCTGTCGACGGGAAGATGCTGAGCATCTTCAACCGGTCCTCTGTGCGCATCGAGCGGGTACGGCTCGCCGTCCAGCACGCCCGGCCCGCGGAGGCGCTGAATCTCGCCCGAGGGATGCGGCTTTCCAGGGAAACGCCGCCGTCGTGGCGTACCTGGCTCCTGCTGGACGTGGCTCGGGCGTACACCGACGTGGGGGACGCCGGGGGAGCTGTGAAGGCCCTGGAAAGGCTGCGGCGGGTCGCTCCGGCTTGGATGCGCCATCACACGCTGGCCGTGGCCATCGTGACCGACCTGTGGAACGGCCCGGCTCGGCCGCCCGGCCTGCGAAAGCTCGCCGAGTTCCTGGGCGTCGCCAACTAACCGTTAAAACTGGGATGTTGCGTCCCTGTAATCGCCCGCTGGTCCGCGAGACCTTTCAGGCATGGTCACCGACAGCGAGCGAGAGATCACAAACAGCGTTAGCGGCGACACTGGAGCCCGCTCCCTGATGACTCTTCGAGTCAGCAGGGATAGCGGCCAGACATACGGACCCACTTGGGTTGTTCGTGCCGATGACGCCGTGACGGCCCTTGAGAGTCCCGTGGCATTCCCGCTATGCGAGTGCCCCCGGCACCGAGTGGATCGAGACTCCGAGCAACGGCAATGGTGCCCGTCCGTGACCTCCGAATAGCCCCCGCTCCGGTCGCGTCCGAGCCCTGCACAGGTCGCGCGGCCGGAGCGGGTCAACCTCCACTCAGAGAATGGAGATCACTCATGAGTATCCCCGGACCGGACCCGTCTCCGATCCCTGGCCCTCACCCCGCACGGTCGTTACTCACAGAGGAGCAGTTCGCGAGCGTCCGAGGCACCGTCATGGACGGCAACCCGGACATGTCCGAGGAGGTGGCGGGGCGCATCGTCGAGGAAGGCATCAAGTTCGTCGTGGCCTGCTCGAGGTTCCCGGACGTCGCCCTGGCCCCGTCGCGCATCGTCGACGAGGGCTGGCACGCGCTGCTTCTTCACTCGAAGCTGTATGCCGACCTGTGCGCGCGGTTCGGCGAGTTCGTGCACCACTACCCGGGCTGGGACCCAACGCACTACGACCCGCCCATCCTGGAACGAACTCGCGCAGTGATCAGCGAGCTGGGCTATGCCGCCGACGAGGAGCTGTGGGGGTCGCCGGACGACAAAACCCTCGTCTCCGTAGCGGCGAAGTGCCAGCACGCCCCGGAGTGCCAGATCCGGCCCATGCCGAAGCCTCAGTGGCCAGTGGCGAGTGGCCTGACGGACTTGGCACAGCACGCCTAGGGTGGCCGCATGACCGAAGACGAAGCCCGCCACGTCGAGAAGATGCTTCGGCTGTGCGGCCTGCCCGGCGTCGCGGCGGCGGACCCAGCTGATCCATCCGAGGACTGGCGGATCTACGACCGGGTCGACGCGGACACGCGCAGGGACATCACCGACGAGTCTCGGCGAGCCCTGTACACCGACGCCCAATCGGGCTCGGCCGCTCCCGTAGAGCCTAGGGCGGTTCGAGGGTTCATCGTCCCGGGTCGTTGATCGAGCACAGACCGAGCCCCGGCTGTCCAGTCCGCCCGTGGCGGACGGCCGGAGGTTCTGGGGCACTCGGCGACCTCGCCCTCGAAGGTCTCCTCCGGTGGGTGAGACATGGTGTGCAGCCAGCGTGCGCCCTCAGCCCTCTGCCGCGTCCCGCCCGGCGTCCTCCGCCGTCTGCTCCTTCAGCCAGGCGCCGAGCTCGGACCGTATCCGGCGGTCCATCGCCATCGACAGCTCCGCTTCGACGACGGCCATCGAGACCGGGCGGAGGCGTCCGATCGCTGCGGCGGCGTCCTCGGTGCCGGGCAGGACATGGCTGCCGATGAGCCGGGTGAAGAGCTCGGCGAGCGCGTCGGCGTGGGCGCGGACCTCGTCGGCCGCGGCGAGGACGGCGGCAAGCGGCACGCCCTGGCCGACCAGCGCGCTCGAGGCGTCCAGCAGCCGTCGGCTGACGTGCACGATCTCGTCCCCGTCCACGGCCACGTAGCCGAGGTCGAGGGCGGTCGCGAGGTTCTCCGGGGTGACCTGGCCGGTGAAGTAGTCGGCCAGCTCCTCCGGGGTGAGGCGGACCGGGGTCTCCTCGGACCACGGGACGGTCACCGTGCTCTCCAGGCCCTCCAGGCCGAGGAGTTCGCCGACGTCGCGGCCGCTCTCGAAGGCCGCGATCAGCTCGGCGATGCCGCCGAGGGTGTGGCCGCGGTCGAGCAGGGCGGTGATCGTACGGAGCCGGGCCAGGTGGTGGTCGTTGTACCAGGCGATACGGCCCTCGCGACGGGGCGCGGGGAGCAGTTTGCGCTCGCGGTAGAAGCGCAGGGTCCGGACGGTGATGCCGGCCTCCCGGGCCAGCTCCTCCGCGCGGTACTCGCGGGCTTCGTCCTGTGCTTTCTCGTCTGCTTCCTGGTCTTTCGCCACGGCAGCAGCCTATGTCGGCGGACGGGGACGGCGGACGGCGGACGGCGGGCGGGGCCGGGTGCGACCCGCGGTAACTTCCCGCCGCGCGACCCCTACCCAGGGGTACCGTCCTGCTCTACCCTCCGGACGATGCCAGTGATTGCTGGCATGGTTGTTCGGAGCTGGGAGGCGGCGGCATGGCCGAGCGCGAGCATGATCACGGGAGCGGCGGGCAGGGGAGCGCCGGCGGGCGCCGGGACGGACAAGGGCAACGGCGCGGGCGCGAGCACGTACGGGTCGCGGTGATCGGATCCGGATTCGGCGGCCTCGGCGCCGCCGTCCGGCTGCGCCGCGCCGGCATCACCGACTTCACGGTCCTGGAGCGGGCCGACGCGGTCGGAGGCACCTGGCGGGACAACAGCTACCCCGGCTGCGCCTGCGACGTGCCCTCGCACCTCTACTCGTTCTCCTTCGCGCCCAACCCCGCGTGGCCGCGCGCCTTCTCGGGCCAGCCGCACATCCGCGCGTACCTGGAGCGGGTCACCGACACCTTCGGGCTGCGCCCGCACATCCGCTTCAACTCCGAGGTGCACAGCCTGCGCTGGAACACCGACGAGCTGCACTGGGAGGTCGAGACCGCGACCGGCGCGCTCACCGCCGACGTCGTCGTCTCCGCGACCGGGCCGCTCTCCGACCCGAAGATCCCCGACATCCCGGGCCTGGACTCGTTCCCCGGCAAGGTCTTCCACTCCTCGCGCTGGGACCACGACTACGACCTGCGCGGCAAGCGCGTCGCGGTGATCGGCACGGGCGCGTCGGCGATCCAGATCGTGCCCGCGATCCAACCGGACGTGGAGCGGCTGACGCTGTTCCAGCGCACCCCACCCTGGGTGCTGCCGCGCATGGACCGCAAGATCGCAGCCGTGGAACGCTGGCTGCACACCAGGCTGCCCGCCACGCGCGCGTTGCGCCGCGGACTGCTGTGGGGCATCCGCGAGCTCCAGGTCAGCGCCTTCACCAAGCGGACGAACGAGCTGAGGCTCGTCGAGGCCATCGCCAAGTCCCATATGCGCAAGGCCGTCAAGGACCCCGCCATGCGGGCCAGGCTCACCCCCGGCTACCGCATCGGCTGCAAGCGCATCCTGCTGTCCAGCGACTACTATCCGGCCCTCGCCCAGCCGAATGTCGGGCTGGTCTCCTCCGGCCTCAAGGAGGTCCGCGGCTCGACGCTGATCGCCGCCGACGGCACCGGGACCGAGGCCGACGCGATCGTCTTCGGCACCGGTTTCAACGTCACCGACATGCCGATCGCGCAGCGCGTGACCGGCGCGAACGGCACGACGCTCGCGGAGGAGTGGAAGGACGGGATGGAGGCGCTGCGCGGCACGAGCATGGCCGGCTTCCCCAACTTCCTGACCATCATCGGGCCCAATACCGGGCTCGGGAACAGCTCGATGATCCTCATCATCGAGGCCCAGCTGAACTACATGACCGACTTCATCGAGCAGCTCGACACCCTGGGCGGCAAGGTCGCACTGGACGCCAGGGCCTCGGCCGTCCAGGCCTGGGACCGGCACATCCAGGAGCGCATGAAGCGCACGGTCTGGAGCACCGGCGGCTGCGACAGCTGGTACCTGGACGCGAGCGGCCGCAACACCACCATCTGGCCGGGCACGACGGGCGAGTTCCGCCGCGTCACCAAGCGAGTCGACCTCGCCGAATACGCGGTGCTGCGCGCCCCCGCGGACCAGGCCGCCGAGACGGCCGAATCCGCACACGCCGAATCGACGCACGCCGAGTCCGCGCATGCCGATTCCGCGACTGCCGAGGAGGCCCACGCATGAGCAGGCTGATGCACGTCGTCTCCGGGCCGTACGCCCCGCCCCCGGCAGCGCGGGAGCTGACCGCCGTCTCCGCCGACGGGTCCCGGCTGCACGTCGAAGTGCACGGCTCCGAGGACGCGCCCGCCGTCGTCCTCGCGCACGGCTGGACCTGCTCCACCGCCTTCTGGGCGCCGGTCCTCCGCGCGCTGGCGGCCGACCACCGGGTCGTCGTGTACGACCAGCGCGGGCACGGCCGCAGCCCGGTACCGGGCCCCGGCGGCTACAGCACCAGCGCGCTCGCCGACGACCTCGAGGCGGTGCTCGGTGCGGTGCTCGCGCCGGGCGAGCGTGCGGTGCTCGCCGGGCACTCCATGGGCGGCATGACCCTTATGGCCGCCGCGGACCGGCCCGCGCTCCGCGATCACGCGGCCGCCGTCCTGCTGTGCAGCACCGGCAGTTCGGGGTTGGTGTCCGGGACGATGGTGGTGCCGCTGCGCCGGGAGCGGATCCGCGCGCGGGTGCATCGCGCGCTGCTCGGCACGCGCGCGCCGTACGGCCCGGTCACGCCCCTGGCGAAGCGGGTCCTCAAGTACGCGACGATGGGCAGGGCTTCGACCCCGGAGATGGTGGAGGCGTGCGCCCGTATCGTGCACGCCTGCCCGCGCACCGTACGCGCGGCGTGGGCGCACGTCCTCGGCGAACTCGACCTCGACGCGCAGCTCGAGCGGCTGACCGTGCCGACCGCGGTGATCGCGGGCACGGCCGACCGGCTGACCCCTGCGGTGCACGCCCGGCGCATCGTCGCGGCCCTGCCCAACTGCGTCGGGCTCACCGAGCTGGCCGGGCTCGGCCATATGACCCCGGTGGAGGCGCCGGACGTCGTCACCGGTGCGATCCGCGACCTCGTACGCGACCACCTCTCCGTACGCGACCACCATTCCGTATGCGGCCACGACGGCGTACGCGATCGCCCCACGGCCGCTCCCGCAGTGCCCGCGGAAGAACCGGCCAAGGTCAAGGAGGAGACGTCGTGAGCGCACGCAGGAGCCTGGAGGGGCGGGTCGCGGTGGTGACCGGCGCGGCGCGCGGTGTCGGCGAGCTGCTGGCCCGCCAACTCGCCGCGCGCGGCGCGCAGATCGCGCTGATCGGTCTGGAACCGGAGGAGCTGAACCAGGTCTCGGACCGGCTGCCCACCGAGTCCGCGTACTGGCACGCCGACGTCACCGACACCGAGGCCATGGAGCAGGTCGCACGGGAGGTCCTGGAGCGCTTCGGCCGGGCCGACATCGTCGTGGCCAACGCCGGTGTGGCGCAAGGAGGTCCGTTCCTGGACTCCGAGGCGCGGTCTTGGAACCGGGTCATCGAGGTCAACCTGCTCGGCAGCGCCACGACCGCCCGCGCCTTCCTGCCCGCGCTGCTGGAGAGCCGCGGCTATCTGCTGCAGATCGCCTCGCTCGCCGCGATCACCCCGGCGCCGATGATGACGGCGTACTGCGCGTCCAAGGCGGGCGTCGAGGCGTACGCCCACTGCCTGCGCGGGGAGGTGGGCCACAAGGGCGTCAAGGTCGGCGTGGCGTACCTGAGTTGGACCGATACCGACATGGTGCGCGGCGCGGACGAGGACGAGGTGATGCGCGAGCTGCGGCAGCGGCTGCCCTGGCCCGCCAACCGCACGTACCCGCTGGGCCCCGCCGTCGACCGGATCGTCGCGGGCATCGAGCGCCGCTCCGCGCATGTCTACGGGCAGTGGTGGCTGCGCGGCATGCAGGCGGTGCGCGGCTATCTGCCCGGCGCCATCGGGATCGTGGGGCAGCGCCAGATGCGGCGCTTCGAGCCGCGTCTCGCCGCGACCCGCGGGACGCGCGGCGGACTGGTCGGCGCGGGCGGTGCGGCGGACGAGAAGTCCCGCGCGGAGCGGCCCGGGTAGCGCTGCGTGCACGCCTGCTGAGCTGCGCCTTGTCACTCTCCGCACCGGGCGTTGGGTTCTGGAATGCGAAGAGTGTCCGCTCATGTAACGCTTGGTCGGGGCTCAAGCCCCTTCACCCAGCAAGGAGTGACACTGATGGGCATCAAGGACCAGTTCCAGGACAAGGCGCAGCAGATGCAGGAGCGCGCGAAGCAGAACATGAAGGGCAGCAGCAGCCAGGACGAGCAGTCCGAGCGCGAGCGCCGTCAGAACCCGCAGCGCGGTGGGCAGCAGCCGCAGCGCGGCGGCCAGCAGCGGCCCCAGGACAAGCCGCGCGAGCGCTCCCAGCCGAATCGCGAGCAGGGGCGGCAGGGCTCCCTCGACGAGATGAGCGACGACATCGACCACTGACGTCGCCGCGCACACCTGCGCATCGCACGGCGCATGCGGAAGGGGCGCACCCCACGAGGGTCCGCCCCTTCCTCCGGCTCGCGGCCTCCGGCCTCCGTAAGGCTCAGCAGCCTCAGTCCCGGTTGCGCGGCGGCAGTTTGGGGCGGCGCAGGTCCGGCACGTCCGAGTAGTCCGGCGGGTTCTTGGCCGGGTGCTCCTCCAGCAGTTTCAGCGCGAGCTCGACCGCGTCGTCGAGCTGCTTGTGCCGCCCCTCCGCCCAGTCCAGCGGCGTACGGTCCACCTCGATGTCCGGTTCCACGCCGTGGTTCTCGACGCCCCACCCGTAGCCCTCGAACCAGGCCGCGTTCATCGGCACCGTGATGACCGTGCCGTCGCCGAGCGGGTGCCGCCCCGTCATGCCGACCACCCCGCCCCACGTCCGCAGCCCCACCACCGGCCCGAGACCGAGCAGTTTGAAGGCCGCGGTGATCATGTCGCCGTCGGAGGAGGTCATTTCGTCCGCGAGCGCGACGACCGGCCCGCGCGGCGCGTTGGAGGTGTACGACACGGGCTGCGCGTCGCGCGTCAGATCCCACCCGAGAACCGTCCTGGTGAGCTTCTCTATGACCAGCTCGCTGATGTTGCCGCCCGCGTTGCCCCGCACATCCACGATCACGGCGTCCCGCGCCATCTCCATCCGCAGATCACGGTTGAACTGCGCCCAGCCCGAGCCGCCCATATCCGGGATGTGCAGATAGCCGCACCTGCCGCCGCTGGACTCCCGTACCACCTCGCGGCGCTTGGCCACCCAGTCCTGGTAGCGCAGCGTCCGTTCGTCGATCAGCGGCTGGACCGCGACCCGCCGGGTCGGGCCCTCGCCCTCCGCGGGCAGGAAGGTCAGCTCCACGGTCGTCCCGCCCGCCGCCGTGAGGAGGGGGTACGGCCCGGCCACCGGGTCCACGGGACGCCCGTCGACGTGCGTGAGGATCGCGCCCTCGCGGATGCCGGAGCCCGCGAGCGGCGAGCGCGCCCTGGAGTCGGAGGACTCGCCGGGCAGGATGCGGGTCACGGCCCACCGCCCGTCCTTGGTGCGCGCGAAGTTGGCGCCGAGCAGGCCGATCGGCCGCTGGTAGTGCGGCGGACCCTCGTTGCGGCGGGCGGGGGTGACGTACGCGTGGGAGGTGCCCAGCTCGCCCATCACCTCGCGGAGCAGATCGGCGAACTCGTCGGGGGACGCGACCCGTTCGACCAGGGGCCGGTACTGGTCCAGCACCCCGTCCCAGTCCACACCGCACATCCGCGGCTCCCAGAAGTACGCCCGGACGATCCGGCCCGCCTCCTCGTACGCCTGCCGCCACTCCGCCTCCGGGTCCACCTGGTGCTGGATCCGCCGCAGGTCGAGGTAGACGGTCGAGTCGCTGTCGCCCGGCTCGATCGCCGGGATCGCCCGCAACTCGTCGTCGTCGGCCACCACCAGCCGGGTGCCGTCGACGCTGAGCGCGAACCAGTCGAGGTGCGTGACCAGTTCGGTGCGCCTGGCCCGCGCGAGGTCGAAGTGCTCGAGCGTCGGCTTGCCCGTGATGTCGGCCGGGTTGGCGAAGGTCTCGCCGAGCGCGCCGGAGATCGGCCAGCGCAGCCACACCAGGCCGCCGCCCGCGACCGGACGGAGCGAGGAGTACTTGGAGGCCGTGACGGGGAACGGCGTGACCCGGCTCGCCAGGCCCTCGACCTCGACCATCACATGCCCGTCGCCCTCGCCCGCCTCGTCGCGGTCGCCGGGGTCGAGGCCCCCGGCCGCGGGCCGGCCCTCGGCGGAGAGCGCGAAGGGCGAGGGGGTCGCCGACGACAGCGGTACGAGATAGGGGCGGCAGCCCAGCGGGAAGGACAGGTCGCCGGTGTGCACGTCGTAGACCGGGTCGAAGCCGCGCCAGGAGAGGAAGGCGAGGTAGCGGCCGTCGCGGGTGAACACCGGCTGCTCGTCCTCGAAGCGGCCGTTGGTGACGTCGATGATCGTGCGGTCCGCGAGCCGCGCCAGCTTGATCTGGCGGAGCGTGCGCCCGATGCCCGGGTGGGACCAGGTGATCCACTCGGAGTCGGGGGAGAAGGCGAGGTCGCGGACCGGCCCGTTGATGGACCGGATGACCTCGGTGACTCCGCCCTCCGGACCTTCGCCCCCGCCCTCGACTTCGTCCTCGACTTCGCCCTCGCCGTTCTCGGCCGTGTCGAGGATCAACAGCCGCCCGTCGTGCGCCGCCACTGCAAGCCGCTCGCCATCCGGTGATGCCGCCAGCGCGTGCACCCGGCCGACCGCGCCCGCCGCGATCCGCCGCGGCTCGCGCGCCGCCCCGGCCCGCGGCAGGTCCGCGATCTCGATGGCGTCCTCGCCCTCCGCGTCCGTGACGTACGCGATCCGGCCCGACGAGCCCAGCATCTCCGGCCGCCTGACCCGTACGCCCGGGGTGTCGGTGATCGTACGGGCCGGGCCGTCGCGGTGGGTCAGCCAGTACAGGCTGCCGCGCACGCACACCGCGCTCGCGCGCCCGGTGGTGTCCACGGACAGCGAGGCGACGTGCGATGCGGCCGGGATCTGGTACGTACGGCGTCCCGTGCGCGCGCCGCCCAGCCGGACCTCCAGCTTCCGCGGGGCCCCGGAATCCGCGCCGCCCGTCAGGTCCTCGGCCAGCCACAGGTCGCCCGCGCACTGGTAGACGACGCGCGAGCCGTCCGTGGACGCGTGTCGGGCGTAGAACTCCTCGTGGTCGGTGTGGCGCCGCAGATCGGAGCCGTCGTGCGCGCAGGAGTAGAGATTGCCGATGCCCTCGTGGTCGGAGAGGAAGGCGATCCGGTCGCCGACGAACATCGGGCAGTCCAGATGGCCGTTCAGCTCGGGGAGCAGCCGCTCGCACTGCAGATACAGCCGGCCCGTGGCCCCGCCCCGGTAGCGCTTCCAGGAAGCGGGCTCGTGCGGCGGCTTGCCGGTGAGGAGGAGGGTCAGGTGCTCGCCGCCGACGTCGGCGATCGCGATGTCGGCGATCGGGCCCCAGGGCAGACGGCCGCCGGGGCTGCCGTCGGTGGGCACCTTGTAGCCCCAGGAGAAGTACGAGAAGGGCTGGCCGTGCGAGGCCACCGCCAGGATGTGGTCGTCCGGGCTCCAGCCGCAGACCCGGGTGTCGGTGGAGCCCCAGTAGGTGAGGCGGCGTGCGGGCCCGCCGTCGACGGGGGCGAGGTGGATCTCGGGGTCCAGGCTGCGCCAGGTGGTGAAGGCGATCTGGGTGCCGTCGGGGGAGAAGCGGGGGTGGCCGATCCGGGTGCGGTCGACGGTGACCCGCCAGGCCCGCTCAGCCGGGGCGCCCGCCGCGGCGACGGGAGCGACCCAGAGGTCGTCCTCGGCCGCGAAACAGAGCAGATCCTCGTGGATGTGCGGGAACCGGAGATACGCGCCATCGCTCACTACTCCAATGTCCCGGGCGTGTCCGGGCCGTGGCAACTTGTGGGCCGGGAGCGCGCGCATCGTCATGTTCGCGGCGCGGAGCACACAGCGAAACGTTTGCGTTTCGATCGGAGGCGGGGATACCCTCGCACGTGTACGAAACCGTTTCGTTCGGAGGGGAGGTCATGAGATGCCCGCCGAGGCACCGCGCACACCGCCGCGCCGCACCCGGCTCACCCCGGAGCGGGAGAGCGAGCTGTACGAGGCGGTACTCGACCTGCTGCGGGAGCTCGGCTACGAAGCACTGACGATGGACGCCGTCGCGGCCCGCACGCGCTCGAGCAAGGCGACCCTCTACCGCCAGTGGAAGGGGAAGCCCGAGCTGGTCGCCACGGCCCTGCGGCACAACAAGCCCGTATCGCTCGAGGACGTCGACACCGGCAGCCTGCGGGGGGACGTCGCGGAGATGCTCCGCCTCTCCGACGACGACCGGATGCAGAAGGACACAGCCCTGCTGCGTGGTCTCGCCCAGGCGGTCTACCGGGACCCCGATCTCCACCAGGCGCTGCGCGAGCTGCTGATCGAGCCCGAGATCGCCGGTCTCCACGCGATGCTGCAGCGCGCGGTGCGCCGGGGCGAAGTCCCCCCGGGCACACCGGCGTTGGAGTACGTCCCGCACATGCTGATCGGCGCCTTCATCGCGCGGCCGCTGATCGAGGACCGGCCGGTCGACACCGCGTACCTCAGCCGATTCATCGACGCCGTGGTTTTCCCCGCCCTGGGCGTCTGACCTCTCCATACCTCCGGTCCGTATCTTCCGGATCTTCCGGGAACTCAACGGATCTCCCGCGACCGCAACCCGCACACCTCCCCGGTTCACCACCGCACAAAGTCCTGCCCGACGCGCCGCTCTCGTCGTCGGGACGGCACCGCACACCCACGTTCGGCCTCATCACACACGGGAGCAGACCTTTCATGGCCACCTTCCTCTACAAGCTGGGCCGGTTCGCCTTCCGCAGGCGCCGGCTCGTCGCCCTCATATGGGTGGCGCTGCTGGCGGTCGTCGGGATCGGCGCCGCCAGCGCCCCCGCCGCGACCTCCAACTCCTTCTCCATCCCGGGCACCGAGGCCCAGAAGGCGTTCGACCTGCTGGACGAGCGCTTCCCGGGCGGCAACGCCGACGGCGCCACCGCGCGCGTGGTCTTCAAGGCCCCCGACGGCGAGAAGATGACCGACCCGGCCAACAAGTCGGCGGCCCTGAAGGTCGTCCGCGAGCTGCGGTCCGGCGACCAGGTCGGCCAGGTCACCGACCCGTACCAGGCCAGGACCGTCAGCAAGGACGGCACGACCGCCTTCACCCAGGTCTCGTACGAGGTCTCCGGCTTCGAGCTGGAGGGGTCCACGCGCGAGGCGCTCGAGGACGCGGGCGAGGGCGGGCGCGACGCGGGCCTCACGGTCGAGATCGGCGGTGACGCGCTGCAGACCGTGCCCGAGACCGGGGCGTCCGAGGTCATCGGCATCGCCGTCTCCGCCGTCGTCCTCGTCATCACCTTCGGCTCGCTGGTCGCCGCCGGAATGCCGCTGCTCACCGCGCTGATCGGGGTCGGCATCGGGGTCTCCTCGATCACGGCGCTCAGCAGCGCACTCGACCTGTCCAGCACGACGGCCACCCTGGCGACGATGATCGGCCTCGCCGTCGGCATCGACTACGCGCTCTTCATCGTCTCCCGCCACCGCGCCGAGCTGGCCGAGGGCCGCGAGCGCGAGGAGGCGGCGGGACGGGCCGTCGGCACGGCGGGCTCGGCGGTCGTCTTCGCCGGACTCACCGTCGTCATCGCCCTGGTCGGCCTCTCGGTCGTCAACATCCCGATGCTGACGAAGATGGGCCTGGCCGCGGCCGGAACGGTCGTCATCGCCGTGCTCATCGCGCTCACCATGATCCCGGCGCTGCTGGGCTTCGCGGGCGGACGGGTGCTGGGCCGCAGGGCGCGCAAGGGCGGTGCCGGGCAGGCGGAGGAGAGGCCGGGGGAGAAGCCGGGGGCGAGGCTGGGGGAGAAGCCCAACATGGGCACCCGCTGGGCGCGTTTCGTACTGCGCCGCCCGGTCCCGGTGCTGCTGGCGGGCGTCATCGGACTCGGTGCGATCGCCGTCCCCGCGACCTCGCTGGAGCTCGGCCTCCCGGACGACGGCGCACAGCCGACCAGCACCACCCAGCGCAAGGCGTACGACCTGCTGGCCGACTCCTTCGGCCCCGGCGTCAACGGGCCGCTGATGCTGGCCGTGGACGCCGAAGGCAGCGACGACCCGAAGGCGGCCGCCCGGCAGGTGGCCAGGACCGTCACCGGCCTCGACGACGTCGCCGCCATCACTCCGGCCACCTTCAACAAGGCAGGCGACACGGCCATGCTGAGCGTGGTCCCGGACTCCAAGCCGAGCAGCACGGAGACCGAGGACCTGGTCTCGAACATCCGGGACGCGGCCGGGGACATCGAGGCGGACACCGGCGCCGAGGTCCTGGTGACCGGCACCACCGCGATGAACATCGACGTCTCGCAGAAGCTCAACGACGCGCTGCTGCCGTATCTGGCGCTGGTGGTGGGCCTGGCGTTCCTGCTGCTGACGGTGGTCTTCCGGTCGGTCCTGGTCCCGCTGAAGGCGGCGCTCGGCTTCCTGCTCTCGGTGGTCGCCGCGCTGGGCGCGGTCGTTGCGGTCTTCCAGTGGGGCCGGCTCGGCGACCTCTTCGGCGTCGAGCAGACCGGGCCGATCATGAGCATGATGCCGATCTTCATGATCGGGGTCGTCTTCGGCCTCGCGATGGACTACGAGGTCTTCCTGGTGACCCGGATGCGCGAGGCGTACGTCCACGGGGAGCGGCCTGGCCAGGCGATCGTCACGGGTTTCCGGCACGGAGCCAGGGTGGTCACGGCGGCCGCGGTCATCATGATCAGCGTCTTCGCGGGCTTCATCGGCTCGTCCGAGTCGATGGTGAAGATGATCGGCTTCGGCCTGGCGATCGCCGTCGCCTTCGACGCGTTCGTGGTGCGCATGGCGATCGTCCCGGCGGTGCTCGCCCTGCTCGGCAGGTCCGCGTGGTGGCTGCCGCGCTGGCTGGACGGGCTCCTGCCGAACGTGGACGTCGAGGGCGAGCAACTCCGGAAGCGGCTGGGGGCCGACGCGGAGCCCGCGGCGGGCACGCCCGCCGCGGGCGGAGGCGGCGCCGCCGGTGACCCGGACGCGGAGCCCGACCCGGAGCTCAGCCGGATCTGACCGCCGGTCGGCACCCGCGCCGGAGCCCGCCCCGCCCGCACCTGCGGCGCGGGGCGGCTTCCTTCCACCCACCCGCCCTGACAAAGGGGCTCTGCCCGTTCAGGGTGGGACGAGAACGAAGGGCCGCGCCGCATGCGCGGGCCGGAGGAGTTCCGGGAACTGCTGCCCCGCGACGTCGTCAGTCCCGCGCCGTGGACCGGCGGCGCGATTGCCTGCCGCGAGGGGTGTTTCCTTCCCGCGGCGACGGCGAAGAGTCCTGCGCTGTGGGTCGGCGGCGCGATTGCCTGCCGCGAGGGGTGTTTCCTTCCCGCGGCGACGGCGAAGAGTCCTGCACTGTGGGCCGGCGGCGCGATTGCCTGCCGCGACGGGCATTTTCTTCCCGCCGCGACGGCGAGAAGCCCCGCGGCGCGGACCGGCGGTGCCGAACCGGCCGCAACCCAACGAAGATCCGCGGTCAGGACCTGGCGAGGCCGGTCAGGGCGTGGCCGAGGCCGGGGGTGGCCGGCCCGGGCGTGGTCGCGACGGGGCGGGGCGCAGCCGGGTGCCGGGGGCGGCCGTCACATCGGCGTGCGTACGTACTGGGCCTCCGCTTCCTCCAGGAGCTCCGCCGCCAGGTGGTCCAGCGCCCGGTCCAGCCGCGCCCGATCGGCCGGGTCGCGGACATCCCAGTCCTCGAGCCGCTCGTCGAGCCAGTGCCGCCACGCGGTCGTCAGCCGCTCGATCTCGGCCTCCCCCGCCGCCGTGAGGCGGAGCCGGTGGCCCCCGTCCAGCTCCGCGTACCCCGCCTCGGCCACCCGCCGGAACGCCGGCTCCAGCACCTCCGCCGGAATCCGGTGCGCCGACGCGACCGCGTCCAGGTCCGCCTCGCCCTTCACCCTGGCCCGCCAGTGGATCTGCCCGAGCGCCCACGCTTCCCCCGCCGACAGCGGGCTGCCGCACTCGGTGAGCAGTTGCACCGTCAGCGGCCCCTCGACCTTGCGCATCACGCCCGCCACGGCCCGCGCCAGCTGCAGTTCGTCGTCCCGCGTGTCCGGTGCCGCGAACCCCTCGCCGATGTCCAGCGCCCCGGCCCTCGCGCTGTCGCGCAGCGGCACCTCCTTCAGGAACCACGACACCAGGAAGCCGGTGAGGGCGACCGGGACGACCCACAGGAAGACGTCGTTCACCGTCTCGGCATAGGCGTTGATGAACGGAGCCGCCTGATCGGCCGGCAGCCGGTGCAGGCCCTCCGGGCTCTGCACGACGGCGTCCGGGACCCCGGGCGCCTCGGCGTGCGCCCGCGCGAGATTCGGTTCCAGCCTGCTGCTGTAAAGGCTCCCGAAGACGGCCGTGCCGAAGGCCGCGCCGAGCGTGCGGAAGAAGGTCACCCCGGAGGTAGCGGCCCCCAGCTCGTGATACGGCACCGTGTTCTGCACGGCGATCGTCAGCACCTGCATGGTGAGCCCGATCCCGAGGCCCAGCACGAACATGTACAGGGTCTCCCGCCAGGCTCCGGTGGTCGCGTCCATGGTGGCCATCAGCAGCAGGCCGAGCGCGGTCGTTCCGGTGCCGAGGATGGGGAAGATCCGGTATCTGCCGGTGCGGCTGACCACCTCCCCCGACAGCAGGGCCGTCGCCAGCAGCCCCACGACCAGGGGCAGCGTCCGCACCCCGGACGCGGTCGCGGTGATCCCGTCGACGTACTGCAGATACGTCGGCAGATAGGTGAGGGCGCCGAGCAGGGAGAAGCCGACGATGAAGCTCAGGACGGAGCAGACCGTGAACACCGGGTCCCGGAAGAGGTCCATCGGGATCACCGGCTCCCGGGCCCGCAGCTCCGCGAAGACGAAGGCGGTCAGCAGCGCGGTCGAGCCGGCGAGCAGCGCGATGACGATCGCCGAGTTCCAGGGGTAGACCCTGCCTCCCCACTCAATGGCGAGGACGAGAGCAGACGCGCCGATCGCTACGAACACGATGCCCGCGTAATCGATCACCGGTTGCACGGCCGACCGTACGGCCGGGATCGTACGGGCCGCCATCACGACCATGACGGCGGCGATCGGGATGTTGACGTAGAAGCACCAGCGCCAGGTGGCCTGGTCGGTGAGGAACCCGCCGAGGGTCGGGCCCGCGACGGTGGTGATGCCGAAGATCGCACCCAGCGCGCCCTGGTACTTGCCGCGCTGCCGCAGCGGGATGACGTCGGCGATGAGCGCCATGGCCGTGACCATGAGGCCGCCCGCGCCCGCTCCCTGGATCGCCCGGCCGGTGATCAGTACGGCCATGCTGTTCGCCGCGCCCGCCACGACCGAGCCCAGGACGAAGACGACCGCGCTGATCTGGAAAACGACCTTCCGGCCGAACAGGTCGCCGAACCTGCCGACGAGAATCGTCGAGACGGTCTCGGTGAGCAGGTACGCGGTCACCACCCACGCCATGTGCCCGGCGCCGCCCAGCTCCGCCACGATCGTCGGCAGTGCGGTGGAGATGATCAACTGGTCGAGGGCGGCGAGCATCAGCCCGAGCACGATCGTCACGAACACGGCGTTGGTGCGGCGGCGGCTCAGCGCGGGCGGGGCGGCGGGCGATGGCTCGGAGGGAGTTGGCTCGGCGGCAGCCGTGGTCATGACTTCAGGATTTGGCCGGAAGGGCGGGATCGCCACCCCTGCGCGGCCGCGGACCTCTTCACGCCCCTTTCGCGCCCTTTTCGCGGGGAACCCGCTCTTGCAAACAGTTCGCAGGTAGCCCGTATCATCGAACGGTTGGGTCGTGCTCGCCGCAGGTGCGGGATACGGCCCGCACGGGATACGGCCCGCAGCGGAACGCAGCTGCGAAGACAGGAGAGCGGAGACCCGCCATGCACGTCCCTGACGGATTCATCAACGCCCCGGTGTCCGTGGCCACCGGGGCCGTCGCCGTCGCCGCGGTCGCCATCAGCCTCCGCGGCGCCCGCCGCGAACTCGAGGAGCGCACCGCGCCGCTCGCCGGCCTCGTCGCCGCCTTCATCTTCGCCGTGCAGATGCTGAACTTCCCCGTCGCCGCCGGGACCAGCGGGCACCTGCTGGGCGGCGCGCTCGCCGCGATACTCGTCGGCCCGTATACGGGTGTCCTCTGTATCTCCGTGGTTCTCCTCATGCAGGGCGTGCTGTTCGCGGACGGCGGTCTCACCGCACTCGGCGTCAACATCACCGACATGGCCGTGGTGACCGTCCCCGTTGCGTACGCCCTCTTCCGCGGCCTGGTGAAGGTCCTGCCGCGGAACCGCGGCTCGGTCACCGCCGCATCCTTCGCCGCCGCGCTGGTCTCCGTACCGGCCGCCGCGGTCGCCTTCACCGGCCTCTACGCCCTCGGTGGCACGGCCGACGTGGCGATCGGCAAGGTCTTCGGCGCCATGGTCGGCGTGCACGTCCTCATCGGCCTCGGCGAGGCGGCCATCACCGCCCTGACGGTGGGCGCGGTCGTCGCCGTACGCCCGGACCTCGTGTACGGAGCCCGCGATCTCCGGCAGCCGCTCACGCTGCGTACGACTCCCGCGGCGGCCCCGGCCGCGCCTCTCGCTGCTGCCGTCGCCGCAGACCAGAAGCCGGGCGCCGGGCGCCTGGATGCCCAGCCGACCGAGGAGCGGAAGTCCTGATGGGTACGCAGACGACCAACAGCAGCACCGACACCGCCGACACCGCCGACACCGCCGGCACCACCGACGCCTCCGTCGTCGAGCCCGGCCGCCGGGCCACCACGCGCGGCGTCCGGCTCGTGTGGATCGTGGGCGTGCTCGCCGCGCTCCTCCTCGCGGGCGTCGTCAGCTACTACGCGTCCGCCAGCCCCGACGGCCTGGAGAAGGTCGCCGCCGACCACGGCATCGACAAGAAGGCCGAGGAGCACGCCGCCAAGGGCTCCCCGCTCGCCGACTACCAGGCCAAGGACGTCGACAACGCCCGCCTCTCCGGCGGCCTCGCGGGCGTCATCGGCGTCGGCGCGACGCTGGCCTTCGGCACGGGCGTGTTCTGGGTGATCCGCCGCCGTACGCATGCGGAGCCGGGTGTGCCCACGGGTTCCCGGTCCGCCGCGCCCGCAGGCGCAGGGGACAGCTGAGCCATGGGTTCGGAATGCGATGTCTGAGATGCATCCGCACAAGCTTTACCGGCACGGCCACTCGCCCGTGCACCGGCTCCCTCCGCACTGCAAGATCGCCGCGGTCCTCTGCTTCGTCCTGGCGGTCGTGGCCACCCCTCGCGAAGCGATCTGGGCGTTCGGGGCCTACGCGCTGCTGCTGGCCGCCGTCGTCGCCACCGCCCGCGTCCCGGCGGGCTTCCTGCTGCGGCGGCTGCTCATCGAAGTGCCGTTCGTGGCCTTCGCCGTGCTGATCCCCTTCGTGGCGAGCGGCCCGTACGTCGAGGTGCTCGGCCTCTCGCTCAGCGAGTCCGGCCTGTGGGGCGCCTGGAACATCCTCGCCAAGGGCACGCTGGGCGTCGCCGCGTCCGTCCTGCTGGCCGCCACCACCGAGCTGCGCGAGCTGCTGCTCGGCCTCCAGCGGCTGCGGATGCCCCCGCTGCTCGTCCAGATCGCGTCCTTCATGATCCGCTACGGCGATGTGATCGGCGACGAGATGCGCCGGATGAGGATCGCGCGGGCCTCGCGCGGCTTCGAGGCGCGGGGCGTCCGGCACTGGGGCGTCCTGGCCAAGTCGGCCGGTGCGCTGTTCATTCGCAGTTACGAGCGCGGGGAGCGGGTGCATCTGGCGATGGTCAGCCGCGGTTATGCGGGCAGCATGCCGGTGATCGACGATGTGACGGCGACCCGCGCCCAGTGGTCGTACGCCGCCGCCCTGCCCGCCGCGGCGCTCGCCGTCTGCCTGATGGGGTGGACCCTGTGACGCTGCCTGAGGGGATGGACTCTGTGACGCTGCCCGATGGGATGGACCCTGTGCCGGATCCGGATCGCTCGACAGCCGCTTCTCTGGAGGTCTCCGGCCTCGCGTACGCCTACCCCGACGGCCACCAGGCGCTCTTCGGCGTCGACCTGACCGTCGCGCGGGGTGAGCGGGTCGCGCTGCTCGGCCCGAACGGCGCGGGCAAGACCACGCTCGTCCTGCACCTCAACGGCATTCTGTCGGGCGGAGCGGGCATGGTGACGGTCGCGGGTCTCCCGGTCGCGAAGCGGAATCTCGCGGAGATCCGGCGCCGGGTCGGCATCGTCTTCCAGGACCCCGACGACCAGCTGTTCATGCCCACGGTCCGTGAGGACGTCGCCTTCGGACCGGCCGCGGCGGGGCTGCGCGGCCCGGAGCTCGAGGCCCGTGTCGTACGGGCCCTGGAGCGCGTCGGCATGGCGGGCTTTGCGGACCGCCCACCGCACCACCTCTCCTTCGGGCAGCGGCGGCGGGTGGCGGTCGCCACCGTGCTCGCCATGGAGCCGGAGATCCTCGTCCTCGACGAGCCGTCGTCCAACCTCGATCCGGCGTCGCGGCGCGAACTCGCGGACGTCCTGCGGTCGTTGGACGTCACGGTGCTGATGGTCACGCACGACCTGCCGTACGCGCTGGAGCTGTGCCCGCGGTCGGTGGTGCTGAGCGGCGGGGTGATCGCGGCGGACGGCCGTACCCAGGACCTGCTGTGCGATGCGGAGTTGATGCGTGCTCACCGGCTGGAGCTGCCGTTCGGCTTCGACCCGCGGTCGGTGACGGGGCCGGTGGCGTGAGGCCTCGCCAGGACATACCCGCGGTAGCTACCCCCCAGCGACAAAAGGGGCGCACGGGTCGGTACGTTGAGCGTCAAAGTAGTTGCCTGCAGCTTCCATCCGTAAGGGCGCACCATGACCACTGACGCCTCGACCCGGCCCACGAAGATCTCCTACGTCGCGGAGGCGACCGCGCACGGGGGCCGCGACGGCTGGGTCACCACCCAGGACGGGATGCTGGAGGTCCAGGTCGCCGTGCCCCGCGAGATGGGCGGCACCGGTGCGGGCACCAACCCGGAGCAGCTCTTCGCCGCCGGTTACAGCGCCTGTTTCCACAACGCGCTGGTGCTGGTCGGCCGCCGCGCGGGGTACGACCTCACCCGCTCGACGGTCAGCGCGAAGGTGGGAATCGGCCCCAACGCCGCCGAGGGCTACGGCCTCGCCGTGGCCCTCAACGTCTCCCTTCCCCTCGTCGACCAGGACTTGGCGGCCCGCTTCGTGGGCGCCGCCCACCGCGTCTGCCCCTACTCCAACGCCACCCGCGGCAACATCGACGTCTCGATCATGCTCTCCTGACATCGCCCGGGGCCCGCCTGCGGCGCGGTAATTCCCACCCACCCGCCCCTAAAAATGTGGTGTGTGAGAAATTCCGGTTGCGGGAGTGCGGAGTGGCGGCGCGAGCCGCGTGGCTGCGGCGGGCCGGTACCGGCGACCCCAGGCGGGCATGGCTTTCCGCGTGGCCGCGGCGCCCGCGTCCGCGGGCCGACCGGGCGCGCACACGACAGACGCGGTGGGCCTGCGCCTGCGACGCGGCATTCCCCCATCCGCCCCATTCAAAGGACGGGTGGGTGGGAAATCCCGGCGCGAAGCGCCGGGTTGGGGGCGCTCGGGTGGGGCGGATGCGCCCGCCCGGCGTCGCGGGGGTGGGGTTGAGGGGCGGAGCCCCTCAATGGATGGATGGATGGGTGGGTGGGGAGGGACCGCGCCGGAGGCGCGGATGGACCCGCGTGCGGGGCGTGGCCGTCCGCCATGCACCATGGGAGGTCGGTGCAAAGACATTCGTGGCGGGAGTACGAGAGCAGTGGTGGACGTCCAGGGCATGGTGGCCGACGGCTTCGAGCCGGTCCGGAAGGCCTTCGTCCGCAACTTCGAGCAGCGCGGGGACCGCGGGGCGGCCGTCGCCGTGTACGTGGGCCGCAGGAAAGCCGTCGACCTGTGGGCGGGCACGGCGGACGCCGACGCAGGCCCCGGCGCCGACCGTCCGGCGCCCTGGACCCAGGACACCGCCCAGGTCGTACGGTCCGCCACCAAGGGCGTCGCGGCCGCCGTCCCCCTCCTGCTCCACCAGCGCGGCCAGCTCGACCTGGACGCGCCCGTCGGCACGTACTGGCCCCAGTTCAAGGCGAACGGCAAGGACCGGGTGCTCGTACGACACCTGCTCTCCCACCGTGCCGGAGTGCCCGTCCTCGACACTCCGCTGACCCCGGCCGAGGCGGGCGACGGGGTCTCCGGGCCCGAGGCCGTAGCCGCCCAGGCGCCCGTATGGGGGCCCGGCACCGCGCACGGCTACCACGCACAGACCTACAGCTGGCTGCTCGGCGAGCTCGTCCGCCGGGTCACCGGACGCAGCATCGGCCGCTGGGTCGCCGAGGAGATGGCGGGACCGCTCGGACTCGACCTCTGGATCGGCCTCCCGGAGGCCGAGCGGGCACGAGTCGGTCGGCTGGCCGCCATTGAGACGCCGACCCCGCCCGCCGCCCAGGGCCTGCGTGTCCGCGCCAAGCGCTCGGTCTCCGACGCGTACCGCGACCCGGCCTCCCTCACCCGCCGCGCCTTCGGCGCCATCGACCCCCTCCCCGACGAGAACGACCCCGCCTACCGGGCCGCCGAACTGCCCGCCTCCAACGGCGTTGCGACGGCCCGCTCCCTCGCCCGCTTCTACGCGGCGCTGATCGGCCCCGATGCGAACAGCGGGCGCCGGCTCTTCGCGCCCGCGACGCTCACCCTCGCGCGTACGGAGGAGTCCGCGGGCCCGGACCACGTCCTCGTCGTCAACACCCGTTTCGGCCTCGGCTACATGCTGCACGGCCCCGCATCCCCGCTGCTTTCCCCGGCCTCCTTCGGCCACCCGGGCCGCGGCGGCTCCCTGGCCTTCGCCGATCCGGAGACGGGCATCGCCTTCGCGTACGTCACGAACGGCATGCAGCAAAACGTCACTGCGGACCCGCGGGCCCAGGCCCTGGTGCGGGCGCTCCGTGACTGCCGTGCGGCGCAAGGCAGTTGAGGGATCGCCCAGCGTGGGCGAGGGGGCCGCAGCCTTCCTCGCCAAGAGGGCGCATCGGCCCGAAACGGGGTTGGCCAGGGCGCCGCAGAGTTCCGGCCAACGCACCGAGGAACGCCCTCCAGTGGTGGTCGGCGTCGGCCGCGGTCGCGCCGATTCCCGGTCCCCGGTCCATGAGGTCGGACGTATGATCACGCGGACCTGATGATTACCGAGGGGGCGTCCAAAGCGGAGCCCGACGCCGGGCAGGTCTTCGCGAACGGGGTGAACGCGGCGGCGCAGCACGCGGGTTGCGCGCCCTGTGGCCCCCGCCGACTGACAGCGGCTCAGGCGACGCAGAACTCGTTCCCCTCCGGGTCCTGCATCACCACCGCGTAATAGTCCACCCCCGCATACCCCAGAACCCGCTGCCGGGTCGCACCCGCGGCCACCAGCCGCTCCACCTCGGCGTCGACCCGCTGTCTTCGGGTCGCCAGCGGAACCTCGCGACCGCCGCTCACCTTCAGGTCGAGATGCACCCGGTTCTTGACCACCTTGCCCTCCGGCACCGGCTGGAACCACAGGCGGGGCCCGACCCCCTCCGGATCGACGATCGAATCCACCCCCTCGCCGTCCCCCTCATCCCCCAACTCCCCCTCATCCCCCAACTCCTCCTCCGGCACGCCCATGTCGAGCCAGTACGCCCGCCAGCTCGCGAACCCTTCAGGCGGAGGCTCGGGCTCGTACCCCAGCGCCTCGGCCCAGAACCGCACGAGCCGCGCCGGATCCGCGCAGTCGATCGTCACCTGGAATGCCGTCGCCATGATTCCTCCCGTCGGCTCCGCCGGAACAGAGCGGAAAACGAGCACTACCACCCGTATCCGCAGGCTAGGCGAGGCCACTGACAACGGCCGTCCGCCAACGGCCGTCACCCTTCGTCGCCAGCCTGCTCCCGCTCTGCGCGCTGGCCGTCGTCAGCGGCCGGCCGGGCGACGTCCTCGGGCGACGCCGCGTGCTGGCGTCGGGCGGCCTGCTGTTCTTCGGGGCGCTCCTCGCCTTGGCAGCCACCGCGCGACGAGTGGCGGAAGCCGGGGCGCGCGTGCCCGGCCCTGAGGACGAGCGGAAGCCGCATCCTGGAAACATGCGGCAGTACAGCGCAGCCGACCGGCCGGGAGGCGGCCGACCGGAAGTCGGCCGACCGGAAGCCGGCCGACCTGAAGCCGACCGGCCGGAATTCGTCAACCGGTACGAGGACACCTGCCCCGTCTGCCTGCGCACTGTCCCCGCAGGACAAGGACTCAGGCAACGGGACCGCAGCTCCGGCCACGACGGCCACTGGTCCACGTACCACCGCTCCTGCCTCCCTGAGGAAGCCCCGCCGCCTCGCCGCCGCCACAAGGGATGGCACAGCCGCACCCTGATGGCGTTCGACATCGCGGCCACCGGCAACCGCCCTACGGTCGACCGCGTCGTCGCGGCCGCCGTACGGTCCACCGACGGCAGCACCGGCCTCGACCTGCTCATCGACCCCGGTCCCGAGGTCCAGCTCGACCCCGTCGGGGAGCGCCACGGCATCACCGCTGAAATGGCCCGCACCGGCGGCGACCCGGCCGCGGAGGCGCTCGACCGGCTCGCCGACACCCTCGCCGCGCACCTCGCGACGAAGAACCCGCTTGTGGTGTGGCACGCCCCCTGGGTGCTGAGCCTGCTGGAGAGCGAACTGCTCCGGCACGGCCTGCCCTCGCTGGCCGCCCGCTGCCCGGAGGGCCTCGCCCCCATCGCCGATCCCCTCGTCCTGGACCGGCATGCGGACCAATTCCGCAGCGGGGGCCGGGCACGTGACGCGGTCGCCGACTGGTACGGCATTCCGTACGACCGCCCCGGCCACCCGGCGTCCGACGCCGAAACCGTCCTCGTCCTCGCCCAGGTCATCGCGGCCTGCTATCCGCACATCGGGAAGCTCTCGCGGCCCGCCCTGCACACCGAGCAGGTCAGGTGGTCGGCGGAGTGGGCCGAACGGCTGCGGAAGCGTGATCCGCGAGCGACTCCCGACCCGCGGTGGCCCGTCGCCACGGTCGCGGCGGACCCTTGGACCCCACCGCCGCCCCCGCCCCCGGCATCAGGCGGCCGAAGCCGGCCCTGACCTGAACCGGTCGTCGCGTATCCGCTCTCTGCCCATTCGCGTGCATGACATTCGGCGTACCCGCTGCCGGGCCACGCTTTGGGCGCCATGGCATCGATGCGGACCACGTCGGTGGGCTCCGGACCGGCGGTTGTTGTAGCTGTTGCCCAGGCCGTGCCCGTCGCGGCGATGGCCGTCGTCCTGCTGGACTCCGCGACCGACTTCTTCCCTGACGACCAGCTGACCGGCGTCGTCACGCCACCGCGCCTGGCCATACTGGCCGCGCTGGCCGCGGTGCTGATACGCGCCCCACGGCCGGGCACGTTCCGCACCCGGCTGGATCTCCCGATCGGGCTGCTCCTGCTTGCGGCCTTCGGGACCACGTACGCCGGCGGGCACCCCAGCGCTCTGCTGCGCGGACTGCTGACCGCCGTCGCCGGCTACTACCTGATCGTCGGGCTCCGCCGCTCGCAGCCCGAGTCCTGGCGGGCGGTCGCGCTGCTCGCGCTGGTCTCCGTATCGGCGTAGGGCCGGGTACGTCGCCGGTGCCGCGGGCCTGCTGGTGCTCGGCACCGCGTACTGGCCGGCTCCAGGCTGGGCCGGCGGCAGCGCCTGCCCGCGCCTGCGGCCCGCCGGCTACCGCCGCGCGGGGACGGCGAGCTCGCGGCCGCGGTAGAACGCCTCCCGCTCCTCGACGACGAACGGGGCCATCGCCGCACGCCGCTGCGCCTCCGCCTCGGAGGTCCGCCAGGCATCGCACGACTCCCTGGAATCCCAGAACGAGACCCCGATGATCTCCAGTCCGTCCTCGGACCAGTACGCGTAGGCGTGCCGCAGCCCCTCGGGGTAAGGCGCAGGCTGCCACGCCTTCTCGAAGTCCTCCAGCCTCCCCGGCTTGATGCGGCGCGTTGTCATCCAGACGAAGTGCTCCTCCATCACGGCCTCCTCGGGCCGGCTGCTCCGCTCAATGGCTCTCACAGACCACGGTAGGTTCGCGGGCCCGCTTCCGCCTCTGCGAGCTGCGCCCGTCACACAGCACATCTGCGCTGGTCACTGACCGTACGTACCGCTGCGCCGCGGGCCATTCCGCGGCAGCTGACGACGAGTGACGTTCCACTGACACAGGGCTCGGACGGCCAGTAGCATCGACGAACGTGAGGAGCCTCACAGAGAGGCCGGAGAGGATTGCAGCGGCTTGTCTTTAGTGCTCAAGGCGTCAGCATGCCTGTCCGCGGTCCATGGTGGCGTGTGTGAATCCTTCGCTCTCACGGCTACGTCCAGCCCGGCCCCGAGCGCTCCAGCGGGAGTCGTCCATCTCGGGGGAGCCGAGATCCCGATCGCGGTCTTCGTCGGTGCGGTGAGCGGGGCCGTACTTGCGGTACTCGCCCAGCTCGTCACCGGAGCCATCCGTAACTACCGGGGCTACCGCTTCCTGCTCGGCTTGTTGCGGGAGGAGGTAGCCGACATTGCGAAGGCCGTAGAGGAACGCTTGAACCACCCTCACCTTGCCGTTCCCTTGTATCCGTCATTGCCCACCACAGCGTGGGAAGCGCTGGTCGAATCGCCGAATCGTCGATACATGAACGAGAAGCGCCGGAAGGCGGTCAGCCACCTGTATCGCGAGGTGGGCCATGCGAATCACCATCTCGATCTGGTGCCGACTGCCCTCCAGATCAGCCAACTGGCTCCGGATGAGGGAACCAGAGATGTCTATCGCGAAGAAACACTACGGCTGCTGATGGCGCCGCTCGACACAGTGAAGTCCGCCTTGCCAGAGGCGCGGCGGGTGCTCCGGATTCAGGCAGCGGTGGCCGGTGGTACGCCCGGGGGGAGTGCGGCATGAATCCCATAGAGGGGACCTGGCTCGGAATTGATCGCGAGGAGTTGCGTTCGGAGTGTGCCGCCATGGCATCTCAAGGCGGCCTGCTTGCTGTTCTCGGCGACAACTCCAAGGGGCCGACCCACGCTGCGCACATAGCGAAATCAGTTTTTGAGAACGCGGGTTTGCGTACGCGCCATGTGCGAGATGCGGGGTACAGCCGACTGAATACAGTCCGTTACGTCCTCGAAGATCTCGCTCGCTGGACAATAGAGCAGAGTGGACTTCAGTACTCGGGACTGAGTCTCCAGGCGAGCAACGCGAACACTTCGTTCGAGAGTTTCTTTGACCGCGTCACCAAAGCACTGCGGCCGATAGCGGAATCGCCAGGCCTTGCCGTCATCGTCACGGCACTCGGCCAGGATGCCGCTCCCGATACCCAGGACCTCTCCTACCTCGCCAGGCTGGGCGAAACCGTCGGGGGCTGCTGGGTCGTGATCGGGCAGGACGGCAAGTCGTGGCGTGCGTTCCCCGCGAGCAGGACGGTAAAGCTGCGAAGCTTTACAAAACAGGAGGTGGCAGGCGCCCTTCGCAGCATCATCCAGCAACGGGGCGGTAACCCGGCCGGGGTGGCAGAGTATGTGGCGAAGAATTTTGATCCGGCCCAGGGAAAGATTTCTCCCGTGTATGCCTACACGCACCTCGAGCTGCTGACCTACGTTCCTCTCGAGAACCATGGTGAGCTGCTGTGACGGCGGACTTCAACGCGACCGTCCCGGATGAGTGTCCGGATGAGTGGGAAGCTCTCGCGGACGTGGTGCTGGGTATGGGAGGCGCTGTCTACGGCAAAGTCGCCATGCTGCTCGGAATTTGCCTGTCCGCCGACAGGGAAGACTTACTTGAACTTGCCGGTGAACTCTGGAGCGGGGAGAACTCGGGGCTGGAAGAGCCGGAAGAGCTCGAAGCTGCGGTGGACAGTCTCCTGAAGGCGCCCTTCGTGGAAGAGACGGCTTCCGGGTGGCGTATCAATGAGTCTCTCGCTCCCCGCCTTGCGGCTCGCTTCATGCGGGACGACGAGGATGTCTTTCGCCGGGCGCACAGAATCCTTGCCGAGCGCGAGACGAGAGCGATCAGCGAGCTTGAGCCCCTGGATCAGCAGGACGACGACACATTCGCCCAGATGGAGCGGTGGTTCGTACAGAGCCGGCTGGCCTTCTATCTGGCCGGAGTGCATGCCGGGGAGTCTGCGCAGAAATTCGGCGAAGCCTTTGAATCGGCTCCCTACCGCGATCTGAGTGCCGCACGGATGTGGCTGTCAACTCTTGCCTTGCGGCAAGCGCCACTGCTTGAAGAGCATGCTCGAGTTATCGAATTCTTTCAAGGCTTTCGCGCGTACGTGGCGGGGCGAAGGGATGAGGCCGCTCTGCACTTCTCCGCGGTCATCCAGGATGACATCACCGATCTTTACCAGGCGATCGCTCTGCATTTGCATGCGATGTGCGCGGGTGACGCTGCGTCGCGAATCGAGAAACTGAACAAGAGTATTCAGGTGAGTGAGCAACTCGGGCTGCGCGAGAACGAGATCATGGCTCGAAACTCACTCGTCAGCGCGCATTTCTCTCAGGCGAACAAGATGAATGGGGGAGGTAAGCTCACAGCGGCGCGGAATCACCTCCGCCGGGCGCAAGAACTGGCGGACGTGAATCGCGCGCGGGCGCGCCTCATGCGCGACGAGGCCTATCGCATTTATACGCTGACCCAGTACGCAAGGGCGGCGTGGCTGCTCGCCGCAGGTGTCGACGGCAAGGCGGCCGACAGCGCATCGGCGCGCGCCGTCCTGCCAGATGTCCTGGATGAACTGGCGGAGGCGATAACGATCTCCGACCGGGTGGGCCTGTCCGAATCCGCGCTGAGGAGCACCAACCAGCGTGCAAGTGTGCTGAGGGATGTGGGGCGGACTGAAGAAGCCGTCGACGAACTGGAATCATCCCTGCACAGGATCGGCCCTCTGACGTCCTCTCTCCCCTTGCGGGGCCTTGCCAAGACGGCCGGCTCGATGAAGCGCAACGCATCCCCTGATGTGAAACGCCGGATCGTCAAGTTCCACGCCACCCTCGATCGATGGCTCGACTGAGACTCGAACCATCCGGGGCCGCCGCCCCGCGGCGGCCGCCCGCGCGGGGCGTCGACCCTACTTCGCACTTCGCGCGTCAGCCGGCGTCAACCGGCGTCAACTCGCATGCAGCATCAGGCCGATGCCCAGGACCATCAGGCCCGCTGCCGCGATTCGTGGGCCGCCGAAGCGTTCCTTGAAGAAGATCGCGCCGATCGCCGCGCCCACAATGATCGATGACTCGCGCAACGCGGCGATCGGGGCGAGCGGGGCGCGGGTCTGGGCCCAGAGAATCAGGGCGTAGGCGGATATCGAGAGGGCTCCGCCGAGCAGGCCGCGAGTGGCCACCGGGCGGAGTCGGGTGAGCAGTTCGCGGCCGCGGGTGGCGAGCGCGTACGCCGGGATTGCCAGGCCCTGGAGCGAGACGAGCCAGGCGGTGTAGCCGAGGGCCGTGCCCGACGAGCGCACGCCGACGCCGTCGACCACCGTGTACGAGGCGATCGCGAGCCCGGTCGCGACGGCCGCCGTCAGGGCCGGCCAGTGCGGCCGCGTCCCGCTCTCGCGGATGCCCCACAGCGCGACGCCGACCAGGCCCGCCGAGGCGACCACGACGCCCGCCGACGCCCACCCGTCCGGCACCTCGCCGATGAAGGCCGCAGCCAGGACGGTGACGACCAGCGGCGCCGTGCCCCGCGCGATCGGGTACATCTGGCCGAAATCACCCAGCCGGAACGACCGCATGAGGAGCGCCTGGTAGACGAGGTGCAGCACGACGGACGCGGTCAGCCACGGCCAGGCGGCGGCCTGCGGGAGCGGTACGAACGCCGCCATCGCCAGGCCGCAGACCACGTCCGCCGCGCCGATCAGCGAGAAGGCGACCAGTTGGTCCTTGATGTTGTGGGCGATCGCGTTCCAGCTGGCGTGCGTGACCGCGGCGACGAGCACCGCCGCCGTGACCAGCAGCGTCATGCCCCGCGCTCTCGTACGGCGATCAGGCGCACCTCGACCTCGAGGCCGGGCTCGCGCAGCGCTGCCGCGCATGGGAGGTGGGCCGTGTCCATGGTGGACGCTGGAGTTGTGGGCATGGGGCGACGCTAGCGGTACGTGCAATGGCCACGCGAGTGGGCGTCCGGGCCTTCCGGACGCCCCGGACGTCCGGGCCTCCGTCTCGCTCCTCAGCCGCCCGCCCCTGTGCGACCCCTCAGCCGCCCGTGCCGCTCGCGCGATCCGTCAGCGGCCGTGCCGCTCGCGCGATCCGTCAGCGGCCGTGCCGCCCGCGCGATCCGTCAGCGGCCGTGCCGCCCGCGCGATGCGTCAGCCGCCCGCCCGCAGCACCTGCGCGACCACCGGCCCCGCCGAATCGCCGCCGTGCCCGCCCTCCGGGACCACCGCCGCCGCGGCCAGGTCGCCCCGGTACGCCGTGAACCAGCCGTTCGGCTTCTTCTGTCCGTCGACCTCTGCGGAGCCCGTCTTCGCACCGACGTCCCCGCCCAGCCCGGCCATGGCCTCCGCCGCCGTCCCCGCCGACGCGGTCAGCCGCATCAGGGACTGGAGCTGCTTCAACACGTCCGGCGGGAGCGAGCGGGAGGCCTTCGCCAGCTGCCGGTCGTCGACCGAAGGGGCGACGACGTAGGGCTGCTTGAAGGTGCCCGAACGAACCGTGGCCGCGACCGACGCCATGTTCAGCGGGTTCATCCGGACTGCGCCCTGCCCGATCAGAGAGGCGGCCATCTGTGCGTTGCTCTGCACCGGCACCGACCCGTCGAACGTCGGGACGCCGGTCTGCCAGTTGAGGCCGATGCCGAAGACGTCCCGCGCCTGCTGGCTCAGCGAGCTGTCGTCGAGCTTCTCGGCCTGGGTGATGAAGGCCGTGTTGCAGGAGCGGGCGAAGGCCTGCGCGAACGTGCCGTTCTTGATCTCGAACTTGTCGTCGTTCTGGAACTTCCAGCCGCCGTACGTCGCGTACTTCGGACACGGGTGCCGCCTGTCGTAGCTCGCCAGGCCCTTCTCCAGCAGCAGCGACGAGGTGATGACCTTCATCGTCGAACCGGGGGCGTAGGAGCCCTGGAATGCGGTGTTGAAGCCGTCGGCCGGAGAGTTGGCGACGGCCAGGATCTCGCCGGTGCTCGGCTTGAGGGCCACCGCCGATGCCTTGCCGTGCTTGCTCACCGCCCGCTCGGTCGCCGACTGCAGGCCCGCGTCGAGTGTCGTGCGGAGCGTGCCGGGCCTGCCCTTGGACAGCACCTTCAGGGTCTCGTTCGGGCGCTCCTTCGCGTCACCGGCCCCCGCGGCGTTCCCCTTCGCGCGCGCGATCCACAGCTCCACGCCCGCCACGCCGCCGGACTTGTCGCCGTACCGCTCGCGCAGGCCATCGAGCACCCCGTGCAGCGTCGGGTGCTCTTTCTCGGTCAGCTCTTTGCCGTTGCGGTCCATGGCCTTGATGGGCGGGGCCTCGGCCTCGCCCGTCTTGAGGGTGTCGCCGCGGCGCAGGCCCGGGTGGACGACCGAGGGCTTCCAGTCGACCAGGGCCTGCCCCAGCTGCCCGCGGGTCACCGTGAGCTCGGAGTCGTACGTCCAGGTGACCTTCTTGCCGCCGTACGAGATCACGGCGCTGACGTCGAACGGCACCGTCTGGCCGGTGCGTTGGCCCGGTTTGAGTGATACGCCGGAGATGCGCGCGTCCTTGCGGTAGCCGGCGAGCGCGGCCGCCGCGTCCTCGCGGCTGTCGGTGAAGGCGGCCGCCCGTGCGGCATCGCCCTTCGCCCACGCGGCGAGGAACTTCCGCGCGGTCGTTTGGACCTCGGTCGCGCTGGGCGGGCCCGTTTTGATCGGTGACGGCTTGGCATCCGCGGCTGCGCTCAGCGGATCACCCGACGAGTCGTCACTGCTCAGAAGGCTGTACGCCCCAAATCCCGCGGCCGCCACCATCGCGGCGAACACGCCGCCGATGACGGCGATGTTCCCGCCGCTCCGCGCGGCGAACACGCCGCGGATGACGGCGATCTTCCCGCCACTCCGCATTACAGAACCCCCACAGTTCCGGTGACCCACGGACGACCTCGACCTCTTAACCACTCGATTAAGGCTTCGGCCGCGGCGAACTCTACGTCATCAGGACGACATCACACCCAGGTGTCGAGCCACATGCGATTGCGCCACGCCTCCATGGGCAGCGGATGGCCGGTGTAAATCGGAAAGAAGTAGATGAAGTTCCACACAATCAGCAGGACGAGAACGCCCACGCCGACCGCGCCCAGCGCCCTGCGCCGCTCGCTCGACCCGCGCCGACCGAGCATCGCCCCGAGCATCATCGCCAGCGCCAGGCAGAGGAACGGCACGAACACGACCGCGTAGAAGAGGAAGATCGTCCGCTCCTGGTACATGAACCAGGGCAGCCAGCCCGCCGCAATCCCGCACAGGATCCCGCCCGCCCGCCAGTCCCGCCGGAACGCCCACCGGTAGAGCGCGTACAGCACGGCGAAGCAGGCCGCCCACCACAGCAGCGGCGTACCGATCGCCAGCACCTCGCGCGCGCACTTCCCGGCCGTGTCCACCGGGCAGCCGTCCTGGCCGGCGCGCGGCGACTCGTAGAAGTACGAGACCGGGCGGCCGAGGACGATCCAGCTCCAGGGGTTGGACTGGTAGGTGTGCGGCGAGGTCAGGCCGACGTGGAAGTTGTAGACCTCGGACTGGTAGTGCCACAGGCTGCGCAGGCCGGCAGGCAGCCAGCTCCAGGCGCCGCCCTGGTGCGGCTCGGTCGACGCCCAGTCGCGGAAGTAGCCGCCCTTGGTGACGAACCAGCCGGTCCAGGACGCGATGTACGTGAGCACCGCGACCGGTACGAGGGAGAGAAAGGCGGGCAGCGCGTCCCTCCACGCCGTCGAGCGGTACGCGCGCGTGGCCCCGGCCGTACGGCGCGCGCCCGCGTCCCAGAGGATCGTGAGGATGCCGAAGGCCGCCAGGATGTACAGGCCGTTCCATTTCGTGGCGAAACCCAGGCCCAGGCACAGGCCCGCGGCGAGCCGCCACGGCCGCCAGCCGAGCCGCAGCCGGTCCCCGACGCGGGCGTCAGGCCGTACCGTGCCGCTGTCGTCCTCGGGCAGCGCCGCCGCCAGCCGGGCCCGCGTACGGTCCCGGTCGATGAGCAGGCAGCCGAAGGCGGCCAGCACCCAGAACATCAGCACCAGGTCGAGCAGCGCGGTGCGGCTCATCACGAAGTGCAGGCCGTCCACCGCGAGCAGGGCGCCCGCGATGCAGCCGAGCGCGGTGGAGCGGAACAGGCGGCGGCCGATCCGGCACAGCATCAGCACGGACAGCGTGCCGAGGAGCGCCACCATGAAGCGCCAGCCGAAGGGGTTCAGGCCGAAGAGCTGCTCGCCGAGCGCGATCGTCCATTTGCCGACAGGCGGGTGGACGACATAGCTGTGCTCGGGGCTGAGCGGGATGCGCTGCGGGTCGGCCAGGATCAGGTCGTTGGCGTTCTTCGGCCAGGTGCCCTCGTAGCCGTACCGGAGCAGGGACCAGGCGTCCTTCGCGTAGTACGTCTCGTCGAATATCACCGCCTTCGGGCGGTCCAGGTGCCAGAACCGGAGCAGGCCCGCGACCAGGGCGACGAGGACCGGGCCGCCCCAGCCGGACCAGCGGGCCAGCCGGTCGGCGGCCCGCGGGCTCAGGCCGAGCATGGTCCACGGACGGGGGGCAGGGGCGGGGAACGGGGGGACGAGCCGGTCCCGTACGGGCGTCCGCGGCCGGTCCACGTGCCCGAAGCGGCGCAGCCGCAGCTGCCAGGCGGTCGGCGCCTCGCGGGCCGCCGCGGCCGCGCTGCCGTGGTGGTCGCCGACCACCGGCCGGGCTCCTGTCGCGGTGTCACTGGTCACCGCGCCATCGTAGGGAACCCTGCTGTGTGAGTCCCGCGCCCGGCCCGGGGGGACGGCTGTGCGCCATGCGGCTTGGTGGGTCGGGGGCGCCGGTTTGTGGGCAGGCGTTCCGCGGGGTGGAACGGGTGGGCACAAACCGGCCACCGGGCCGCAGTCGCCGACGAAGCCCACGCCACGGCGCGCGGCACGCCCTCCTCCCCGCCGTCAGTGGCCGCCGCGGGTTCGTGGGCATGGGCTCCGCGGGGCGATGTGGGTCCCCCAGGGTGGGCGCGGCACGGCCCTGCACGCCGTGGCTGGGAGGATGGGGGCGTGACTGGAACGCTCGTACTCGCAGGGACTCCCATCGGGGACGTCGCCGATGCCCCACCGCGGCTCGCCGCCGAGCTGGCAGCAGCCGATGTGGTGGCCGCCGAGGACACCCGGCGGCTGCGCCGCCTCGCGCAGGCGCTCGGCGTGCAGCCCGCGGGGCGCGTCGTGTCGTACTTCGAGGGAAACGAGTCGGCCCGCACGCCCGAGCTGGTCGAGGCGCTGGTCGGCGGGGCGCGGGTGATGCTGGTCACCGACGCGGGGATGCCGTCGGTGTCCGACCCCGGATACCGGCTCGTCGCCGCCGCCGTCGAGCACGGCATCAAGGTGACGGCGGTCCCCGGCCCGTCCGCCGTACTCACCGCGCTCGCGCTGTCCGGGCTGCCCGTCGACCGGTTCTGCTTCGAGGGCTTCCTGCCGCGCAAGGCGGGCGAGCGGCTCGGCCGCCTCCGCGAGGTCGAGGGCGAGCGCCGCACCCTCGTCTACTTCGAGGCGCCGCACCGCCTCGACGACACCCTCGCCGCCATGGCCGAGGTGTTCGGCCCCGAGCGCCGCGCCGCCGTGTGCCGGGAGCTCACCAAGACGTACGAGGAAGTCAGGCGCGGCCCGCTGAAGGACCTGGCCGCGTGGGCGGCGGAGGGCGTACGCGGCGAGATCACGGTCGTCGTCGAGGGCGCCGCGCCGCCGGGGCCGCAGGAGCTGGACCCCGCCGAGCTCGCGCGGCGCGTCGCCGTACGGGAGGAGGCCGGGGAGCGCCGCAAGGAGGCCATCGCGGCCGTGGCCGCCGATGCCGGGCTGCCCAAGCGGCAGGTCTTCGACGCGGTCGTGGCCGCGAAGAACGCGTCGCGGAGGAACGCCTGTCCCCGGGGGGACGGGCCCCGGGAAACCGCGCCCGGTGCCCCGGCCGCACGACAGGGGACCACCGGAAGGTAAAGGGATAATCTGAAAAGCAAAGCCCTGGCCGTGCAGAAGGGTTCTTCCCCAACCAACTCCCAAAATCTGCACCAACAGGTGGCCGGGGCTGCTGCGTTCCCGCCGATAAGGGCGTCCACTGGAGGGGTGGGACGTCCGGTCCCGGAGGGCTTGTCCGATGGACAAGAGGAGCTGGCATGAGTGAGATCGCAGACACCTCGCGCGGTGTTCCCCAGATGCCGCGGGGCGCAGCCGCAGAGCCACCCGCACACGAGGCGTACTCCTTCGCCTGCATGCGGTGCGGACACGGCTGGGAGCAGGAGTACGAGATTCGGCACCACGTGGACCCGCAGGGCCGCGCCTTCGTCACCTACCACGCGAACGGCCGGCGCGTACCGTCGCCGCTGACCCGCCCCACCTGCCGGAACTGCGACGGTCACGTGGTGCGCATCATGCGGTCGGGCCAGATTCCCTCGGCGGCGGCGGGGCTGGCGCAGCAGGGCATCGCCGGGCCGCTGCTCGCCTCCGAGGAGAGCCCCGGCCGGCCCACGGCGGGTTCCGCGGGCGCCGCGGGAGCACCGATGGAGCCGCCCGTCACGACCCGCGCCGAGGAGCCCTCGGGCGAGGGGACCACCCACCGCCGGCACCTCTCCGACCTGTTCAACGTCTTCCACCGCAAGTGAGCCACCCCGGCCAGGTGAGCGGTGCGAGCGGCTGCGGACCGCCCGCACCGCCCGCATAGACACCTCAGGGCCTTAAGCCGTCAAGCGGCGACCGCGAGTGCGGTGGGGAAGGCAGTGTCCTCGTCGAACAGGCTCCGCTGCTGGAGACAGTGATAGAGCTGGCCCAGCATCCGATTGAAGAGGTGCCTCTGGGCGGCGGCGTGCCAGTCTCCGTGGTCGTCGCGGCGCCGCCGGTAGTGGGTCTTGGCGCCGGGTGAGGCGGTGATCGCGGAGAAGGCCCACAGGTAGCCGACGTGGTTGAGCCGGTCGTTCTTCACCCACCGGCGGGTGATGGACGACTTCTTGCCGGAGGCCCTGGTGATGGGCGAGGAGCCGGCGTACGCCTTCAGGCCGCGGGCGTCGGCGAACCGTTGCCGGTCGTCTCCGATCTCGGCGAGCACCCGGGCGCCGAGCTGGACGCCGAGGCCAGGGAAGCTGAGAAGGATTTCAGCGTCCGGGTGCTGAGGGAAAGCCTCTTCCACCGCCTTGGCAAGGTCGTCGGCGGCGGTGCAGGCTGCCTCCAGCTGGACCAGCAGGGCGAGCATCTGCTTGCCGAGCGCGTCCTCAACGAGCGGGGGCTGGTGGGCCCAGTCGGATCGGAAGACCTCGCGGAGCCGTTCGGCCTCGGCTTCGATGCCACGTTTGCGGCCGGCCCGCTTGAGCGCGGCCTGGTACTGGGTGCGGGTCAACCGCGCAGCACGGGTAGGTGTCGGGGCAGCCTTGAGGATCTCGCGTGCCTCGGGACGGCACAGGCCGTTCTTCCAGGGATCGAAGGCCGCCAGGGCGGCCGGGTAATACTCCCGCAGGAGGGATCGGAGCTGGTTGGAGATCTGTTGCCGGTTCCACGTCGCGTCCTGCTGGGCCCGGGCGAGGACGGCGACGGTGCGGGCCAGGTCGCTGTCGTTCGGCAGGGCCCGGTGGGCGTGCATGTCGGTGCGGAGGATGTTGGCCAGCACGAGGGCATCGCCGGGGTCGGATTTCTTGCGCGAGACGCTGTGCCGGTCGCGGTAGCGGGCGGCGGCCATCGGGTTGATCGCGAAGACCTGCCGCTTGCCCTGCCGCAGCACTGCGACCAGCAGGCCGCGGGATGTCTCGATCGCGACCGGGGTCGGGGACTCCTCGGTGTCGCCGTACTCGGCGAGCAGGTCCAGCAGGATCCGGTAGCCGGCCGCGTCGTCGGTGATGTGGCGCTTGGCCAGTAACCGGCCGCTGTCGTCGACCAGCGCGACGTCGTGCGTGCGTTCGGCCCAGTCGATGCCGCAGTAGATCAAGTCTTTCCCCTCCATCGTGCTGTTCCTGCTGGTCACGAGCTCATGCGGGCCACGCAGCGACCTAATCCCAGGACTCAGCCCTGTGGCCGGTCCGCCACCTCAGTAGCTGTTCGTGGCACCAGCTCGTCCCACGGGCCTCGGTCTCTGCGGGAGCTCGGATGGCTCGGGCTTCACAAGAGGTCACCGTGGAGCGGGCTCGCACCACCAACACCAACGAGTGATCTTTCGGTGGGTGTTGACGCCCGGCGGCACTGGTCGGCGCCGATCTTTCGGGAGGCATCGCGTGCCGGGCGGGACGTCGAACGTCCGTCCAGTACCAACGGGCGCCAGCACCGGCTGGACGGCGACAGGTGCATGGGCGCCGGCGCCGCCGATCTACCCTTGGGCGTCGAGGCCGGGAACCAATAGGCGGCCGCCCGACGCCCACACGCTTGTCACCGCTGAAGCATTGGTGACGGCCGCGGAGGCGCCGGACGCTGCCTCTCTATGACTAGGCCTACGTCAGGCCAGCGTGCTCAAAGGCATGCGTCCGGCGCCCGCGCAGCTGCCACCACCATGAATACGAGGACCGCGCGCCGCTCTATGCGGAGGTCTCAGCAGACCCGGATCGCCGCAGGCATCGCAGCCCTCTACTCGAACATCCCCAGAAGCTTCCGCTCCATCGGGACGCCCTTGACTACGGATTAGGATCGCCGCCATGGCGGCAACGGCACCCGGCAACAGCAACAGCAGCGGCAGGGACAAGAACGGCGGCGCGGACGGCAAGGCCGCGCCCCCGCCGCCGCAGCCCCTGCGGGTCCCCGTCGCCGACTCGCACACCCACCTCGACATGCAGTCCGGCACGGTCGAGGACGCTCTCGCAAAGGCCGCCTCCGTCGGGGTCACGACCCTGATCCAGGTCGGTTGCGACGTGGCCGGATCGCACTGGGCGGCCGAGACGGCGGCCCGCCACGACGGCATCTGGGCGACCGCCGCCCTGCACCCCAACGAGGCACCCCGCATCGTTCTCGGCGACCCCGATGGCTGGTCGCGCCAGGGCGCGCGCGAGCCCGGCGGGGACGCCGCCCTCGACGCCGCCCTCGACGAGATCGACGCCCTCGCCGCGCTGCCGCATGTGAAGGGCGTCGGCGAGACCGGCCTGGACTACTTCCGCACCGGACCCGACGGCATCGCCGCGCAGGAGCGGTCCTTCCGCCGCCACATCGACATCGCCAAGCGGCACGGCAAGGCCCTCGTCATCCACGACCGCGAGGCCCACGCCGACGTGCTCCGCGTCCTGGAGGAGGAAGGTGCGCCCGAGACCGTCGTCTTCCACTGCTACTCGGGCGACGCCGAGATGGCCAAGGTCTGCGCCGAGCGCGGGTACCTGATGTCCTTCGCGGGCAACGTCACCTTCAAGAACGCGCAGCCGCTGCGCGACGCCCTCGCCGTCGCCCCGCTCGACCTGCTGCTCGTGGAGACCGACGCGCCCTTCCTCACGCCCGCGCCGTACCGCGGACGGCCCAACGCCCCGTATCTCGTTCCGGTCACGCTGCGCGCCATGGCCGAGGTCAAGGGCCTCGATGAGGACGCCCTCGCGGCGGCCGTGGCCGCGAACACGGCTCGCGCATTCGCGTACTGACCCCGCCGGGTGTGGCCATGCGTTCCGCCCTGCGGAACGAATGTCCTCGATCGCGACAACACAGCGTAGCGAGTCCGCTTTGGAGAGTGACGGCCCCCTTCGATACAGTCCCGGGCCGGGCCGACCGCCGGACCAGTGGGAGCGTCGTGAGCAGATCTCAGGGCAGCCACCGCGCTGCGCGCAGCACCCGCCGAAGCCGCGCCCAGAACCCGAAGGGCCACGCCCGACCGTACGAGGCGTACCCCCCGTACGAGCCGTACCCCCCGTACGAGCCGTACACCCCGTACGAGGCCTACGAGTACGGGGGGCGCGGACCGTACGGAGCCCCCGTCCCATACGGCGCGGGGGAGTGGCCCGGCCGGGTGCCCCGCCAGTACCCGCCCGCCGTCGGCGCGCCACTCGTGCCGCCCCCACCACCCCCGCCACCGCCCACCCTCCCCGCCGCCGGCGGCCGGGCCGCCGCGCGCCGCGCCGCCCGGCGCCGCAAGGCCGCCGAGCGGCCCGAGGCGCTGCGCCGCCTCGTCCCGCAGGCGCTCGTCGTGGCCTTCCTCGCGGGCGGCACCTCGGCGTTCGTCGCCCACGACAAGTCCGTCAGACTCAGCGTCGACGGCACGTCGCGCACGCTCCACACCTTCGCCGACGACGTCCAGGAGCTGCTGGAGGACGAGGGCGTGGAGGTCGGACCGCACGACCTGGTGGCCCCCGCGCCCGAGGAGGCCCTCGCCACGGCGGACGAGATCGTCGTCCGCCACGCCCGCCCCGTCACCCTCACCCTCAACGGCACCCCCCGCCGCGTCTGGACCACCGCGGGCACGGTCGACGGCGCGCTCCGGCAGCTCGGGGTGCGCGCAGAGGGCGCGGACCTCTCCGCCTCGCGCGGCTCCGGGATCTCGCGCCAAGGCCTGGCCCTGGATGTGTGGACCGAGCGGACCGTGACCTTCATGGCCGACGGGCGCGAGCGCAGGATCCGTACGAACGCCTCCACCGTCCGGGAGGCCGTCGCACAGGCGGGCATCGTGCTGCGCGGCCAGGACACCACCTCCGTGCCGCAGGACAGCTTCCCGCGCGACGGCCAGACGATCTCGGTCATGCGGATCACGGGTACGAAGGAGGTGCGCGAGGAGCCGATCCCCTTCCGTACGGTCAGGCATCTCGACCCCACGCTCTTCCAGGGCACCGAGGTCGTCGTCCAGCAGGGGCAGCAGGGTGCCGAGCGCGTCACGTACGCGCTGAAGACGGTCAACGGGGTCCGGCAGAAGCCGCGGAAGCTGCGGTCCGAGGTGGCGCGGCGGCCGCGTGACCAGGTCGTCCACGTCGGCACCAAGCCGCCGCCGCGGTCGGTCGCGGGCGCGGACGGGCTGAACTGGACGGCGATGGCGCGCTGCGAGTCGGGCGGGCGGGCGAACGCGGTGGACGCGTCGGGGACGTACGGGGGCCTCTACCAGTTCGACAGCCGCACCTGGCAGCAGCTCGGCGGGCGCGGCCGGCCGCAGGACGCCCCGCCCGCCGAGCAGACCTACCGGGCCAAGAAGCTCTATGTGCAGCGGGGGGCGAGTCCGTGGCCGCACTGCGGCCGTAAGCTTCACCAGTGAACACCAGCCCCACCTACGACGAGCACGGTCCCGAGCGAGGCCCTGAGCAGGGCACCGAGCAAGGCCCCGAGCACGGTCCCCTCCTGGGCCCCAGTGACATCCGCGAACTCGCCGCGGCCCTCGGCGTACGCCCGACCAAACAGCGCGGCCAGAACTTCGTCATCGACGCCAACACGGTCCGGCGGATCGTGCGGACCGCGGATGTGCGCTCCGACGACGTGGTCGTCGAGGTCGGCCCGGGGCTCGGCTCGCTGACCCTCGCGCTGCTGGAGGCCGCGGACCGGGTGACGGCCGTCGAGATCGACGACGTGCTGGCCACCGCGCTCCCGGCCACCGTCGCGGCACGGCTGCCCGAGCGCGCGGACCGCTTCGCGCTGGTGCACTCCGACGCACTGCACATCACCGAACTGCCGGGGCCGGCGCCGACCGCGCTCGTCGCCAACCTGCCGTACAACGTCGCCGTGCCCGTGCTGCTGCACATGCTCGCCGTCTTCCCGACGATCGAGCGGACGCTGGTGATGGTGCAGTCGGAGGTCGCCGACCGGCTCGCGGCGCCACCCGGTTCGAAGGTTTACGGCGTGCCCTCCGTCAAAGCGGCGTGGTACGCGCACGTGAAGCGGGCCGGGGCCATCGGGCGCAACGTCTTCTGGCCCGCGCCCAACGTCGACTCCGGCCTCGTCTCGCTCGTACGGCGCGCCGAGCCGCTGAAGACCGGCGCCACCAAGGACGAGGTCTTCGCGGTCGTCGACGCGGCGTTCGCGCAGCGGCGCAAGACACTGCGGGCGGCGCTCGCCGGATGGGCGGGCTCGGCGGCGGAGGCCGAGGCGGCACTGGTGGCGGCGGGCGTCTCGCCGCAGGCCCGCGGGGAGTCGCTGACCGTGGAGGAGTTCGCCCGTATCGCGGAGAAGAAGGGGACGTCGCTGTGAGCTCGGTATCGGTACGAGTCGCGGCCAAGGTCAACGTCCAGCTTGCGGTGGGCGGCCTGCGCCCGGACGGCTTCCATGACCTGGCGAATGTCTTCCTTGCCGTCGGACTCTACGACGAGGTGCGGGTGAGCCCGGCCGACAAGCTGCGCATTACGGTGTCGGGCTCGGACGCGGACCAGGTGCCGGCCGACCGTACGAACCTCGCGGCGCGCGCCGCGGAGCTGCTGGCCGCGCGGTACGGGATCGGGTCGCCGGACGTGCACATCCACATCGCCAAGGACGTCCCCGTCGCCGGGGGCATGGCGGGTGGCAGCGCGGACGCGGCGGGGGCGCTGGTGGCGTGCGACGCGCTGTGGGGAACGGGTGCCGGGAGGGCGGAACTCCTGGAGATCTGCGCCGAGTTGGGCAGCGATGTCCCCTTCAGCCTGGTCGGCGGGGCGGCGCTGGGGCGGGGGCGGGGCGAGCGCCTGACCCCTCTCGACGTCGGCGGGACCTTCCACTGGGTCTTCGCGGTCGCGGACGGCGGTCTCTCGACACCGGCGGTGTACCGGGAGTGCGACCGGCTGCGCGCCGAGTCGGGTACGGGCGCGACGGCCGACCGTGTCCCGGACCCGGAGCCGTCGCCTGCGCTACTGGACGCGCTCGGCGAGGGGGACGTCGTCGGACTGGCGTCGGCGCTGATGGCTGGGGGCTCCAGCAACGACCTTCAGGCGGCGGCGGTTTCACTGCGGCCGTCACTCGCGGACACGCTGGCGGCGGGCGCGAAGGCGGGGGCTCTCGCCTCGATCGTCTCGGGCTCGGGGCCGACCTGTGCCTTCCTCGCGCAGGACGCGCGGGGGGCTGCGGCCCTGGCCGAGGCCCTGCTCGCCTCGGGCACCTGCCGCAAAGCGGTCGCCGCCCCAAGCCCGGCCCCAGGCGCGACACTTCTCTAACCGCGCCAGACACGGACACCACGCGCCCGGGCGGGCGAGATCGTGGTTGCGGGCTCCGGCCGCGGCGCCGGGGTGTGGGGCAGGGCCGGTGGGTGTCCGGTCGGCAGGCGACGGGTGCGGGGCCGGTGGGCCTTGGCCTGGCCTGGTCGGGTCGCCGGACCGGTGCGTCTGCGGCTAGGTACGCGTACTCAAGGCATCCCGCAGGGAATTGAGTACGGGCGCCGTGACCCGGCGCCCCCCACCCGCGGCAGCTTGGGCCGTATGAAGACCAGCGTCAGCGAACTCGCCGCGGCGGCCCCCGCCACCCGCGACCGCTACATCGACCTCCTGCGCGTCGCCTCCCTCGGCACCGTCGTGCTCGGCCACTGGCTCATGGCCGCCGTCACCACCGACGCCGACGGCCGCGCCGCTGTCGGCAATCTGCTCGCGGTCGAACCGCGGCTCCAGCCGCTCACCTGGCTGCTCCAGGTCATGCCGGTCTTCTTCTTCGTAGGCGGCTTCTCGCACGCCCTGTCCTACCGCTCCCTGCACCGCAGGCACCCCACCGGAGGCGTCTACTCCGCTTTCCTCCGCGCCCGCCTCCAGCGGCTCCTGCGCCCCACCATGGTCTTCATCGCCGTCTGGGCGGCAGGCGCCCTCGTCGTACAACTCGCGGGCGGGGACGGCCCGCTGACCGACGTCGCCGCACGGCTCGTCGCGCAGCCGCTGTGGTTCATCGGGATCTACCTCGCCATGGTGGCGTTCACGCCGCCCCTGCTGCGCCTGCACGAGCGGTACGGCTGGGGCGCGTTCTGCGCGCTCGTCGCGGCTGCCGCGGCAGTGGACGCGCTGCGGTTCTGGCTCGGCGTGCCGTACGTCGAGTTCCTCAACTTCGCGTTCGTCTGGCTCGCCGTCCACCAGCTCGGCTTCCTCCGCGCCGACGGGCGCCTGTCCGCGGCCGCGCTGCGGGCCCCGGCCGTCCTCGCGCTCACCGGTCTCGCGGGCGCGGCCGCGCTCGTGGCCGTCGGCCCGTATCCGCTCAGCATGGTCGGCATGCCAAGCGAGAAGGTCAGCAACATGGCGCCGCCCACCCTCGCCCTGCTCTGCCACGGCCTGTGGCTGACCGGCGCGGTGGAGCTGCTGCGCGCCCCCGCCGCACGTCTTCTCGCGCGGCCACGCGTGTGGCACGGGGTGGTCGCCGCGAACGGCGTGGCGATGACCGCGTTCCTCTGGCACCTCACTGCGATGCTCGGCGTGTACGGGACGCTGCTAGCGCTCGACGTGACTCTTCCGGCGGCCGCGACACCCGCCTGGTGGGCGCAGGCCCCGGTCCGTATCGCCGCCGCGGCCGTCCTCACCGCGCTGCTGGTCGCCGCGTTCCGCCGCTTCGAGCGCCCCGCCGCCGCCGGGACCGGGGGCACCTCCCGTCGCGCCTCAGGCCCGGCCGCGGCGGTCGGCGTCACGCTCTGCCTGTTCGGGGTGCTCGGGCTGTCGATGGTCGGCTTCGGCGGCCTGCTGGAGGGGCGTACGGCGCTGCTGATCGCCGTAGACGTCACGGCTCCGGCCGCGGTCGCCATGGCCGTGCTCGGCTGGCTGCTCGTCGAAACGGCCGGCCGCCGCCTCTGAAGCTCCGGACGCGTAGGTCTGAAGAGACGGCGTGGTGTTCAGTGCCTCGGAGCGGGATCAAGGCTTCGGCGATCCCATCTGTCACGCACTGAGGCCGGCGACGACTGCGGTCAGTCGGCCCATCGTGTGGGCAACACGGAGGCCGTCCATGTAGTCGCGGACATGCACGATCAGGCCATTCCGGACTCGGAGCACCAGGAGTCCGGGGAAGCTGAACGACTGGCCGGTCGTGGTCAGGGTCCCGGCGACGGTCTGCTCGACGGTGACCACTTCGGGATCGGTGCTCTCGTGGACGATGACATCGTGGATCTGTTGAGGCTGCGCCGGGCTCGCGCCTCAAGCCGCCCGATAGCCTGCACGGACTTCTTCGCGCCCCTGGTAGCGATCGGGCATGCCAGGGAAGAGAAACGGGAATTCGTGCACGGCGTTGGCCGCGTACAGATCGGCCAGATTGTCCGCGGACTTGTCGAGCATTGCGCGGTGGTAGCGAGCCAGTACGTCGCGAGGACTGAGGTCGGCCGAATTGGTGTCCGGCATGACGGTGGGACTCCGTTCAGTCAGCAAGTGGAGGAGCTGGTTCGAGTGATGGACCGGAGTGCGGACGTGCGGACGGGGCGACGGCCTCCAAGGTCCGGTTGCGACACCCGACTTGAAGTCTCGGGGCCTGGGCCTTTGGCAGGAGTGAAATGGCCATGAACCTCCTCGGCTCTGAGCCGAGGTTTCTGCGGTGGTCGTTCCGGTCGAGGTCGTGGGTATGTCCCTGCCAGCACCTGGTGGTGGTGGTGAAGTCTTCCGGTTCGGCCTGCCCGCGCGAGATACGAGATCGCGCGAGCCGCAGCAACGCCCCTACGGCACTACGGTGCGGGGAGGGCCCGGTTCCTGGGCGCTACGCCGTGCTTCCCGCGACCGTTGGCTCCAGTGCTGTGCACGAGGTGCCACGAGTGGCGTTCCCGTTGGGCGGGCGCCCATCCGGGCTGGGCTCGGCGATACGTGACTCGCACCATGAAGGTGGAGTCAGCCGGAACAAAAGTCCCGTCGTTGACGGCAAGCGTGTTGATATTCACGCTGCCCACCGCGTCCCTGTGGCACCGGAACGCGCAATCGGGGTTCTTGCAGACGAAGGTACGCCCGCTGCATTTGCTTCGGATAAGGCACTTGGGGCACGTCTGAGTCGAGTATGCCTCATCCACGTGCTCAATGGTCAGGCCGGTCTTGTAGGCGAGGTAGCGCTCCTGGCGTCCTCTGCCCCATTGGGAGAGCTGCTGGCGAGTGGAGCGTGAGGCTCGGCGCCGCTTTTCGGTGTGCTGCTCAATGCCACGCACGTCTCCTACGACCAGCCGCAGGCCGACCCTACGGCCGGGCTTCGCCTCCTGGTGTGCGTTGTGGACTCTGTTGATGAAACCCGCTGCCTTCGCTGTGACTTGATGGTCGAAGTCGCGTAGTTTGCGGTCGGTCTTGGCTTGCATCTTCTGCTTTGCGGCGAGGAGCTTGCGATGGCGCCGCGACCCGTTCTTGCACCGGGCAATCTTGGTCTGTAACCGCCCGTTGCGCTTGTTTCGATCCCGCTTGATACTCCGCCCATTGCGCCCGTTGATCACCAGCACTTCGTAAGTGCCGTCAGGCATGGGCGCCGAGAGCGTCAGAGGATTGATGATTCCCTCGTCCATGGCCACCGTGACGACGCTGTCTGCACCATCAGGATCCGGCACTGGATGGTGGCCGACCTGGTAGGAGATGTGCAGTTCCCAGCGCCTGCCGATCCAGCACAGCCGGATTTCACCCCAGCGTCCAGGCTCAACGACGGCGCCGTGTGCGTCGGTGAACCGGGGAAGAGGGACGAGGAGTCGGCCTCTCGTGCGGCCAAGTGAGAGCGCAACCTGCCCACCGGGAGTGACTCGCCAGCCGTAGTCGGCAGAGAACGACAGTGGGCGGTAGTTCTTCTCGCGCCACGGCATGCGCATTCGCGCATCGTGCTTGCGGTTGCTACGGGCCGTGCGCACGGCATCGTCCACGTCGTATGCCACGGCCTGGGCGGTGTGTGCGTGGAGTGGGCGTTGCTCGGCAGGCAGTGAAGTGACATAACGGCGTACGTCCTCCCGACGGGGCGCACGCCCTTGGCGCCACTGGTCATGGAGCCAGCCCACGGTCGAATTCCACAGCAGAGCGGCGGCATGGCATGCGGCGTGCGCCCGTGCGTGATCGGCACGGTTCAACCGCACAGGCACGATCTGGGTGCGCATCACGGAGCCTTGAGGGAGCGATTTACGTACGCGGGGCGCTCTGCCGTTCATGCTTCCGCCTCCCCCGGCAACTTGAGTGCGGCCCACATGGTCTTCCCGATGACATCGCGCGGGCAGACGCCCCAGTCATCGGCGAATGTGGCGACCAGTGCCAGCCCTGTGCCGCTCTCGTCGTTTTCTTCTGCCCTGCGTGGCTTGGGCAGTTCGTCGCTGGTGTCGGACACCTCGATGCGGAGCACGGATCCATCAAACGTGAGATGTATGGCGACTTCGCGACCTTTCGGAACGCGGGCATGCTGAACAGCGTTGGTGAGTAACTCGGAGACGAGCAGCTCTGCTGTTTCGACCACGTCATCGATGATGCCCCAGCTGCAGAGTTGACCGCGAAGCTCAGCGCGGGAGCGGCCGACGCTTCGGCGGTGCCTGGGGAAGCGCCATGTCATTTCGAGTTGAGGGCTGATGTCCGTTGGTTCGGCGGGGGACGGTGGCATGGGCCGCCTCCTTGAGGGCGCAGTTGAACTCACCCGAACCAGCACGGCGTGTTCGGACATGCACTCAGCGTTGCAGTGGCGGGTCTCGTGGCGCAACTAGTTCTGGAGAATTAATTCCCAAGGGTTTCGTGCCTCGGACCTCTGTTGCACCCTGATGGGCACCGCTACAGACTGTGGCCATCGTTGGAGGAGGTCAGGGGTGGCGAGTCGTCAGGCTGCAGCAGGCCGCACGTCCACAGTGCTCGGCAGGAAGTTGGGCGGCGAGTTGCTCAAGCTGCGCGATGCCAGCGGGCTGACTCAGCCCCAGGCCGCTGACGCGTTGACGGCCACACAGACCAAAATCGTCAAGATCGAGCGAGGGGTCTCCCCGGTTCGGGATCCTGATCTCCACGCCCTGTGTGACCTCTACGCAGTGGAGCGGGAGAGCCCAGTTCGCGCCCGTCTGCTCGCCCTGGCGAAAGCGGACAGGGATCGCCGTCGAGCATCCGGGTGGTGGCAGGAGTACACGGAGCTTGGCGATCTGGTCGAGTACATCCAGCTCGAAGATGGCGCCTCGACGATCCGTACGTATCAGAATCAGTTGGTTCCCGGGCTGCTGCAGACGCCGCAGTACGCGCGAGCTGTGGCGGTAGCCGATGACGTATGGCAGGACCCGGACGAGGTCGATCAGTTCGTGCACGTGAGGATTGCTCGGCAGGCGCGCTTGACCGACGACGACCCACTGGAGTTGTGGGCTGTGCTGTCCGAGGCGGTGCTGCGACAACAGGTCGGTGGAGCGGAAGCCATGAAGGGCCAACTCGAACGGCTTCTGGACGTCTCTGGGATGCCCAACGTCAAGCTTCAGGTCTTGCCGTTCTCGGCAGGGGCGCACGCTTCGATGAGCGGGCCGTTCGTCATCGTGGGTTTCGAGGAGCCCGCGGCGGTTGATGTGATCTACCTCGAGACTCCCGGATCCAGGCTGTGGCTGGAGCGTGAGGAGGACGCCAATCGTCATCGCGGGTTGTTCGATAACGTGCGGAGGTCAGCGCTGTCCGCGGAGGACTCCCGCGCCCTGATTCAGGGCTTGATCAAGGAGAACCGGTGAGTAACCGCATAGCTTTCGAGTTCCGCAAGAGCAGCTACAGCGGCTCGCAAGGTGAGTGCGTGGAGGTGGCCTGCAGTGTCGCCGACATGATCGCTGTCCGTGACTCCAAAGACCCGCACGGTCCCGTGCTTGCCTTCAGCCCTGCGGCTTGGTCGGATTTTGTATCCGACGTGAAGGAAGGAACAGCGGAAGTGTGCAGGCCGTCGATCGTCTGACCTCCCAGTCGCAGTCCGTGCTGTGTTATGAGCCCCCGGTAGTGATCGGGGGCTCTGGCGCGACATGGGATCCTGGAGTGGTCCCCGAACGTGTGGCGATGCGGGTCCTGCGGGCTCGCAGCAAGGAGTGGAATGGCGTCCAACCTGGTCAATCTGGAAGCCGTCAGCAAGGCGTACGCGCTGCGTACGCTGCTCGACGGCGTCTCCCTCGGCGTCAGCGAGGGCGACCGGATCGGCGTCGTCGGCCGGAACGGCGACGGCAAGACGACCCTCATCCGCATCCTGGCCAAGCTGGAGCCCACCGACGCAGGCCGGGTCACCCACTCCGGCGGTCTGCGGCTCGGCGTGCTGACCCAGCACGACTCGCTCGACCCGACCGCCACTGTCCGCCACGAGGTCGTCGGTGACCTCGCCGACCATGAGTGGGCGGGCGACGCCCGGATCCGCGACATTCTCACCGGCCTCTTCGGCGGCCTGGACCTGCCCGGTTTCGGCGAGGGCCTCGACACGGTCATCGGCCCGCTGTCCGGCGGCGAGCGCCGCCGTATCGCGCTGGCCAAGCTGCTGATCGCCGAGCAGGACCTGATCGTCCTCGACGAGCCCACGAACCACCTCGACGTGGAGGGCATCGCCTGGCTGGCCGGGCACCTGCGGGCGCGGCGGTCGGCGCTGGTGGTCGTCACCCACGACCGCTGGTTCCTCGACCAGGTGTGTACGCGCATGTGGGACGTGCAGCGCGGCGCGGTCCACGAGTACGAGGGCGGCTACTCCGACTACGTGTTCGCGCGCGCCGAGCGGGAGCGCATCGCCGCGTCCGAGGAGGCCAAGCGGCAGAACCTGGTGCGCAAGGAGCTCGCCTGGCTGCGGCGCGGCGCCCCGGCCCGTACGAGCAAGCCGCGGTTCCGTATCGAGGCGGCCAACGAGCTCATCGCGGACGTGCCGCCGCCCCGCGACAGCGCGGAGCTGATGCGGTTCGCGAACTCCCGGCTCGGCAAGACGGTCTTCGACCTGGAGGACGTGACGGTCCAGGCCGGGCCCAAGGTGCTGCTGAAGCACCTGACCTGGCAGCTGGGGCCCGGCGACCGCATCGGCCTGGTCGGCGTGAACGGCGCGGGCAAGACCTCTCTCCTGAGAGTGATGACGGAGGCGGCCCGTACGGACGGCGAGGCGCAGCCGGTGGGCGGCCGGGTCGTCGTCGGCAGGACCGTCAAGCTCGCGTATCTCTCGCAGGAAGTCGCCGAACTGGACGCGGGCCAGCGTGTGCTGGAGGCCGTGGAGCAGGTGCGGCAGCGGGTCGATCTCGGCAAGGGACGGGAGATGACGGCCTCGCAGCTGTGCGAGAAGTTCGGCTTCACGAAGGAGAAGCAGTGGACGCCGGTGGGCGACCTCTCCGGTGGAGAGCGTCGGCGGCTGCAGATCCTGCGCCTGCTGATGGACGAGCCGAACGTCCTCTTCCTCGACGAGCCGACGAACGACCTCGACATCGAGACCCTCACGCAGCTGGAGGACCTCCTCGACGGCTGGCCGGGCTCGCTGGTCGTCATCAGCCACGACCGTTACTTCATCGAGCGGACGACGGACCGGGTGTTCGCGCTGCTCGGCGATGCGACCTTGCGGATGCTGCCGCGCGGCGTGGACGAGTACCTGGAGCGCCGTCACCGCATGGAGGAGGCGGCCGCGGCCAAGGTGCTCGCGGCGGCCGCCCCCGAGAAGGCGCGGAAGCCCGCGGCCGATTCGCGCGCCGCGCAGAAGGAGCTCCAGCGCATCGAGCGCCGTCTGGACCGCATCGGCGACCAGGAGTCGACGCTGCACGGGCAGATCGCGGAGGACGCCACGGACTTCGAGCGGGTGGCGAAGCTGGACGCGGAGCTGCGGGAGCTGGCGGCGGAGCGGGACGAGCTGGAGATGCGCTGGCTGGAACTGGCCGAGGACGTCTGACGGTTGAGAAGGCCTGACGGCTGAGGAGGTCTGACCCTGCGGTCCGGGCGCGGACCTGCTTGGCCTCCTCGCCCGGCCACCGCCGGTCGCGCGCGGCCACGCATATGGCTGTGCAACGGAGGCGTCACGGGCCGGTCTCAGCTGCCCGAGAGGTCTGAGACCGGCCCCTCGTTCGACAGTGTCGAGTGATACAAAGAACTCCCGCTCGACTGTTGTTGACTGGCGGGATCGCATGCCCGATTCGCTCCATCCCGGCGGGATTCGATGCCGCCGGGAGCGCGGGGGAGGCCGGTCGGGACATGGACCCGCGTGAAGAGGAAAGCTGATGTCACAGCCGCCCCAGCCGCCGAATCAGCCTCCGCAGGGCGGCTTCGGCGCGCCGCAGGACCCGTCGTACGGGTATCCGCAGCAGCCGCCGGGCCAGCCCTCGTACGGCTCTCCGCAGACCCCACCGCAAACCCCTCCGCCTCCGGGCCAGCCGCCGCAGACTCCGCCTCCGCCGCAGGGGCCGCCCCAGACGCCGCCTCCGCCGCAGACCTCGCAGCCCTCGTACGGCTACCCGGGCCAGCAGCCGCCTCAGCAGCCGCAGTTCGGTCAGCCGCAGTACGGCCAGCAGGGGTACGGCCAGCCGCAGTACGGCCAGCAGCAGTACGGCATGTACCCGCCGCCCGCCCAGTACCCCGGCGCCACGCCGCCGCCCGGAAGCGGCCAGTCCCGTCGGCGCATGCTGGTCATCATCAGCGCGGTCGTCGCCGTGCTGCTGATCGTCGGCGGTGGCATCTGGTTCGCCACGAGCGGTGACGACGACAAGAGGGACGAGGCCGGGAACTCCTCGGGCGGCAGCAGCGAGGGCGGTGACAACGGCGGCGGCACGGGCGGCAGGACCGAGACCGTCGACGGGCGGCTGATCGCGAAGATCCCGCGGCCCAAGGTCACCGAGCAGGTGACGGCCGAAGGCCTGTGGGTGACCGACACCGTCTTCGCCAAGGCCGGCGTCGACAAGATCGTCGGCTATGACGTGACCGGCAAGCAGCAGAAGTGGACGCTCCCGCTGGACGGTTCGATCTGCTGGTCCTCCCGCCACGTCACCGAGGACGGCAAGACCGCGGTGCTCTTCCAGGGCGCCAAGGCCACCGCGGAGAAGCAGCACCAGGGCTGCACCGAGGTCGCGGTGATCGACATCAACACGGGCAAGAAGCTCTGGCAGAAGAACGTCACCGACGGGGACGAGAAGGTCCGCTTCGACGAGGTGACCCTCGGCGGCGGCACCGTGGCCGCGGGCGGCACGAGCGGCGGCGCGGCCTGGAAGCTCGTCGGCGGCAAGGAACTGTGGAAGCCGCAGGCCAACGACGAGTGCCAGGACGACGGTTACGCGGGCGGCACGAAACTGGTGGCCGTGCGGCGCTGCGGCGCCTATGACAAGCCGTCGCTCGAAGTCCAGACGCTGAACCCGGCCACCGGCGCCCCGAAGTCGGTCTTCAAGGTGCCCAGCGGCGTCGAGTACGCACACGTCGCCTCCACCGACCCGCTCGTCGTCGCCATCGACGCCAGCGACGACACCGGCAGCGGCGTCTCGGACTTCCTGGCGGTCGACGACAGCGGTAAGTCGGGCCGGCTGCGCGGCAGGATCGCGACGCAGCAGGGCCAGTACACGCCGGAGTGCGGCTCGACCGAGGTCGAGGGCTGCAAGCTGCTCGCGGTCACCCAGGACACCCTCTACCTGCCCACCAAGGAGCACCAGAGCAAGGCGGAGTACGCGCGGACGAACGAGATCATGGCGTTCGGCCTCGACGGCGGCAAGTCCAAGGGCAAGGCCGACGCGGGGGAGAAGCGCACGATGGTGCCGCTACGGCTGGAGGGCGGCGACATCATCGCGTACAAGTACCCGACGTACGACAAGGGCGGCGAGATCGTCAGTATCGATCCCAAGACCCTCAAGCAGTCGGTGCTGCTGAGGAACGACGACTCCTCGGCCCGTACGGAGAGCAACTTCCGGCCTGAGTTCAACACGGACGTCGTCTTCGAGAACAGTCGCCTCTACATGGGGCAGCACTACGTCACGGACCGCGAGCCGATCGCCGGTGAGGAGGAGTACCTGGCGGTCGTCTTCGGCGCCGAATAGCACCTCGAGACCCGGCTCGTGAGGCCCGGCACGCACCCGCGTGCCGGGTCTCACGCCGGAACTGGCCCCGAATGGCGGGGATTTCTGCCTTCCGTGAGGCTTCTTCCCGGTAAGGGGCGCGCGATGTCGATCGAGCGTGTAGCTTCCGGGGAACACGAGGCCCGGGGCGTCGGGGGATTGGGGGGAAGCTCATGGGCGTCCGGCTCATGGTGGTCGACGACCACCGTCTGCTCGCCGAGGCGCTCGCCTCCGCGCTCAAACTGCGCGGCCACCGGGTGCTCGCCGCGGCCGCCCCCAGCGCCGGGGCCGCCGAGCTGGTGGTCAGCAGGGCGCCGGAGGTGTGCCTGCTGGGCACGGCCGCGCCCGCCGAGCCGGGCGCCTTCGACCCGGTCGTGCGGATCAAGCGGGACCGGCCACAGGTCGCGGTCGTGGTACTCGGCCCCGTGCCCAGCCCGCGCGGCATCGCCGCGGCCTTCGCGGCCGGGGCGTCCGGGTACGTACGGCACGACGAGCGCATCGAAGGCGTCGAGCGGGCGATGGTCAAGGCGAGGGCAGGGGAGGCGGCGGTGGCGCCGCAGCTGCTGCAGGGTGCGTTCGCCGAGCTGCTCAACCCGGCCGCCCAGCCGGACGACGAGGCCGCCCGGCTGCTGCAGATGCTCACCCCGCGCGAGGCCGAGGTGCTCGTACGGGTCGCGGAGGGCGAGGACACCCGGCTGATCGCGGCCGGGATGGGCATAGCGTCGAGCACGGCCCGTACGCATGTGCAGCGCGTGCTGATGAAGCTGGGCGTCGGGTCGCGGCTCGAGGCGGCGGCGCTGGCCGCCCGGACGGGGCTGCTGGACCGGGCGGCCGCGGGGCCGTGAGTTCGGCGCGGGGGTTGTGAGGATCAGCTCGGGGGCCGGCCGCCCGGCCCACCCTGCCCTGGTCCCTGGCCCGGCCCCTGCCCCGGCTCCTGGCCGGGTCCCTCGCCGGGCCCAGGCTCCTGACCCAGCCTCGGCCTCAGCTCCGGCGGCACCGTGCGCGGCGCGGCCGTCGGCCGGAGTTTCAGCCAGATGAGGAAGAACAGTCCGAGGACGAGCATCGCCAGGCCCGTCCAGAGGTTGATGTTGATGTCCTCGGCCTTTTCGAGGTTCTCGTCGGAGACGGTGAATCCTGCGATGGTGATGATGACGCCGTAGAGCACGAACAGGCCGCCGATGATGCGCCGTACGTCGAAGAGCCGCGCCGCCGTTGCGGATTTCCCCTCGAGCTCCTCGACCTCGTGGATGTACTCGTACTCGTTGTTGCTCATAGTGCGGCTTCTTTCCGGTCAGAACGAGAACGGGATGTAGCAGAGGGCCGCGAGGATGATCGCGCTCCAGCCCAGCAGGGCGGGACTGCGGTACCACGCCTCGTCGCCCGCCGCCGGCGGCTCGGCCACGCCCGGGGATGTGGTGCCGTACACCAGCCCTGCGAGCGACTCGGCCGACTTCGGCTTGGTGAACGGCGTGATCGCGACCATCACCAGACCGCCCACCACGAACGCCACGATGGCTGAGACGAAGTTGGCCCCCTGGTCGCTCGGGATGCCGATGACGCCCTCCTTGTAGAACCAGAAGTAGTTGATCATCGCGGCCACGGTGCCGGAGAGCAGCCCCCAGAAACCGGCCGGCGACGTGGCCCGCTTCCAGAACATGCCGATGATGAAGACGCAGAACAGCGGCACGTTGAAAAACGAGAACAGCGTTTGAAGGTAGTTCATGATGTTGCTGAACGTGGAGGCGATGAACGCGGTCCCCATGCCGCCCAGCACGCCGATCGCCGTCACGATGCGCCCGACGAGCAGGTAGTGCTCGTCCGGGCGGCCCCTACGAATGTATGCGCCCCAGATGTCGTTCGTGAAGACCGTGTTGAAGGCCGAGATGTTCGCGGCCATACCGGCCATGAATGCGGCGAGCAGCCCGGTCACGGCGACGCCGAGAACCCCGTTCGGCAGAAGGTCGCGCATGAGCACCGGGACTGCGTCGTTGTACTCCAGGCCACTGCCCTCCTGGCCCAGCTGCGGCTCCAGCACCAGGGCGATGAGACCGGGCGTGACCACGATCAGCGGGATGAAGATCTTGGGGAAGGCGGCGATCAGCGGGGTGCGCTGGGCGGCGGAGAGGTTTTTGGCGGACAGCGCGCGCTGCACCTCGGCGAAGTTGGTCGTCCAGTAGCCGAAGCTCAGGCAGAAGCCGAGGCCGAGCACGATGGTCAGCCAGTTGGCGCCCAGCGGGTTGCTCGAGCCGATGCCCGTGCCGCCCCACGCGGAGACGAAGTTGTCGCCGTACTCCCCGGTGAGGGAGTCCTTGAGTCCGCTGAAGCCACCGACCCGCTCGATGCCGACGACCGTGAGCGGGATGAGCGCGGCGAGGATGACGAAGAACTGCAGGACTTCGTTGTAGATCGCCGAGGAGAGGCCGCCCAGCGTGATGTAGGCGAGGACGAAGAAGCCGGCGACGACGATCGCGACCCACTGCGGCCAGCCGAGTAGCGCCTCGACCACGATCGCCATGGCGTAGAGGTTGACGCCCGCGATCAGGATGGATGCCACGGAGAAGATGATCGAGCTGAGGAGGTGCGAGGGGGGCCCGTAGCGGTGCAGCAGGAACTCGGGGACGGACCGGACCTTCGACCCGTAGTAGAAGGGCATCATCACGAGGCCGAGGAAGACCATGGCCGGGATGGCACCGACCCAGTACCAGTGCACGGTGTAGACGCCGTACTGGGCGCCGTTGGCCGCCATGCCCAGGATCTCCAGGGCGCCGAGGTTGGCTGCGATGAAGGCGAGACCGGTGACCCAGGCGGGGAGCGACCGGCCGGAGAGGAAGAAGTCGAGGCTCGTCTTCACGCTTCTTTTCGCGGCCCAGCCGACCCCGAGGACGACGGCGAAATAGATGCACAGGATGGTGTAGTCGAGCGCGTTGGTGGGGAGTCGCAGCCCTTCTTGTGCCAAATACATGGATCACTCTCTTCGAGGGTCTGGGGGCGGTTTCCCCGGAATCGCCGCATTTCTTTCGATCCGATTGCCCAAGAACCTCTGCCTTTTGTGCGCAGTTGTCCAGGAGGCGGGCCTCTATGGCGGCCACTATTGACTGGCCCTGTTGGCTTGTGGTTTGTTGTGTTTGCTTCTGTTCGGGGGATGATGGTAGTGGCGAGGAGCGCCAGGGTGAAGAAGACATCGACCCGGCTCGCGGACGGGCGCGAGCTCCTCTACTACGACCGCCGCGACGACACCGTGCGCGACGCGGCGGACAAGCGCCCCCTGCCCACCGTCTCGACCGCGTCCGAGATCCGCCCCGACCGGCTGCTCGGCGACTCCGTGATCGTCGCCTCCCACCGCCAGGACCGCACATACCACCCGCCCCCCGACGAGTGCCCCCTCTGCCCGTCCCGCGACGGCCGGCACACCGAGATCCCGGCCGACGACTACGACGTGGTGGTCTTCGAGAACCGCTTCCCCTCGCTCACCGGCGACGCCGGCCGCTGCGAGGTCGTCTGCTTCACCTCCGACCACGACGCCTCCTTCGCCGACCTCACCGAGGGGCAGGCCGCGCTCGTCCTCGACGCCTGGACCGACCGCTCCGCTGAACTCGCCCAGCACCCCGGCGTTGAGCAGGTGTTCTGTTTCGAGAACCGCGGCAGGGAGATCGGGGTCACGCTCGGCCACCCGCACGGCCAGATCTACGCGTATCCCTTCGCCACCCCGCGTACGGCCGCGATGTTCCGCTCGCTCGCCGCGCACCGCGAACGCACGGGCGGCCGCAACCTCTTCGATGACGTCGTCGACGGCGAACTCGCCGACGGGCGGCGGATCGTCCTGGCGGGTGACCACTGGACGGCCTTCGTGCCGTACGCCGCCCACTGGCCGTACGAGGTGCATCTCTACCCGAACCGGCGGGTTCCGGACCTGCCGGCGCTGGACGACGCGGCGCGCACAGAGTTCCCACAGCTCTATCTGGAACTCTTGCGGCGCTTCGACCGGATCTTCGGGGAGGGGGAGCCGCCGACGCCGTACATTTCGGCCTGGCACCAGGCGCCCCTGAGCGCGCAGGACCGCGGTGACTTCGCGCTTCACCTCGAGCTTTTCACCATTCGCCGCACTTCCGGCAAGCTGAAGTTTCTCGCGGGTTCCGAATCCGGCATGAACGTGTTCATCAATGATGTGCCGCCGGAGGCCGCGGCCGAGCGACTGCGAGAGGTAGCGAGCAAGTGAGCAACGGGCAGAAGAAGTACCTGGTCACCGGCGGGGCGGGCTATGTCGGCAGCGTGGTCGCCGCGCATCTGCTCGAGGCCGGGCACGCCGTGACCGTGCTCGACGACCTCTCCACGGGTCACCGCGAAGGGGCCCCCGGGGGCGCCGACTTCATCGAGGGACGTATCCAGGACGCGGCCAAGTGGCTGGACCGCAGCTACGACGGCGTGCTGCACTTCGCGGCCTTCTCACAGGTCGGCGAGTCGGTGGTGAACCCGGAGAAGTACTGGCGGAACAACGTCGGCGGCACCACCGAGCTGCTGGCCGCCATGCGCGACGCGGGCGTGCGCACCCTCGTCTTCTCCTCCACCGCCGCCACCTACGGAGAGCCGTCCGAGGTCCCCATCACCGAGGACGCCGCCACCGCACCCACCAACCCGTACGGCGCCTCCAAGCTCGCCGTCGACCACATGATCAGCGGCGAGTGCGCGGCCCACGGCCTGGCCGCCGTCTCCCTGCGCTACTTCAACGTCGCGGGGGCGTACCAGGGGACCGGCGGCGTCGCGTACGGCGAGCGGCACGACCCCGAGTCTCACCTCATCCCGCTGGTCCTCCAGGTCGCGCAGGGCAGGCGCGAGGCCATCTCCGTCTTCGGCGACGACTACCCGACCCCCGACGGCACCTGCATCCGCGACTACATCCACGTCGCCGACCTGGCCCAGGCCCACCTGCTGGCGCTGGACGCTGCGCAGAGTGGCGAGCACCTGATCTGCAACCTCGGCAACGGCAACGGCTTCTCCGTCCGCGAGGTCATCGAGACCGTCCGCCAGGTCACGGGGCATCCGGTCCCCGAGGTCGCGGCCCCGCGCCGCGGCGGCGACCCGGCCGTGCTCGTCGCCTCCGCCGAGCAGGCCCGTACGCGTCTTGGCTGGCGGCCGAGCCGCGCCGACCTCGCCGGAATCGTCGCCGACGCCTGGGACTTCGCGCAGCGGCTGGCGAGTCCGGAGAAGCGAGCGTGAGCGAACGGCGGGTCGCGGAGGTCACCGCCGCGTTCCGGGAGCTGTACGGCTCCGGGCCCGACGGCGTGTGGGCCGCCCCCGGCCGGGTCAACCTGATCGGCGAACACACCGACTACAACGACGGCTTCGTGATGCCGCTGGCCCTGCCGCACACCGCGCTCGCCGCCGTCGCCCGCCGCGACGACGGCATCCTGCGGCTGCACTCGGGGGACGTGGAGGGCGGGGTCGTCGAGCTGCGCGCCGAGCGGCTGGAGCCGGGCGGGGGCGGGGGCTGGGCCGCGTACCCGGCGGGTGTGGTGTGGGCGCTGCGCGACGCCGGGCATACGGTGACGGGCGCGGACGTCCACATCCGGTCCACCGTGCCGACCGGCGCGGGCCTGTCGTCGTCCGCGGCCCTGGAGGTCGTCACCGCGCTCGCCTGCAACGACCTGTTCGGCCTCGACCTGCGGCCCTGGCAGCTGGCGAGGCTGAGCCAGCGCGCGGAGAACGTCTTCGTCGGCGTTCCCTGCGGGATCATGGACCAGACCGCCGCGGCCTGCTGCACCGCGGGCCACGCCCTGCACCTGGACACCCGGGACCTCGCGCAGCGCCAGGTCCCCTTCGACCTCGCGGCCGAAGGGCTGCGGCTGCTGGTCGTCGACACCCGCGTCAAGCACGAGCTCGGTGAAGGGGCTTACGCGCGCCGGCGCGCGGGATGCGAAGAGGGCGCGCGTGCGCTGGGCGTACAGGCCCTGCGGGACGTCGCGTTGGAGCAGCTGGACGAGGCACTGGCCGCCCTCGAAGACCCGGCCGTACGCCGCTACGTCCGCCATGTGGTGACGGAGAACGCGCGCGTGGAGCAGGTCATCGGCCTTCTGGACCGCGGGGAGACGCGCGCCATCGGACCCGTCCTCACCGCCGGACACGCCTCGCTGCGCGACGACTTCGAGGTGTCCTGTGCGGAGCTCGACCTGGTGGTCGAGTCGGCGAACGCGTCCGGGGCGCTCGGCGCCCGGATGACGGGCGGCGGCTTCGGCGGCTCGGCGATCGTGCTGGTCGAGGAGGCCCGGGCGGAGGGTGTCGCGAAGTCGGTGACGGAGGCTTTCGCGGAGGCCGGTCACCGCGCGCCGCGGGTCTTCACGGCGGTGCCGTCGGCCGGCGCCCGGCGCCTGGCCTGACGGAGGGCTCCGCATCCCCGCGTTGCGGACTGCGGGCAACTCCCCGCCCCGTCCTGCGCTTGGCAGGTGATCAAGTTCTGGCCCTCCTTGTCGACTTGTGTCCTTTTATGGAGCGTGGGGACCGGCGTGAGCGACCAGGACGAACACTTTTCCCAATCCTCTTCCGATGTCAGAGGGCGGCCGTACGCTGATGCACAGCACCGGTGGGGGCCGGTGCTGATCAGGGGGCGAGACAGTCGGGTACGGCGCTCTGGGTGGGGTAGCAGTCACGGCGTGGCGGCGGCCGCGCGACTGCGTGGTGCCCCTCCCGGCGCCGTACCCCAACTGCCCGTTCCCCGAGACTTGGGGGGTCGTTCGTGAGTCGTATCCGGGTCCTGGTGGTGGATGACCACCGTATCTTCGCCGAATCGCTGGCAGCCGCCCTCGCGGCCGAGCCGGACGTGGACGTGGCGGCCGCCGGGAGCGCGCCCGCGGCCCTGCGCTCCATGGAGCGCGCAGCCGCCGACGGTCGCCGCTTCGACGTCCTGCTGGTCGACGCCGACCTGGGCGGGCATGACACCGGCACCGCGGGCGTGCCCGGCTCCGCAGGGACCGTCGGCAACCACGGCCCCGCCGCCGTCCGCGGTGTGGCAGGCGTGCCCGGCCCGCTGCCGGGAATGCCCGGGCAGCCTTCCCCGAACGGCAGGGCCGACGGCATCTCCCTGGTGACCACGGTCCGTTCCGCCCATCAGGGCGCGCGTGCGGTCGTCCTCGCCGAGCGCGATGATCCGCGCCGCGCCGCCGCGGCCCTCCAGGCCGGCGCCTCCGGCTGGGTCGCCAAGGACTGTTCGCTGTCCCGGCTGCTGGTGGTGATCCGCGGAGTGCTGCGCGACGAGACGCACCTGCCGCCCGCGCTGCTCACCGGCGTGCTCCGGGAGCTGACCGCGGCCCGTAAGCACCGCACCGAGAGCGAGCGGCTCGTGGAGTCGCTGACCCCGCGGGAGCGCGAGGTGCTGTGCTGCATGGTGGCGGGCCTCGGCCGCAAGGCGGTTGCGGAACGGCTCTACCTCTCCCCGCACACGGTCCGTACGCACATGCAGAACGTGCTGGGCAAGCTCGGCGTCCACTCCACCCTCGCCGCGGTCGCCCTGGCCCGCAGGGCGGGCGTCGGACCGGTGGACCTAAGCGGTCCTGGGGAAGTGGGTGCGACGTCCCGCGTCGTCTGAGGCAAGGGGACACTCCCCAGCGGTAGTCCCCCTGGGCCTGGCAGCCCGGGTGGGGGTCCCCCCAGCGGTAGCTGGGGGCGTGCCCCCAGAGGGAGCATCGCAAGGCGGTGGGGGTACCCCCGGACGGAGTCCGGGGGAGATCGTCCTCTGGGGTTCCCCATGCCGAAGGCCAGGGGAGGGTCTACTCGGACGACTCCGACAACGCAGCGAGGTGCCGCCCGCCGACGGAGTCGGCTGATGTCACTGCGGCGGCGTGGGGCGTTGTGCCTACGTCCCCCGGCGGCTTAGCCGGGGACGTTGTCGAACGGGGCGGTCAGCTGGCGTAGCAGGCCCGCGAGTTCGGCGCGCTGGGCGCGCGACAGCTCGCCAAGGATGGCCCGCTCCTGCTCGAGCAGCCCGGCCAGCGCCTGGTCGGCCCGGTCGCGGCCCTCGGCGGTGAGCCGGACCAGCACACCACGCCGGTCGCTGGGGTCCGGCAGCCGCTCGACCAGGCCCTTCTTGGCGAGCCTGTCGATGCGGTTGGTCATGGTCCCCGAGGTCACCAGAGTCTGAGTCAGCAGCTGCCCGGGCGAGAGCTGGTACGGGGCCCCGGCGCGGCGCAGTGACGTCAGGACGTCGAACTCCCAGGACTCCAGCCCGTGCTCGGAGAAGGCGAGCCGGCGGGCCCGGTCGAGATGGCGCGCCAGACGGCTCACGCGGCTGAGCACTTCGAGCGGCTCCACGTCGAGGTCAGGGCGCTCCCTCCGCCACGCTGCGACCAGCCGATCGACCTCGTCCTCCATGGCGATCAGTGTAGTAGGTCTGTCGACATGAAGTCTCTTGACGTCGAGAGATAGTCTGGTCAACGGATGGGCAATGTCGGCGCGAGGAAGTGAATTTCCACTTCCGTTCGCGCGCCAGAACAAGGGGGACAGACATGCCAGCTCCCACATGGGACCCGCAACAGTACCTTCGCCATTCGAGCCACCGGTCGCGCCCCTTCCACGACCTGCTCGCCCGAATACCCGACCTCCCCACGGGAGGCCATCCGGCCCGCATCGCCGACATCGGCTGCGGCCCCGGCAACGTCACCGCGCTCCTCGCCGACCGCTGGCCCCGAGCCCGTATCACCGGCTTCGACAACTCGCCGGAGATGCTCGCCAAGGCCGCCGAGCACGCCGGGCCCACCGAGGGCGGCGGCAGCCTCGACTTCCGCTCCGCGGACGCCGCCGGCTGGATCCCCGACGAGCCGTACGACCTGATCGTCTCCAACGCCGCGCTCCAGTGGGTGCCCGGCCACGCCGAGTCCTTCCCGGCCTGGACCGAGGCGCTCGCCCCCGGCGGCATCCTCGCCTTCCAGGTCCCGGGCAACTTCATCTCCCCCAGCCATGCCCTGCTCGGCGAGCTGTGCGACAGCCCGCAGTGGCGGGAGCGCCTCGGCAGCCACGGGCGGCGCTTCGTCCACGTCCTCGAACCGTGGGAGTACCTGACCCGGCTCACCGACCTCGGCTGCGAGGCCGACGCCTGGGAGACCACCTACATCCAGCTCCTCCAGGGCGAGGACCCGGTCCTCGACTGGGTCAAGGGCACCGCCCTGCGGCCCGTCCTGACCGCCCTGGCGGACGACGAGCCGGCCTGCGAGGAGTTCCTCGCCCAGTACCGCGACCTGCTGCGCAAGGCCTACCCGCCGGGCCCGCACGGCACGGTCTTCCCGTTCCGGCGGATCTTCGCCGTGGCGCGAAGGGTCGCCTGAATCGCCGGTGCCACCGGCCACGTCCGGCTCGCGGCGGCGCGGGGCAGAACCCCGGAAGGGCCGGCCGCCGGACAGGCACAGGGCCTGGGGCCCTAGCTCCGGCGGTGGCCTATCAGCCGGGGCTTCGGCTCCAGGCCGTCGAGCCCGTGCCAGGCCAGATTCACCAGGTGCGCCGCCACTTCCGCCTTCTTCGGCTTCCGCACGTCCAGCCACCACTGGCCGGTCAGCGCCACCATCCCCACCAGCGCCTGCGCGTACAGCGGCGCCAGCTTCGGATCGAAGCCCCTGGCCTTGAACTCCAGGCCCAGAATGTCCTCCACCTGCGTGGCGATATCGCTGATCAGCGAGGCGAAGGTGCCCGTCGACTGGGCGACGGGGGAGTCCCGTACGAGGATGCGGAACCCGTCCGTGTACGACTCGATGTAGTCCAGCAGCGCGAACGCCGCCTGCTCCAGCAGCTCCCGCGGATGCCCCGCGGTCAGCGCGCCCGTCACCATCTCCAGCAGCTGCCGCATCTCGCGGTCCACCACGACCGCGTAGAGCCCCTCCTTGCCGCCGAAGTGCTCGTAGACCACCGGCTTCGAGACCCCGGCCTTCGCCGCGATCTCCTCCACCGACGTGCCCTCGAAACCCTTCTCGGCGAACAGCGTGCGACCGATGTCCAGCAGCTGCTCCCGGCGCTCCTTGCCGGTCATCCGCACCCGGCGGGCGCGCCGGGCTCCCGGCGAGGAGGGCCGGGTCTTGTCGCTGCTGCTGTCGATCGCCACGCCGTCAATCATGCCGCCTTTGCGGCGTCGCTCTCATCCGAGATACCGCCCTTGCGCCGGGCCTCGAGCCGCGAGGCGTCCGGCCACCGCACGTCGTACGCCCAGCCGAGCCGCTCGAACCAGCGGATGATCCGGGCGCTGGAGTCCACCTGGCCCCTCATCACGCCGTGCCGCGCGCAGGTGGGGTCGGCGTGGTGCAGGTTGTGCCAGGACTCGCCGCACGACAGCACCGCCAGCCACCACACGTTCCCCGAGCGGTCACGCGACTTGAAGGGGCGCTTGCCGACCGCGTGGCAGATCGAGTTGATCGACCACGTGACGTGGTGCAGCAGGGCGACCCGGACGAGCGAACCCCAGAAGAACGCCGTCGCGGCACCCGTCCAGGACCACGTCACCAGACCGCCCACCAGCGCCGGGAAGGCCATCGAGATGACCGTCCACACGACGAACTGCCGGGAGATCGCGCGGATCGTCGCGTCCTTGATCAGGTCGGGCGCGTACTTGTGCTGCGGCGTCCGCTCCTCGTCGAACATCCAGCCGACGTGGGCCCACCAGAGGCCCTTGATCAGGGCCGGTACGGTTTCGCCGTACCGCCACGGCGAGTGCGGGTCGCCCTCGGCGTCCGAGAACTTGTGGTGCTTGCGGTGATCGGCCACCCAGCGCACCAGCGGCCCCTCGACCGCCAGCGAACCGGCCAGCGCGAGCGCGATCCGCAGCGGGCGCTTCGCCTTGAAGGAGCCGTGCGTGAAATAGCGGTGGTAACCGACGGTGACGCCATGGCAGCCCAGGAAGTACATGACGGTCATCAGCCCCAGGTCCAGCCAGCTCACCCCCCAGCCCCACGCCAAAGGCACCGCCGCGACCAGCGCGACGAACGGAACGGTGATGAACAGCAGCAGAGTGATCTGCTCGAGCGACCCCTTGCTGTCCCCGCTCAGCGTGGCGGACGGCATGGGAGTGGTGTCGGTCGCCTTCGGGGCGTCTTCGATCACATCGGGGCTTGTGGTCATGGGGGCGTCCCTCATCGGACTGGACACGGCTACGGTTCCGTAACCTACGGCATCGTAAGTATGGCAGGGCGAGATGTCCGGGCAAGAGGCTGTGGATAACGGCGTGGTGACCGCGACCTATCCTGGTGGCGTCGGACAGCGCGGTCCGCACCCCGCCCATCGTGCAATCCACTGCAAGGAGCCGCACCTGTGAGCAGTGCCGACATCACCCCTGAGACCTCGGACAACGCAGCGCTGCGTGCCGACATCCGCAGGCTCGGCGACCTGCTGGGAGAGACCCTCGTCCGTCAGGAAGGGCCCGATCTCCTCGACCTCGTCGAGCGTGTCCGCGCCCTCACCCGTACGGACGGCGAGGCTGCGGCCAACCTGCTCCGCGACACCGATCTGGAGACCGCGGCCAAGCTCGTCCGCGCCTTCTCCACGTACTTCCACCTGGCGAACATCACCGAGCAGGTGCACCGCGGGAAGGAGCTGCGCACCCGGCGCGCCGCCGAGGGCGGACTCCTGGCCCGTACCGCGGACCGGCTGAAGGACGCCGACCCGGAGCACCTGCGCCGCACGGTCGAGCACCTCGGCGTCCGGCCCGTCTTCACGGCCCACCCCACCGAGGCCGCCCGTCGCAGCGTTCTCAACAAGCTCCGCCGTATCGCCGCCCTGCTCGACACGCCCGTCGACGGCGGCGACCGGCGCCGCGCCGACCTGCGCCTCGCCGAGAACATCGATCTCATCTGGCAGACCGACGAGCTGCGCGTGGCCCGTCCCGAGCCCGCCGACGAGGCCCGTAACGCCATCTACTACCTCGACGAGCTCCACCAGGGCGCCGTCGGCGACGTCCTCGAGGACCTCGCCGCCGAGCTCGAGCGGGTCGGCGTCGAGCTCCCCGGCGGCACCCGGCCCCTCACCTTCGGCACCTGGATCGGCGGCGACCGCGACGGCAACCCCAACGTGACCCCCGAGGTCACCTGGGAGGTGCTGATCCTCCAGCACGAGCACGGCATCACCGACGCCCTCGAGGCCGTCGACAGCCTCCGCGGCCTGCTCTCGAACTCCATCCGCTACACCGGCGCCACCGAGGAGCTCCTCTCCTCCCTCCAGACCGACCTGGAGCTGCTGCCCGAGATCAGCCCGCGCTACAAGCGCCTGAATGCCGAGGAGCCCTACCGCCTCAAGGCCACCTGCATCCGGCAGAAGCTGGTCAACACCCGCGAGCGGCTCGCCCGGGGCATCGCGCACGAGCCCGGACGCGACTACCTCGGCACCGCCGAGCTGATCCAGGACCTCTCACTGATCCAGGATTCCCTGCGCGCCCACCGCGGCGGCCTCTTCGCCGACGGCCGCCTGGACCGTACGATCCGCACGCTCGCCGCCTTCGGCCTCCAGCTGGCGACCATGGACGTACGGGAGCACGCCGACGCCCACCACCACGCCCTGGGGCAGCTCTTCGACCGGCTCGGCGAGGAGTCCTGGCGGTACGCCGACATGCCCCGGGACTACCGGACCAAGCTCCTCGCCAAGGAGCTCCGCTCCCGCCGCCCGCTCGCCCCCACCCCGGCGCCTCTGGACGCCGCCGGCGAGAAGACGCTCGGCGTCTTCGAGACCATCGGCAAGGCCCTGCGGCGCTTCGGCCCCGAGGTCATCGAGTCCTACATCATCTCGATGTGCCAGGGCGCCGACGACGTCTTCGCCGCCGCCGTGCTGGCGCGCGAAGCGGGCCTCATCGACCTGCACGCCGGCTGGGCCAAGATCGGCATCGTCCCGCTGCTGGAGACCACGGACGAGCTGCGCGCCGCCGACGTCATCCTCGACGACATGCTCGCCGACCCCTCCTACCGGCGCCTGGTCGCCCTCCGCGGCGACGTCCAGGAGGTCATGCTCGGCTACTCCGACTCCTCCAAGTTCGGTGGCATCACCACGAGCCAGTGGGAGATCCACCGGGCGCAGCGGCGGCTGCGTGACGTCGCCCACCGCTACGGCGTACGCCTGCGGCTCTTCCACGGCCGCGGCGGCACCGTGGGCCGCGGCGGCGGCCCCACCCACGACGCGATCCTCGCCCAGCCCTACGGCACCCTCGAAGGCGAGATCAAGGTCACAGAGCAGGGCGAGGTCATCTCCGACAAGTACCTCGTGCCGTCCCTGGCCCGGGAGAACCTCGAGCTGACCGTCGCCGCGACCCTCCAGGCCTCGGCCCTGCACACCGCGCCCCGCCAGTCCGACGAGGCCCTCGCCCGCTGGGACGCGGCCATGGACACGGTCTCGGAGGCTGCGCACACCGCGTACCGCAGGCTGGTCGAGGACCCGGACCTGCCCGCGTACTTCTTCGCGTCCACGCCCGTGGACCAGCTCGCCGAGCTGCACCTGGGCTCCCGGCCCTCCCGGCGGCCCGACTCCGGCGCCGGGCTCGACGGGCTCCGGGCCATCCCGTGGGTCTTCGGCTGGACGCAGTCGCGGCAGATCGTGCCCGGCTGGTTCGGGGTCGGCTCCGGACTCAAGGCCGCGCGCGAGGCCGGGCTCGACGGGGTCATCGGCGAGATGCACCGGGAGTGGCACTTCTTCCGCAACTTCCTGTCGAACGTCGAGATGACGCTCACGAAGACGGATCTGCGGATCGCGCGCCACTACGTGGACACACTCGTGCCCGACGAGCTGAAGCACGTCTTCGCGGCGATCGAGGCCGAGCACGAGCTCACGGTCCAGGAGGTGCTGCGGATCACCGGTGAGCGCGCGCTGCTGGACCACAACCCGGTGCTCCAGCAGACCTTCCGGGTCCGCGACGCCTACCTCGACCCGATCTCGTACCTGCAGGTCACGCTGCTGGACCGGCAGCGGAAGGCCGCCGCGCGCGGCGAGGCGCCGGACCCGCTGCTGGGGCGTGCCCTGCTGCTCACGGTCAACGGTGTGGCCGCGGGCCTGCGCAACACGGGCTGACGCCCCTGGCCCTCGGCATGGGGGACCCAGCGGTCCGCACCCGCACCCACCACACAACGGCTGCCCCGCGCCTTCCGGCGCGGGGCAGCCGTTGTTGAAGGAGAATTGCGGGCCGACTCCTCGCCCGTCACCTGCGGACAGCGGGGCCCCCAGCCGCGCACGGTGCAGTCATGAGGCGCGTCTCATAGCGTCGCGAAGGACGCTCCCAGGAGGGCCAGGCCCAGAAGGCCGATGGCCCATGCCGTACGGCGCATCCGCAGGCCGCCCGCGACCACGAGCGCCGCAAGCAGCAGCGCGCCCCCGAACGGCACCCACGCGTACAGGGCTCCGCCCCACCCCGTTCGTACGACCTCGTTCGTACCCGGCTTCACCGCGACCAGCAGCCGCTCGCCCGTCTTGTGCGTGACCGACTTGTCGATCGACACCTTCGGCCGGTCCGTCCCCGCCGCGTCCGCCGGGACGAACGGCCCCGTGCACGTGTCGGAACCGCACCGGGTGATCGTGACGGTTCCCCGCTCCCGGCCCTTGGTCAGCATCGAGTGCTGCGCCGTCCCCCACGAGGTCCACACCCCGGCGGCGAGCAGCAGCAGCGCCACGCTCGCCATCGCCACGTTCTTGCCGACCAGCAGCAGGCCGTAGGCGCTCTCGCCGGCACGGCGGACAGGGTTGCGTCGGGTGCTGGTGGTTTTGGCCATGGCGGCGATCCTTGGCCATCCGGAAGCACTCGGTCAACCGTCGGACCGCGCCTTGGGAGGGGCTGTCCCGTTAGGCGTTCCGTTGGCCCGTTAGGAGTTATACGTGCCTTGCGCCCGCTCCAGGCCGTCCACGATCAGCGTCTCCACGGCGTCCGCCGCCCGGTCCACGAAGTAGTCCAGCTCCTTGCGCTCTGTCGAGGAGAAGTCCTTCAGCACGAACGCGGCCACATCCATCCGGCCCGGCGGACGGCCGATGCCGAAGCGCACCCGGTGGTAGTCCGGGCCCATCGCCTTCGTGATCGACTTCAGGCCGTTGTGCCCGTTGTCCCCGCCGCCCTTCTTCAGGCGCAGCGCCCCGTAGTCGATGTCCAGTTCGTCGTGGATGGCGACGATGTTGCCGACCGGCACCTTGTAGAAGTCGCGCAGGGCGTTCACCGGGCCGCCGGACAGGTTCATGTACGACATGGGCTTGGCGATCACCACCCGGCGGCTCGTCGGGCCCGGGGAGCCCAGCCGCCCTTCGACGACCTGTGCGCGGGCCTTGTGCGCCTTGAACCGGCCGCCGATCCGCTCTGCGAGCAGGTCGGCCACCATGAACCCCACGTTGTGGCGGTTGGCTGCGTGCTCGGGGCCGGGGTTGCCCAGACCCACGATCAGCCAGGGGCTGTCCACATCGCTCATCTGCCTGTCTCCTTGACGGCTCAGCGGCCCGGCGCCTCCGGCGCGGAACAACGGCTCAACCGCTGTCTCGCGCCGCAGGCGCGAGACAGCGGTTGGAGAGGGTTCCCCGGGGCGAGGCCCCGGCCCCCACCGACGCTGAGGCAGAGCCTCAGCAGCCGACGAGCCGGGCAGTCGCCACGTCTCGGGTGCGCCTCAGCGGGGCGGTCCGGTTCGGGTGCCCGGCGGGGCGGGTCCGGTTCGGTTGCCCCGGCTCGGGCCCCTGGCCGGGGCAGTCCGGTCGCGTGCCCGGCGGATCGCCACGCCTGGGGTGTGCCTCCGACGGGGCGGTCCCGGCCATCGTGCCCGGCAGGGCGGTCAGGACTCGGCGCCCTTGCCGGAGGGCGGTCAGGACTCGGCGGCCTCGGCGGCGGCCTCGGCCTCCTCGGCCTCCTCCTCGGCCGTCGGCTCCTCGGCCTGCGCGGCCAGGACCTGCAGCACCACCGCGTCCTCCTCGACGGCCAGCGTGGTGCCCTTCGGCAGCTGGATGTCCTTCGCCAGGACGGAGGCGCCGGACTCCAGGCCCTCGATGGAGACGGAGACGGACTCCGGGATGTGCGTCGCCTCGGCCTCGACCGGCAGCGCGTTCAGCACGTGCTCCAGCAGGTTGCCGCCCGGGGCCAGCTCGCCCTCGGTCTGGATCGGCACCTCGACGTTGACCTTCTCGCCGCGCTTCACCAGCAGCAGGTCGACGTGCTCGATGAAGCCCTTCAGCGGGTCGCGCTGCACGGCCTTCGGGATCACGAGCTCCTTGAAGCCGTCCGCGTTCAGGGAGATGAGAACGTTCGGGGTCTTGAGCGCGAGGAACAGGTCGTGGCCCGGCAGGGTCACGTGGACCGGGTCGCCCCCGTGCCCGTAGACGACGGCGGGAACCTTGCTGTCACGACGGATCCGGCGGGCAGCGCCCTTGCCGAACTCCTTGCGGATCTCACCGGAGATCTTGACCTCAGCCATGCTGCACTCCTCGTAGAAGACTTCGATTCGACGGCCGTCACCCGGCCCACGACAGACCTGCTACGAAGAGCGCGTCGATTACGGACCGCCGTACGACACGCGTACGGCCTCCCTCGCCGAGCAACTCCATGAGTCTACCCGGCGGGGAGGCCGCCTCAGAAATCGATCGATCAGCAGATGCCCCTTCGGCGTCTGTGATCAGGCCTGCTCGTCGAAGAGGCTGGTCACCGAGCCGTCCTCGAACACCTCGCGCACCGCGCGCGCGATCGTTGGTGCCATCGACAGCACCGTGATCTTGTCGAGCTCCTGCTCGCCGGGCGTCGGCAGCGTGTTCGTGAAGATGAACTCGCTCACCTTCGAGTTCTTCAGCCGGTCCCCGGCCGGGCCCGACAGCACGCCGTGGGTCGCCGCCACGATCACGTCCTCCGCGCCGTTGGCGAACAGCGCGTCCGCCGCAGCGCAGATCGTGCCACCCGTGTCGATCATGTCGTCGACCAGGACGCACACCCGGCCCTTCACATCACCGACGACCTCGTGCACGGTCACCTGGTTCGCGACTTCCTTGTCACGCCGCTTGTGCACGATCGCCAGCGGCGCGCCCAGCCGGTCGCACCAGCGGTCGGCCACCCGTACCCGGCCGGCGTCCGGCGACACGACCGTCAGCTTCTCGTTGTCGACCTGCGCGCCCACGTAGTCCGCCAGCACCGGCAGCGCGAACAGGTGGTCCACCGGGCCGTCGAAGAAGCCCTGGATCTGGTCGGTGTGCAGATCGACCGTGAGGATCCGGTCGGCGCCCGCCGTCTTCAGCAGGTCCGCGATCAACCGGGCCGAGATCGGCTCGCGGCCTCGGTGCTTCTTGTCCTGCCGGGCGTAGCCGAAGAAGGGGAGGATCACGGTGATGCTCCGCGCGGAGGCCCGCTTCAGAGCATCGATCATGATCAGTTGCTCCATGATCCATTTGTTGATCGGAGCCGTGTGGCTCTGGATGACGAAACAGTCCGCGCCTCTCGCCGACTCCTGGTAGCGGACGTAGATCTCGCCGTTGGCGAAGTCGAACACCTTGGTCGGGACCAGGCCCACGCCCAGCTGATGCGCGACCTCCTCCGCCAGCTCGGGGTGAGCGCGGCCGGAGAATAGCATCAGCTTCTTCTCGCCGGTCGTCTTGATCCCGGTCACAGAACAATCTCCTTGCCAGCAGAAATGGGTGTGGGGTTGGTGGGGGCACCTGTTCTCACGGTACGCCCCGGGCGCATGCGCCCGCGCTCGGCCGACGCTCGCCTCACAGCTCGTCCTCCGGTGCTTCGCGAGCAGCCTGCGCGGCCCGGGCGGCCGCGCTCCCCGGGCGCTTACGGGCGACCCAGCCCTCGATGTTGCGCTGCTGGCCGCGGGCGACCGCGAGCGAACCCGGGGGCACGTCCTTGGTGATGACCGAGCCGGCGGCGGTGTACGCGCCGTCCCCGACCGTGACGGGAGCCACGAACATGTTGTCGGAACCGGTCCGGCAGTGGGAGCCGATCGTGGTGTGGTGCTTGGCCACCCCGTCGTAGTTCACGAACACGCTGGCCGCGCCGATGTTGGTCTGGTCGCCGATCGTCGCGTCACCTACGTAGGAGAGGTGCGGCACCTTCGTGCCCTCGCCGATGTCGGCGTTCTTCATCTCCACGTACGTCCCGGCCTTCGCCTTCCGGCCGAGCTTCGTTCCGGGCCGCAGATACGCGAACGGGCCGACGCTCGCGCCCGCGCCGACCTGTGCGCCGTCCGCGACCGCGTTGGTGACCCGCGCACCCTCGCCCACCGCGGTGTCGGTCAGCGTGCAGTTCGGGCCGACCTCCGCGTTCGCCGCGAGGTGCGTGGCGCCGTGCAGCTGGGTGCCGGGGTGGATCAGCGCGTCGGGCTCGAACGTCACCGTCACGTCCACCCACGTAGTCGCCGGGTCGACGACCGTCACACCGCTCAGCATCGCCGCGCGCAGCAGCCGCTCGTTCAGCAGCCTGCGCGCCTCGGCGAGCTGCACGCGATTGTTGATCCCCAGGATCTCCCGGTGATCGTCCGCCACGGCCGCGCCCACCCGGTGGCCCGCCTCGCGCAGGATGCCGAGCACATCGGTGAGGTACTCCTCGCCCTGGCTGTTGTCCGTACGCACCTTGCCGAGCGCGTCCGCGAGCAGCCGCCCGTCGAACGCGAAGACCCCCGAGTTGATCTCGTTGATCGCGCGCTGTGCGTCGGTGGCGTCCTTGTGCTCGACGATCGCGGTGACGGCGCCGTCCGCCGGGTCGCGCACGATGCGGCCGTAGCCGGTGGAGTCGGGGACGACGGCGGTCAGAACGGTGACGGCGTTGCCGTCGGCGGTGTGCGCGTCCGCGAGGCCGCGGAGGGTGCCGCCGGTGAGGAGCGGGGTGTCGCCGCAGACGACGACCACGGTCCCGTCGACGGGCTCGCCGCCCGCCTTCTTCGCGAGCTCCTCGAGAGCCATCCGTACGGCGTGACCTGTGCCGTTCTGTTCGTGCTGCACGGCGGTGCGGACGCCCGGATCGATCTCGGAGAGGTGCGCGGTGACCTGCTCACGGGCGTGCCCGACGACCACGACGAGCTCCTCGGGGCCGAGCTCGCGCGCGGCGGCCACGACATGGCCGACGAGGGACCGGCCGCAGATGCTGTGCAGGACCTTGGGTGTCGCCGACTTCATACGGGTGCCCTCACCCGCTGCGAGGACGACGACGGCTGCCGGGCGGTTGGCGCTCACGGGTGTGCCCTTCGGCTTCGGGTGGTGGACACTCGCAGGATACCGGGGCGTTTTGCACCGGAAATGCAGCGGGTCCTGACCTAGGAGTCAGGACCCGTTGAAGTGAACGATGAGCTGTGCGAAGAGCTGTGAGCTCCCCTTGAGCTCCGCTGCCAGGACTCGAACCTGGAATGATGGGACCAAAACCCACAGTGTTGCCAATTACACCACAGCGGATAGCGAATTGGGTCAATCGGACGCCTAGCTAGATCGCCGAATGAGCCCCCACCACTATGCCGTACCAGCGGCCTTCGATGCGACGGTATACGGCGGTGCCGTCCCGTAGGCGTACGGGGTCACGGGTGCCCTGGGGCGGGCGTTGGTTGGCGGCTTACAGGAGGCCGTCCCACATCTGCTCGAGCAGGACCGACCACCAGTTCTCCGGGTTGGCGAGGGCGGCCGGGTCCAGGGAGGCCAGCTGGGCCTGGAAGTCGACGGTCCAGCGGCCCGCCTGCTCGGGCGTCAGTCCGAAGCGCAGGCGCCACATCCGGCCCAGCAGCGCCAGGCAGCGGACGAACTCCGGGAGCCCGGAGTTGGCGAACTGCGGCGGTGCCGGCTGGCCGCCGGGCCCGGCCTCGACCGGTACGGCGACGATGTGCGCCGTGCCGTACTGGACGCAGAGCTGGCGCCCGAAGTCGTTGCCCATGACGAGGTACGACCCCGCGTCGGGCGCGGGCTGAACGCCCCGCTCCGCGGCGAGCTCGGCCAGCGTCGGCACCGGGCGGCCCGGCTGGGCCTGCGCCCAGAAGAACGGGCCGAAGTCCACCGGCAGACCCGCCCAGACCAGCGTCTGCGCGACCACCTCGGGCACGCCCTGCCGGGACACCGCCCGCTGGTCGAAGCGGAAGACGCCCTGCGGGCCGAACGACTGCAGCAGCTCCTGCGCCAGCGCCTGGGGCGGGACCGGCGGGGCCGGCGGCACCTGGTTCGGGTGCGGCAGCGGAACCCGGTTCGGCGCGGGCCGCGCCGGGCCGTCCGCGACCTGGTGCAGCTCGCCCTGGTGCTCGATCAGATGCCGTACGCCCTGCTGGCGCGTGGCGTGGTCACGGCCGTACGGGGCGGTGTTGCTGATCCGTACCTGCGGCCACGTCTCGCGGATCATGCGGGCGCAGTAGCCGCCCGGCAGATCGCAGGACTCCAGCTCGGTGTGCAGCTCCAGCACCTGCTGGGGCGGGACGCCCATGGCGCGCAGCTCGTGCAGGATCTGCCACTCGGGGTGCGGGGTGCCGGGCGCGGAGCGGCGGATCAGCTGCTGCTCGGAGCCGTCCTGAGCGCGGTAGCGCAGTACGGCCATGTAGCCGGGGCCGACCATCGGCTGGCCGGCGGGGGGCTGCGGGTAGCCGTAAGCGTTGGGGGTGCCGGGGGGCATGCCGGCGGCGCCGGGCGTGCCGGGCATTCCGGGGGCGCCCGGGGCACCGGGCATTCCAGGTGCGCCTGGCATTCCGGGGGCACCGGGCATTCCAGGCGGGCCTGGCATTCCGGGCGTGCCTGGTGCGCCGGGCGGCATCCCGGGGGCTCCCGGCCCGGGCGCCGGTGGGGTGCCGGGGTCACCGGCGAGCATGGTGGCGGCCGCATGTACGCCACCGGGTCCGGCGGGTCCGGTGGGTCCGGCGGGGGCGCCGGGCTGGCCGGGGGCGGGCGGATGCGTGCCGGGTTGGCCGGGGGGTTGGGGTCCGGCGGGTCCTTGGGCGCCGGGGGTGCCGGGGCGTCCGGGGCCGGAGGAGTCGGCGAGCATCGTCGCTGCGGCGTGCACTCCGCCGGGACCGCCAGGGCCGCCGGATCCGGGCGCACCGGGCTGGCCGGGAGCGGGCGGAGGCGTACCCGGACTGCCGTCGGAGGGAAGGGCCGAGACCAGTTGGGTCGGGATGTAGCCACCGGCCGGTGCGCCGGGAGCGCCGGGTCCCGAGGCCGGGGGCGCTCCGGCGCCCGGGGTGCCGGGGGCGCCCGGAGGCGGCGGGGTACCCGGGTTGCCGCCGCGGGCGCCGGGCGTGCCCGGGGCACCGGGCACGCCGGGTCCCGCCTGGCCCGGGAAGCCCGGGTCGTCGAGGGCAGGGGCGACGGTCGTACGGGGCAGCCGGCTGCCGCTCGACATCAGCTCGGTCTTGGCGTCCGCGCTCACGCCGGGCGGAGGCGGAGCGTCTTCGTCGTCGGAGCCGACGAGCGGTGGCGCGAAGACCGTGGCGGGCAGGTCGACCGACCGGTCGTCGTCATCGCTGGGCGTGTTGGCGTCGGCCCACGGCGTACCCCCCAGGGGCGCGCCGGGACTGCCGCCGCTACCGGTGGGACCACCGGGCTGGGATGGGCCGCCGCCCGGCTGCGACGCGGGGGCACCGGTGGTGGGCTCATACGGCACGGCCCCGGCCCCAGCCTCCGGCCACGCCGCCCCTGCCGCAGGCGATCCGGATCCACCACCGGGCGTCCCGGGCCCGACTGCCCCGGCACCGGACGCCGCTGCGCCGGGTGATCCGGCGCTGTGCGCCCCGGAGTTGGGATCCGTAGCACCGGTGGCCCCGACACCGTGCGCTCCCACGCCAGGCGTCGCAGCGCCGGGGGCTCCGGCGGGCGTCCCTGCGCCGTGTGCTCCCGCGCCAGGGTTCGCCGTGCCCGGCGTTGCAGCGCCGGATGTCCCGGGCGCAGGCGTCCCGCCGGGCGTCCCCGCGCCAGGGGTCCCGGCACCGGGCAGGCCTGGGTCAGGCGTCGCCGCGCCGGGCGTCCCCGCGCTATATGCCCCCGAGTTGGGGATCGCCGTGCCATGGGTTCCGGGGGAAGCCGTCCCGACGTGTGCCCCTGCGCCAGGTGCACCGACACCGGTCGGCCCTGCGCCGACGCTCACCGTGCCCGGCCGCCCGGCCTCGGGCGCGCCTGTGCCAGGCGTTGCCACGCCGGGCACCTCGGGACCGGCTGGTCCCGCACCGGCGTTCGCCGTACCCGACTGCCCGGCGCCGGGCGTTCCCGCGCCAAGCGTCCCGCCTGCGCCAGCCGTCCCACCCGCGCCAGGCTCCCCGGCCGCGCCGGCAGCGCCCGGTGCCGCCGAGCGGCCGTGGCCGGACGAGCGGTGGTCCGGGATGCCGAGTTGGTCGGCTGCTTCCTGGAGCCACTGCGGCGGCGTCAGCAGGAAGGACGTCGCCTCGAGGTCGATCCGCTGCGGCGGCGCGTCGGCCGCCTGAGCGGCGCCGTCGTCGGACGGAGCGCCGTACTCCTCCTCGTACCGCCGGATGATCTCGCCCACCGGCAGCCCCGGCCACAGCGTGGCCTCGCCGCTGTCCCGGGCGATCACCAGCCGGGCGCGGCCGCCGTCCGAGGTCGGTCCGTCCTCGCGGTCCTCGGCCCAGGCCACGAAGCCCAGGTCGAACTCCCGTACCCGCACCTCGCGGTGCTGGTACGCGGGCACGTCGCCGTTGACCCAGCGCTCCGCGCGCTCCTGCGCCTGCGCGAATGTCACCATCGCGCCTCACCCCTCCACCGGGACGGCGTGCGCGAAGCCGCCGTCCACCATCAGGTTCGCCACGGTCTCCAGCTCCGGCGGGTTGCCCGCCAGCCGCTGCAGGAAGTCGTCGAAGTCGTCGCCGCAGGGCAGCAGCAGCCGCTCCACCCGCTCCTGGACCGTGGAGCCGTCGCGGTCGCGCGCGTCGTCGTACGCGCAGAACCACACCGACCCGATCGCCTGTCCCCTCACCTTCACCGCGAGCACGCCGCCCTGGACGAAGGCCACGCCCAGGTAGTCCTTGCTGAAGTGGTCGCGCAGGCACTTGTTGACGTAGACGAGGTCGTTGACCGCCGCCTCGTCGCGCACCGTGAAGAACGGCTGGTCGACCAGGAGCCCCAGCTGCGGGTCGAGCGCGACGCCCACGGGCGCGCAGCCGCCCGCAGCCTTGAGGAAGGAGCGGTACGCGCCCGGCAGCCGGTAGCCGAGGTCCTCCTCGACGCCGAGAATCTGGTCCTCGCTGACCGAAAGCGCCTTGCTGGGCAGCCCGAAGTGCACGGGCCGGGTCTCCTGGAGCGGCCGCGTACCGCGCTTGTCGTGGTCGACGGCGGCCGTCGCGAGGCCGCCGTGGTGCCGCAGCAGCGCCTTGACCTCGGCGGGGACGAGCTCCACACGGCGGGTGCCGGGGACGTGGTGCCAGGTCCAGCCGTGCGGGGTCGCGACCGGCGGGAGGCTGGCCCACAGCTCGTGTCCCTCGGCGTGCAGCGCGGCGTTCGCCGACACGTAGTCGGTCAGCCGCAGCTCGTCGACGCCGAACCCCTCGGGAGGCTCGGCGATCTCGGCCGCCGCCCGCGCATAGAGCGAGAAGTCCGGAAATCCGCGTTCGTCCACCCGTACGCCTCTGGTGTGGCGGGCGGCCCTGACCGGGTCCGGAAAATGTACGACCTGCCCGGCGTAGGCCGAGTTCGGTGGCGCGGCCTGCCCGAGCCGACCTGTCGTCATGGCGGTTGCCCCCTGCTGCGTACGACTGTTCCCGCACAGCCTATGCGTTGCCGCCACAGGGGGTGTCTCCCCGGTCCCGCGCCGCCTCACGCGGGGGCGGACTCAGCTCGGGCTCAACTCGGGCTCAACTTCCTGACCTGCTTCGGACTTGGTCTCCGGCTCGGCCTCCGACCCTGCTTCCGGCTCGGCTCCCGACCCGGTTTCCGGCTCAGCTCCCGGCCGCGGCGACGAGCTTCTCGTGCTGTTTGGCCGCGACGCTCCGCTCCACCGCGGTCGCCTTCCCTGACAGCGGGATCGACAGATATGTCGCCGTGTTGGCGCCGGTGCGGACGACCGTCACCACGACCGCCGCCTCGTCCCCCTTCTGCGCCAGGGAGAAGGTCACGGACTCGTCTCCGGCCGTCGCTCCCGGCGCGCGGCCGACCGTGAAGTCCGTCGCGTCACCGCCGCTTTCGGTTCCGGTGAACGCCTCGCAGGCGCCGACCGCCTTCTTCAGCTCCCCGAGCCACCGGCGCGCGTCGCCGTCGTCGTACGCGGACAGCAGCAGCGCCTGGAAGACGGCGCCGTCGCCGAAGCCGCCCTTCGCGAGCGTGCCGTTCGCGGTCGCCGTGCGCGCGTAGGAGGACTTGGACGCGAGCGCCTCGGCGATGGGCCGGCACTCCTTCCGGTCCACCTCCGCCGGGTCCTCGGAAGCGATGTCGTCGGCCTTCGCGCGCTGCACGTCGTACCCGGAGATGTCGCCCTTCCTCAGCAGCGCGGACCCCAACTCCCCCTTCGTCAAAGGCCGTACGCCAGAACCCGGCCCCGACCCCCGTTCCGTACCGCCGTCGCGCGCCTGGCCGCCCTTCCCGCCGTCCTCCTTCTTCCCCTCCGCGGAGTCCCCGCCGTCCCCCGTGCAGGCGACCGCGGACAGAGCGAGCAGGGGCGCGGCGAGGAGGCCCGCGAGGGCGCGGTGCATACGAGTACGGGTCCGGGTGCGCATGCCGGGCACCCTTCCGCCTCCGCGCCCCGCCCGCAACCCCCCACCCGGGCGACGCGCGTTCCGTGTCGCCGACTTCCCCATCTGCCTGCACATTTGGCAGGCTGTCCCCGCAACTCGGGGGATTGCACGGGAGGGAAAGAGCACCACCATGAGCGCCGCACCACAGATCGAAGCGTCCGACGCAGCCGGGGCGCCGGACGGCACAGCGAAACCGCCGGGCGATCCCCGGCTCAGCTGGAGCGCCGACGACGCCGGCACCCCGCCCGTGCTCCGCCACCGCCGCGACGGCATCCTGCCCGCGGTCGCCGCCGCGCTCTCCGTACGCGGCGAGACCCTCACCGCCACGGCGACCAAGGGCGACCAGCCGCCCGCCCTCCACCCGCTCGTCCAGGACTTTCTCGACACGCTCACCAGCGACCGGCGCGAACGCTTCACCGGCCGCTGCCCCGAGGCCGTCCTCCTCTCCCGCTACCTCACCGGCGCGGAGGCGGCGCGCAGCAAGCGGGCCTCCCGCAAGCCGCTGACCCAGGGCGAGGCACGGCGGGCGCTGAAGCACTCCAAGGTCACGGCCCGGCACATCCGGGAGGACGGCGACCCGCGGCACGGTGCGTACGCCCCGCCCTGCCGCTCGTGCGAGCCGCTGCTGGCCCACTTCGGGGTGCGCGCGGTCGACCCGGCGACCGACGGGGGCTGACGTGCGCGCCTTCGAACGCACCGTGGCGACCCGCTTCCCCGTGGCCGTCGACGCGGCCCTGCGGGAGGCGGGATGGCTCCCCGGCCGCTGGGACATAAAGCAGGCCGAGATATGGGCCGATGCGCTGCGCGCCTACGCCTCGCCCGCCGGGCACCGGCACACGGTCTTCCCCGCGGCGGTCGAGGCGTGGGCGGAGTTCGGCGGCCTGCACATCACAGGACCGGGGCCCGGGCGCCACATCGCGCCCACGCCGCTCCTCGTCGACCCGATGCACGGGCTGCACCTGGCCCGTACGTTGGCCGACCTCGGGCGTGCGCTGGAGACGGAGATCTGCCCGCTGGGCGCCGAGACCGGCGGCGCGGGCGCGGTCCTCGCGATCGACTCCGAGGGCCGGGTCTACAGCCTGGACCACACGGGCGACTGGTACCTGGGCCAGAACATCGACCAGGCCCTCGCCAGGCTGATCACCGGGACGCGCCCGGCAAGGCTCAGCACGAGCAGCTGACCGGACCGTACGGTCCTCACGCGGCCGGGCCCGCCCCCGCCGCGCGCCGTGCGGTCAGGCGGCCCCGCTCGTACCGTGCGGTCAGGCGGCGCCGCTCGTACCGTGCGGTCAGGCGGCGCCGCTCGTACCGTGCCGTCAGGCGGCGCCGCTCGTACCGTGCGGTCAGGCGGCGCCGCTCGTATCGGCGGTGCGGTCCGGGAGCACGGCCGAGACGCGGAAGCCGCCCGCCTCCGTCGGCCCGGACACGAACCCGCCGCCGAGGGCGGTCACCCGCTCCCGCATGCCGATCAGGCCGTTGCCGCCGCTCGGCAGCCCCGCGCTCGAGACGCCCTCGGCCGCGGGCCCGTTCTCCACGAGCACCGCCACCTCGGCGTCCCTGTGGGCCAGCCGCACTTGCGCCTTGGCGCCCGCGGCGTGCTTGTGGACGTTGGTGAGGGCCTCCTGCACCACGCGGTAGGCGGTCTGCTCGACCTGCCGCGCGTACGACCGCTCTTCGCCTTCTACGGACAGCTCGACGGCCATGCCCGCTGCCCGCGACTCCCCGATGAGCGTCTCCAGCTCGCTCAGAGAGGGGCCCTCCACTGCTCCGTCCACCGGGTCGCCCCCGTTGGGCGCCGAGGCAGCGTCGTGCGCCGAGGCCGCGGCGGGGCGCGTATCGCCTGTTGTGCCGCTGCCGGTGATGCCAGTGCTGCCCGCGCTGCCGGTGCCGCCCGGGCCGCCGCTCGCCGCGAATTCCGCGAGCCGGGCCTGGGCGGCGAGGCCGTCGGCCCGCACCCCGCCCGCGGAGCCGGAGCCGGAGCGGGAGACGGAGCCGCGGGACCCTCCGGGGCCGCCGGGCCCGGAGGCGCCGGGCCCGGAGCGGCCCACGGTCGCCGAACCCTCCGCCGTACGCAGCACCCCCAGCATCTCCCGCAGTTCGGTCAACGCCTGCCGCCCCATGTCACCCACCAGGGCGGCGTTCCTGGCCGCCCGCTCCGGGTCCTTCTGCGCCACCGCCTGGAGGGCCGCGGCGTGCACCACCATCAGCGACACCCGGTGGGCGACCACGTCGTGCATCTCCCGCGCGATGCGCGTCCGCTCCTCGTTGCGCGCCCACTCGGCCCGCTCCTCGGCCCGCTCGGCAAGCAGCGACAGCTCGCGCTCGAGGCCGTCCGCCCGCTCCCGCAGGCTCTCCACCAACCGCCGCCGCGCCCCGACGTACAGGCCGAGCAGCAGGGACGGCGCGGTGAGGCCGAGGGCCATGAGCACCGAGACGAGCAGCGTGACCCAGAACGGCGGGGAGTAGCCGCTCCTCCCCATGTCCTGGTGGAAGTTGATGAAGGTGATCAGCAGCGTCCCGGCCATGGCCATCCCGGCCAGCACGACCGTGATCCGGCGCGGCACGTCGGAGGCGGCGAGCGAGTAGAGGCCGACGATGCCGAGGAGGAAGCCCATCTCGGCCGGGGTGACCGCGATCGAGACGAGGACGACGGCTATCGGCCAGCGCCGCCGCAGGATCAGCGTCCCTCCGGCCGCCATCCCCAGCACCACGCCGACCGCCGCCGGGACCTGCGCCTCGCGCGCGAAGGGGATGCCCTCGATCGCGCACTCCGCCATGGATGCGGCGGCGAGAAGGACGTCGAGCACCATGCTCCGCCGCCGTGCCCACCACCACGGCCCCGCCGGCGCGCCCCGTGCCCCGGCTTCCGTGTTTGCCACCGTTGCCCCCGTTGTGGTCATACCGACCAGCGTACGGGCGTGGCCCGCGCATTTTCCGCCGGGTTTGCACCCCTGCACGACCTCTGCACGCCGGTCCGCGCGGAGTGTCGCGTTATGGGGGATTCGCTCTGATCCAGAAAGATGTGCGCCGCAGAGCGTTGCAAGACCACCATGACGGATATAAGGGGCTTCAGGATGAGTGCGTCTGTGTCACCGTACGGTTTCGCTGCGGTACGCGGCCGCGACCGCGGTTACCGGCCCGAGCAGGTCGACCGCATCGTCGGCGGGCTTGCGGCATCCCGTGACGAGACGTGGGAGCGCGCGGCGCGGCTCACCCTCGTCGTCGAGGAGATGGAGGAGAAGGCGCGGCAACTGCGCGACCAGGTCGCGGCGCTGCCCCCGCAGACGTACGAGGCCCTGGGCCCGCGGGCGCAGGAGCTGCTGGCCACGGCCGAGGCGGAGGCCGTGGACCTGCGGGACGCCGCCGAGGCCGCGGCCCACGATCTCCGGGGCCAGGCGGACGAGTTCGCCAGGGCCGTACGGGACGCCGCGCGCGGCTACGCGGCCGAGGTGCGAGGCGAGGCGGAGGCGTGGGCCGAGCAGCGCCGGGTGGCGGCGCAGCGCGTGGCCGACGACGTACGGCTGACGGCCCGGCAGGACGCCAAGGCATGGCGGACCGAGGCGGTGGCGGCGCTGAAGGACATGCGGCAGCGGACCGCGGAGCTCCTCACCGACCAAGAGAAGGAGCACGCCGCCCGCTGGGAGGAGGCCGGGCGGGAGCAGGCCGAGCAGGAGGCCGGGTTCGACGCGCGGGTCGAGGAGCTCGTGGAGCGCGCGGAGAGCGGTCTCGCGCAGGCGCAGCGGGAGTACGCGGAGACGGAGCAGGCGGCGCGCTACGGCAGGCAGGCCGCGGACGCACAGGCCGCGGAGCTGCTGGCGCGGGCGCACGCGTGGGAGGAGCGGGTCGCGGGGGAGACGGAGCGGGTGCTGCGGGAGCACGGGGAGCGGAGGGAAGAGGTCCGCAGGCACCTGGAGCACGTACGCGGAAGCCTGACGGCGCTGTCGGCCGGGGCCGGGGCCGGGATCGGGCTCGGGCTCGGGCTCGGGGAAGCGGACGCGGGGGATGCAGGGGATATGGGGAACGTGGAGGGCGTCGCGGACCTCGGGGACGTGCAGCCGGTGCCGGGCCCGGCACCGAGCGCGGAGGACTGACCGGATCCGCACCGCACTTGGGCCGCGCCCGCCTCAAGGGGAGGGGGCGCGGCTCAGTCCGTTTCTCCGTCCGGCAGGACCGGGAAGCGGCGCGGCGCCAGCAGCAACAGGACCAGGAACGCGAGTGCGGCCGCGGCGGCCGCGCCGATGTACACGTGGTCCACGGCCGTGGCGACCGCCCGCCGCAGATAGTCCGCCGCCGCGTCCGTGAGCGCACCGGGGTGCTCCAGGGCCTGCGAGACCGAGTCGAGGTCGCCCGGAAGGCCAGGCCGTATCGCGGCGGGCGCGTCCGCCAGGCGCCCGGCGAGGGTCGCGTTCGCGACGGCCCCGAAGAGCGCCGCGCCCACGCTCTGCCCGATCTGCCGGTTGAAGAGGACGGAGGCCGTGGCCGTACCGCGCTCCGCCCACGGCACGGTCGACTGGACGCCGACGATCAGGGGCAGTTGGAAGAGGCCGAGCGCCGCCCCGAGCAGCAGCATGATCAGGGCGGGCTGCCAGGGTTCGCCGGGGAAGGGCAGCAGCGGGAAGGCGAGGAGGATCAGCGTCGCGAGGCCGATGCCGGCGAGCGCGGTCCGACGGAAGCCGATCCGGTTGTAGACGTGGCTGCTCAGCGCTGCCGAGACGGGCCAGCTGAGGGTCATGACGGAGAGGACGAAACCGGCGGCGGTGGGGCCGAGGCCCAGGACCGACTGCGCGTAGGTGGGCAGGAAGACGGTCGGCGCGACCATCAGCAGGCCGAGCGCACCGAGTGCGAGGTTGACGGCGGCGATCGTACGGCGCTTCCAGACCCAGCCGGGGATGACCGGCTCGGCCGCCCGGCGCTCGATGACGACGGTCGCGGCGGCGCACAGCGCGCTGGCGGCGAACAGGCCGAGCGAGGGCGCGGAGAGCCAGGGCCAGGCCACTCCGCCCTGGACCAGGGCGGTGAGCAGCAGCCCGCCGCAGACGAAGACGGCCAGGGCACCGGCCCAGTCGACCCGGGGGAGGCGGCTGCTGTGGGCCGCCGGCTCGCGGAGGTTACGGGCGATCAGCCAGACGGCGACCGCCCCGACGGGCAGGTTGATGAGGAAGATCCAGCGCCAGTGGGCGTAGGCGGTGAGGAGCCCGCCGATCGCCGGACCCGCCACCGCCGACACCGCCCAGACCGTGGAGAGCTTGGACTGGATCTTCGGCCGTTCCTTCAGGGGATAGAGGTCGGCGGCGACCGTCTGGACCGTGCCCTGGATCGCACCGCCGCCCAGGCCCTGGACGACGCGGAAGGCGATCAGGCTCGCCATGCTCCAGGCCCCCGCGCACAGCAGGGAGCCGAGCAGGAAGAGAGCGATCCCGCAGATGAGGACGGGCTTGCGGCCGAAGGTGTCGGAGAGCTTGCCGTAGACGGGGAGGGTGACGGTCACGGCGAGCAGATAGCCGGAGAAGAGCCAGGAGAAGACGGAGAAGCCGCCGAGGTCACCGACGATCTGCGGAACGGCGGTCGAGACGATGGTGCCGTCGAGGGCGGCCAGGGCCATGGCGAGCATGAGGGCCGCGGCCACGGGGCCGCGGCGGGCGGCGGGCGCGCGGCCCGTCCCGGACACGGCGGCGTCCCGGCCGGTACGTCTCGCGGTGCCGCTCATCGTCCCCCCCTCCACAAGTCCATGTACTACGCACCCTTCCATGCCGGCCTCAGGGTACGGAACCACGCGTCCCGGCCGGTGAGACGGCTGCGCTTGATCCTCTCGTCGGGGGAGGGCGCAGTCTCGACCCCGGCACGAGCTCGGCCACAGGACGGACTCCCTTAGGGGGAGTTCCGTACTTCTGGGCAGTCGTGGTTCGTCCCGCTGGAGGAGGAGCGGGATGACATGCGGACCCTAGCCTTCTCGTACGGCCCTTGGAGGGGCCAGCGGGAACCGGGGGGTGGGGCTTACCCCCCGCTGAATACGGCGCTGGGCACCAGCGCGCCGTACCGCATCCCAGCAGCAGACTCGGACCCGTACCGAAGCAGGATCCGACTTCCTTCATGTATACGACATAGGAGACTTACCGTGACTACGGCTGTGACCATTCCCAGGGCCGGGGGCAGTGGAGGGCGCACGGCCGTCGCCGCGCGGGCGCGACAGGTCGTCAAGGCGTACGGGTCCGGCGAGACGCGCGTCGTCGCCCTCGACCACGTCGATGTGGACATCGCCCGGGGCCAGTTCACCGCGATCATGGGCCCTTCGGGCTCCGGCAAGTCGACGCTGATGCACTGCCTGGCCGGTCTCGACACCGTGACCTCGGGTCAGATCTTCGTCGACGAGACCGAGGTCACCAGGCTCAGGGACAAGAAGCTCACTCAGCTGCGCCGGGACCGTATCGGCTTCATCTTCCAGGCCTTCAACCTGCTGCCGACGCTCAGCGCGATCGAGAACATCACGCTGCCGATGGACATCGCGGGCCGCAAGCCCGACCGCGCCTGGCTCGGCCGGGTCGTGGAGACGGTCGGTCTGGCGGACCGCCTCAAGCACCGGCCGACCGAGCTGTCCGGCGGTCAGCAGCAGCGCGTGGCCGTGGCCCGCGCGCTCGCCTCCCGCCCCGAGATCATCTTCGGCGACGAGCCGACCGGGAACCTCGACTCGCGCGCGGGCGCGGAGGTCCTCGGCTTCCTGCGGCGCTCCGTCGACGAGCTCGGCCAGACCATCGTGATGGTCACCCACGACCCGGTCGCCGCCTCGTACGCGGACCGCGTGCTGTACCTCGCCGACGGCCGGATCGTCGACGAGATGTACAGCCCCACGGCCGAGCAGGTCCTCGACCGCATGCTGCATCTTTCTTCGCCGGGGGGCACTGCGACACCGGCGGCTGGCGCCGCGGGCCGGACCCCCGAGGACTTCGACGCCCGCGGGAGGGTGTCGTGACCGTCTTCAGGACTTCGATGCGCAACTTCTTCGCGCACAAGGGGCGGATGGCGCTGTCGGCCATCGCCGTCCTGCTGTCGGTGGCGTTCGTGTGCGGCACGCTCGTCTTCTCCGACACCATGAACACCACCTTCGACAAGCTCTTCGCCGCCACCTCGGCCGACGTCACCGTCAGCCCGAAGAGCGCCAAGGGAGGTGACGAGAGGCCGCAGAACGGCAGGCCCGAGTCGCTGTCGGCCTCGACGGTCGCCGAGGTGCGGAAGGCCGACGGCGTGAAGTCCGCCGAGGGCGCCGTCACCAGCATGAGTGTCACCGTCGTCAACGCGGACAACAAGAACATGGGCTCCACCACCGGAGCCCCGACGATCGCGGGCAACTGGACCAGCAACGAGCTCCGTTCGATGGAGATCGCCCAAGGCCACGCCCCGCGCGGGCCCACCGAGGTCATGGTCGACGCCGACACCGCCGAGAAGCACGGCCTGAAGCTCGGCGACGAGCTGCGCACCATCGCCGTCACCGGCGACTTCAGGGCGAAGATCTCCGGTATCGCCGCCTTCAAGGTCACCAACCCCGGTGCCGCGGTGGTCTACTTCGACACCACGACCGCGCAGAAGCAACTGCTCGGCGCCCGCGATGCGTTCACCAGCATCGCCGTCACCGCGGACCAGGGCGTCAGCGACGAGCAGCTGAAGAAGAACGTCGCGGCCGGGCTCGGCGGCGGCACGTACCAGCTGCAGACGCAGAAGGAGGCCGCCGACGCCAACCGCGAGGACGTGGGCGACTTCCTGGACGTCATGAAGTACGCGATGCTCGGCTTCGCCGGAATCGCCGTCCTCGTCGGCATCTTCCTCATCATCAACACCTTCTCGATGCTGGTCGCCCAGCGCACCCGCGAGATCGGCCTGATGCGCGCCATCGGGGCCGGCCGCAAGCAGGTCAACCGCTCGGTGCTGACCGAGGCGCTGCTGCTCGGGCTCTTCGGCTCGGTGATCGGTGTCGGCGCCGGAGTCGGCCTCGCCGTCGGCCTGATGGAACTCATGAGCACCATGGGCTTGGAGCTCTCCACCGCCGACCTGACGGTGCGGTGGACGACCCCGGTCGTGGGCCTGGTGCTCGGCGTCGTCGTCACCGTCCTCGCCGCGTACCTGCCCGCGCGACGGGCCGGCAAGGTCTCCCCGATGGCCGCGCTGCGCGACGCCGGGACCCCGGCGGACGGCAAGTCCGGCTGGATACGGGCCGCCCTGGGCCTCGTGCTCACGGGCGCGGGCGGCGCGGGGCTCTACCTCGCGGCGAACGCCGACAAGGCGGGCGACGGATCGGCGTTCCTCGGCCTCGGCGTGCTCCTCACCCTCATCGGCTTCGTCGTCATCGGCCCGGTGCTCGCGGGCTTCGTGGTGCGCGTGCTCAGCGCGGTCGTCCTGCGGGTGTTCGGCCCGGTCGGGCGGATGGCCGAGCGCAACGCGCTGCGCAACCCGCGGCGTACGGGCGCCACGGGCGCGGCCCTGATGATCGGCCTCGCGCTGGTCGCGTGCCTGTCGGTCGTCGGCTCCTCGATGGTGGCCTCCGCGACCGACCAGCTCGACAAGTCGGTCGGCGCGGACTTCATCGTCCAGTCCGACACCGGCCAGCTGATCCAGCCGCAGGCCGCCAAGGCCCTCGAGTCGGCCCCGGGAATCGCGCACATCACCAACTACAAGGGCGTCGAGGCGAAGCTGACCGCACCGGACGGGAAGTCCCTGGACACCGAACTGTCCGCGGCCGACCCTACGTACGCGCAGGACCTGCGGCGGGAGACGACCTCGGGCGAGCTGTCCGCCGCGTACGGCAAGGACGCCATGTCGGTCGGCGACGCCTTCGCCAAAGACCACGGCGTCCAGGTCGGCGACGAGATGACGGTGGCCTTCAAGCACGGTGACACGGCCCGGCTGAAGGTCGCGGCCATCACCTCGGACGACACCTCGGTCGACAAGGGCGCGACGTACACCAACATCACGACCGCCGAGCGGTACGTGCCGGCCGACCGGATGCCGCTGAACATGATCATGTTCGCGAAGGCGGAGGAGGGCAAGGAGAAGGCCGCCTACGCCGCCCTCAAGGACTCCATGAAGGACTACCCGCAGTACACGGTGCGGGACCAGACGGACTTCAAGCAGAACCTGAAGGACCAGGTCGGGCAGCTGCTCAACATGGTCTACGGGCTGCTGGCGCTGGCGATCATCGTGGCGGTGCTGGGCGTCGTGAACACCCTGGCCCTGTCGGTGGTCGAGCGCACCCGGGAGATCGGCCTGATGCGGGCCATCGGCCTCTCCCGCCGCCAGCTGCGGCGGATGATCCGCCTGGAGTCCGTGGTCATCGCCCTGTTCGGCGCTCTGCTGGGCCTCGGCCTGGGCATGGGCTGGGGCTCGGCCGCACAGAAGCTGCTGGCACTGGAGGGCCTGGGAGTCCTGGACATCCCGTGGCCGACGATCACAGGGGTCTTTGTGGGCTCGGCACTGGTGGGTCTGATCGCCGCCCTGATCCCGGCGTTCAGGGCGGGCCGGATGAACGTCCTGAACGCGATCGCGACGGAGTAGGGGGAGGGGCGGGAGACCAGGGGCGCGGGCTGCGCGGGGGGCAGCCCGCGCCTGCCGCCGCCCGCCCGCCCCGCCAACCCGCCGGAGCCCGGTGCGCTCATCCCGAGCGCACCGGGGCTCTCCTGTTTGCCCATAATGCCTGCGAACCGCCGAGGTTGTCCGCGGCTATGTGCCATTTGGACAGATCAGCGAGCCCAACTGACCAGAGATGACTACGGACTGTGCTGACCTCTTTGCTGAACTGACAGGCCGCTGCAGTAGCGTGAGCGCTTCGTGTCTCGCGTACTGGAGGGGGAACCCCGTGTCTGCCCGAAGCCTGCCCATCACCGCTGCGGCTTGCGCCGTTGCGGCCGCCATGATGCTGGCCGCCTGCAGCGGTGGCGAGGACAAGCCAAAGGACGACAAGATCGCTGGAGCCGAAAGCTCCGATACATCCACTCCGAGCGCATCTCCGACTGCGGATGGCGCGCGACCAAATACGGAGTTGCCCGAGGACCTGCGGATGGTCTTTGAGTGGAACAAAACTGGAAAACCTGCAGCGGATGCCGTCTTCGCCGACGCCGAGCAGTACTTTCGCGGGCTGAAGCGCGCCAGCGTAAACCACGACCTCAAGGACCCCGCGTACTCGTTCTACTCCCGTGACGAGGGGCTGTCGTACGCCATTAAGCAAATCAAATTGAACATCGAAGGTGGCCTGGCTCCGACTGGTACCGATCGCTATTTCAATGGGAAAGTGGCCGTCTTTGAGAAGGGCTCGGCTGGTCTTGTGACCTGCCGCGACCAAAGCAAGCTTTACAGTAAGAACACGAAATCTGGCAAGGTTGAGAAGACCGACCCCAAGGATGAGCGTAATTTTGTCCTCTACAACCTGGGGCTGCGCAAGGATCCGAAGGGCGTCTGGAAAGTCTCGGACGTCTCGGTCACGGTCGGCGCCCAGGAGTGCGGGGCGTGAAGTTCCGTTCCTTCCTTGTGGCCTCACTTGCCGCATACGCGACTCTTGTGTCTGCGCACGCAGCTGTCGCCTTTGAGGAGCCGGCAGCTGATGCTGGAGCAGGCAAACCCTCAGGTGACGCCAGTGGCCCAACGCTGAGCTCCCGAGTGGCGTTCAAGGCCAAAGGCGGCAAGCCCTCTTCCAGTGGCCCCATCACCCCAGTAGACACCAATTGGACTCCGCCGCCTTGCTGGTACGAACCGTACTGGACCGCGAAAGACTTCAAGTCGGTCACTGAAGCTCAATGGTCGATAGCCGAGTCGAACGCAAAGATCGCAGGGCTTGACGCCCCTGACTACAGCAAGACAAAAGATCGCTACAAGAACGGAAAGCCCTACAAGGACTTCAACGTAAGCAAGCAGGGCAAGGGGAGGTGGTGGATAGGTGTCGTGAACCCGGAAATGAAGGATGATCCAAAATCGAGGTCGTGCAACAAGCCGGCATTCTGGGTTGACAACGGAAGGGCCCCGGCCGAACCTCAAGCCATCAACACCAAGACGCTTGCCCAACTCGCATACGAGCAAACCAAGGTCCCCGACACCGAAGTTGAGATGAACCCGGACGGCAAGCAGACGGTCAATTTGCCCTCCTGGATCTGGTTGGACAAAGCTAAGTTCGAGCCCGTGGAAGTCAGGGCCGAACTGCCCGGCACCGGAATGTGGGCTGCGACCAAAGCCGAGCCGGTCAGTCTCCACCTCGACCCTGGTACGGAGGACGCGAAGGTCTTCCCAGCCTCCGGTGACTGCCCGATCAACGACGACGGAAGCATTGGAACTCCGTACGCCAAGGGCAAGGCCAAGCAGGATCCGCCGTGCGGCATCACGTACTTGCGTTCCACCAACAACGCCCCGCCGCACAGGCTCAAGGCGACCTTGACCTGGAAGATCTCTTGGCAGGGCTCGGGGGGCACGGGCGGTGACCTCCCGGACGGCACTTTCGGCACGACGACCGACGTCACCGTCCAGGAGGTCCAGGCCATCAACCGCTGACCAGTGGACCCTTGAGTGAACACGCGCCTCTGTCCAGCGCAGGGGCGGGCGGCCGGACGGCAGGCGATACCGATACCGTCGCCCAGTTTACGTACGCGGCAAGAGACGATTCTGGAGGTGGGGGTGGCGGAGCGGCTGGCCGTCGACGGCGATGAACTCGGGCACTTCATCAAACTGCTGAAGAAATCGACCGATTCGCTGAAAGGTCTGCGCAAGGCTCTGAGCGACGCGACCGTCACCGGCCTCGGCACCGACAACCTCGACTCCGCGTGCGAGGACTTCCAGAACGACTGGAAGTACGGCGCCGAGCAGATCGGTGAGCAGACGGACGAGCGGGCAGCGGAGTGGTTCGAGCGAGGGGCGGGCATCACCTCACATCTGGTGTGGCTCGTCAGGCCCACTGCGGCGGCGTTCGATCGTGCCGACGCTGCCTGATGGCTCGGCCTGCCCTACATGCGCCGGACGGTCACTCCGCCCAGCGCAGCCGCCGCGACCCTGGCATGGGGGTCCTTCGTCACGGATCGGTGACCCGCAGGGGCCGACAGCCACGGCCCTCATAGGGTGAGGCCGTGTACATCTCTCCCCGCGCGCTCGACGGCAGTCGGCGCCACCGCCTGGCTGTTGGCACCATGCTCTTCCTCTTCACGCTCGGCGTCGGGGCGGTCCTGACCGCCGTCGGGGTCCGCGGTACCGGCGGTGATCTGCTGGCGTCCGCCGGGCTCGGGGCGGGCGCGGTATCGGGGTACCTGCTCGCCTGGTGGTCTGCCCGTTACTGGTACGCGGCCTTCTGCGAAGGGCGGCGTCCCGAACCGGTACCCCAACCCGACGCCTGGCCTTGGTTGCTGCCTCCGATGGTGGTGGCTGTGGCCGCTGCCGTCACGGGTGTGCGCGCCCTGAACCGGGGCGACAGCGGCGGGTGGTTCTCCATCGGATTCGCGGCGCTGTTCGGGCTGCCCGCCGTCATGGGGCTGGCGCTCGTGCTGTCGACGCGTCTTCCTGGGCGCGGGGAAGACTCCGCTGCCTCTGTGCAGGCGACCGAGCCGCCGCGGCCGCGGCGCGACTGGGGGCCTATCGGCTAACGGGCTGACAGGGGTCAGCCGACGCTGTTTCCCGCGGACTGGAGCCCGCAAGGGCCTTGTTGTCTGCTGGGTGCTGTTCCGCGGCCGTCAGCAGGAGCCGTAGCCTGTCGCCGCCCAGATGCTCCGCTCGCCCGGGCCGCGCCTGAGGTGTGTCATGACGGTTGTGGGCCAGTAGGAAGGCCTGTTGCGTCTTCTCCATGCCGCCGTCGTCGGGCTCGCGCAGCAGCTGAGCGCGTAGGGCCCCAGTCCCGCCTGCCGCAGCAGTTCGGCGATGTGGTCCGGCTGCCGCCGATGGAAGTCGAGCGACACCGGATGGCCGAAGGGCTGCGTCAGGTGCAGGGGCTCGTCGCCGGCCTGAAAGGCGAGCAGCAGGTGGCCGCCCGGCGCCAGCACCCGGTGGAACTCGTCGAAGACCTCCGGCAATCGTCCCTGCGGGCATGGATGATCGAGTACCAGGCCACGATGCTGCCGAGGGCGCCGTCCGGCAGGTCCAGGGCCGTGATCGAACCCGGTGCTGGGGAAGTCCGGCTCGGTCGTCACATTCGAGCAGCCTACGGCCCCCCGGCCATACGTGGATGCGTGTTCTCAGGGCGGAAAGCCGTGCTCCCCGTGGAGGCGGACGAACCTGGCCCAGGTGAGGACCTGTTCGCGTGCCAGCCCCGCTGCGGTGCGGCGGAACGACACGACCTCCTCGTCCCCGCCCGAGCCGATGGGCTGCACGAGGCGGCCGCCGGCGCGGAGTTGCTCGATCAGGGGCGGGGGGACCTCCGGGAACGCCGCCGAGACGACGACGGCGTCGTACGGAGCGCGCTGCGGTACGCCGCGGCTGCCGTCCCCCACGCACAGCTCCACATTCCGAATGCCCTGACCGGCGAGGTTCTGCCGCGCCTGGCGGACCAGTTCCGTCCATCTGTCGATGCTCACGACGTCGGCGGCCAGACGGGCCAGCAGCGCGGTCTGGAAGCCGAAGCCGGTGCCGACCTCGAGTACGTGTTCGTCACCGGCGAGTTGGAGGCCCTCGATCATCCTCGCCGACAGCGAGGGCTGTGTGGTGACCTGCCCGCGTCCGATCGGGAGGGGCGAGTCGTCGTAGGCGTCCGCCTCGTAGCCCGCGGGGACGAAGCCGGCGCGCGGCGTCCTCCGTACGGCCTCGAGTACGCGCTCGTCGCGGATGCCGGCCGCCCGGATGGCCCGGACCAGGTCTTCGGGACCTTCGGGACCCTCGGAACCTTCGAGACCTTCGAGACCTTCGAGACCTTCGAGACCCTCGGGACCCTCGGGCGAATCCGCTTCCGTCATGGCTCGCCGTCCTCACGCTCGCCCGACTGGCCCGACTGGCCCGACTGGCCCGACTGGCCCGACTGGCCCGACTGGCCCGACTGGCCCGACTGGCCCGACCGGCCCGACCGGCCCGACCGGCCCGACCGGGCCCACCGGCCGCTCCCGCCCAAGCATGAGCGTGCCATCCGGCTCGAGGCCGAGTCCCGGGTGTGAGCCGAACCCCTGGCTGACCCGGTCGAGAACCCTGCGCAGCCACTCGGCGTCCCCGCGCGAAGCGTGCCGGAGCCGCATCCGCCGGGCCTGCATGGGCACGATCCGCGCGCCGGCCAGCTCACCCGTGTCCGCGTCCACCGACACGAAGTACAGCAGCCGCAGGTCGTCCCGGTACTCCTCGTAGCCGGAGATCCCCTCGTAGTCGTCGATGAAGTCCCCGCAGCCGTACAGGATGAGCTTCTCCCGGTACACCTCGATCGGGCGCGGGTGGTGCGACGAGTGCCCGTGCACGACGTCGACCCCGCCGTCGATCAGCGCGTGCGCGAAGCGGATCTGGTCCCGGGGGACCCCGTAGCCCCAGTTGGACCCCCAGTGGATCGAGGCGACCGCGACATCGCCCGACCGCTTCACCTGCCGTACGCGGTCGGCGACTTCGGCCGCCGCGGCGTACGACGGCTCGGGGACGAAGTCGACCCCGGAGCGGTCTGCGGTGGCGGCCCAGCTCGCCGGGATGCCGCTGGACGCCATGCCGAAGGAGAAGACCAGAACGCGTGCCCCACCGTCGACCGGGACGATGGCCGGGCGCCGCGCCTCGTACGCGTACCGCCCCGCTCCCACCGCCCGCAGCTTCGCCGCGGCCAGGGAGTCCAGCGTCTCCTCGAGCCCGCTCCGGCCGAAGTCCAGCACGTGGTTGTTGGCCAGGGCGCAGACGTCGGGCCGGGCCGCGGCCAGGCAGGGGAGATTGTCCGGGGTCATCCGGTAGTGCACCGGCTTCCCCGGCTCGAAGTCGTCACTCCGCGTGACGCTCGTCTCCAGATTCACCACCCGGACGTCGGGCGCGGCCTCGTCGAGCGCGTCGAGGGCGTCTCCCCAGGGCCAGGAGGACTCGACGGGGCGCGGGATCGGACCGTTCACCGCCTCCGCCAGCTCGATGTAGCCGTCGGCGTCCCGGATGTAGGTCTCCCTCAGCGCCGGGTCGCCAGGGTGCGGAAGGATCGCGTCCACGCCCCGGCCGAGCATCACGTCGCCGCAGAGAAACAGCGTCACCAGGTCGCCCCGCATACTTCCACGCTAGGACGTGTCCGGCGGCTCATGGCACTTGCGGCGTGCTGCTTCCCTGCTACGCGACCGAGCCGCAGATCGAAGCCGCGGGAAGGGGCGCCGGGCGCCTGCGGGCGGAACCCGCTCTAACCGCTCTAGGGCCGGGCGTCCGCGGGCGGAACCCGCTGCAGGGGCACTGTGGTGGCACCGCGGGGGAAAGCGGGGGAAAGGCCGATCGGTGGCCTGGACACCCACCCCCAGCCCGCCCCTCCCCAGGACTCGGCTCCGCTTGTCGGCGGGGCGACGTACGCTGGAGCACCCCGGCCCGTATGACGTGTCGGGCGATTCGCGTTGTCCGCCTGAGGCCCGCGATTCGTAAGTCTGCGTAGCCAAGTGATCACCCGGGACGGGAAAGCCTTCATGAGCCTGCACGGTCTGCTCGACGTCGTCGTCAATGATCCCGCGCTCGCCGAAGCGGTGAAGGCCGCCGCCGACGGCAACCGGCCGTATGTGGACCTCGTCGGCCCGCCCGCCGCGCGCCCCTTCGCCATCGCCGCCCTCGCCATCCCCCGTAGCCTTAAGGGCACGGGAGGTGCCCCCATTGCGAGCCGCCCCGTGCTGGCCGTCACCGCCACCGGCCGCGAGGCCGAGGACCTCGCCGCCGCCCTCCGCTCGCTCCTCCCCCCGGAAGGCGTCGTCGAGTACCCGTCCTGGGAGACTCTGCCCCACGAGCGGCTCTCCCCCCGCTCCGACACCGTCGGCCGCCGCCTCGCCGTGCTGCGCCGCCTCGCGCATCCGGCTGCCGACGATCCCGCCGCCGGGCCGGTCAGTGTCGTCGTCGCTCCCATCCGCTCCGTGCTGCAGCCGCAGGTCAAGGGGCTGGGCGACCTGGAGCCGGTCGCGCTGCGCACCGGCGGGACCGCCGACCTCGAGGAGGTCGTGGACGCGCTCGCGGCCGCCGCGTACTCCCGCGTCGAGCTGGTCGAGAAGCGCGGCGAGTTCGCGGTGCGCGGCGGCATCCTCGACGTCTTCCCGCCCACCGAGGAGCACCCGCTGCGGATCGAGTTCTGGGGTGACGACATCGAGGAGATCCGTTACTTCAAGGTCGCCGACCAGCGCTCCCTCGAGGTCGCCGAGCACGGTCTGTGGGCCCCGCCGTGCCGCGAGCTGCTGCTCACCGCGGGCGTACGGCAGCGGGCCGCGGACCTCGCCGAGCGCCACCCCGAACTCGGCGAGCTGCTCGGCAAGATCGCCGAGGGCATCGCCGTCGAGGGTATGGAGTCCCTCGCCCCCGTGCTCGTCGACGACATGGAGCTGCTGCTGGACGTCCTCCCTGCCGGGAGCATGGCGGTGCTCTGCGACCCGGAGCGGGTCCGTACCAGGGCCGCCGACCTCGTCGCGACCTCCCGGGAGTTCCTGCAGGCCTCCTGGGCCGCCTCGGCCGGGGGAGGCAAGGCGCCGATCGACGTGGGCGCCGCGTCCCTGTGGGGCATCGCGGACGTACGGGACCGGGCCCGCGAGCTCGGCATGATGTGGTGGACGGTCAGCCCCTTCGTCACCGACACGGAGCTCGAAGAGCCCGGCGGGACCGAAGGCGACACCCTCCGGCTCGGTATGCGCGCCCCCGAGAGCTACCGCGGCGACACCGCCCGCGCCCTCGCCGACACCAAGGGCTGGCTGGCCGACGGCTGGCGCACGGTGTACGTCACCGAGGGGCACGGCCCGGCGGCCCGTACGGTCGAGGTGCTCGGCGGCGAGGGCATCGCCGCCCGCCTCGCTGTGTCCGGTGAAAAGAGGGGCGACCTCGCCGGGATCGCCCCGTCCGTCGTCCACGTCGCCTGCGGCTCCATCGAGTACGGCTTCGTCGACCCGGGCCTGAAGCTCGCCGTCCTCACCGAGACCGACCTGTCGGGCCAGAAGGCCGCGGGCCGGGACGCGGCCCGGATGCCGGCCCGCCGCCGCAAGACCATCGACCCGCTGACCCTGGTCGCGGGCGACTACATCGTGCACGAGCAGCACGGCGTGGGCCGCTACATCGAGATGGTGCAGCGCACCGTGCAGGGCGCCACCCGCGAGTACCTGGTCGTCGAGTACGCCCCTGCCAAGCGCGGCCAGCCCGGCGACCGGCTCTACATCCCGACCGACCAGCTGGAGCAGATCACCAAGTACGTCGGCGGCGAGGCCCCGACCCTGCACCGGCTCGGCGGCGCCGACTGGACGAAGACCAAGGCGCGCGCGAAGAAGGCGGTCAAGGAGATCGCCGCCGACCTGATCAAGCTCTACTCGGCCCGCATGGCGGCCCCCGGCCACACCTTCGGCGCCGACACGCCCTGGCAGCGGGAGCTGGAGGACGCGTTCCAGTACGCCGAGACCCCGGACCAGCTCACCACGATCGCCGAGGTCAAGGAGGACATGGAGAAGTCGGTCCCGATGGACCGGCTGATCTGCGGCGACGTCGGCTACGGCAAGACGGAGATCGCGGTCAGGGCGGCCTTCAAGGCGGTCCAGGACGGCAAGCAGGTCGCCGTCCTCGTCCCGACCACGCTCCTCGTGCAGCAGCACTTCGCGACCTTCTCGGAGCGCTACTCGCAGTTCCCTGTCGTGGTCAAGGCGCTGTCCCGGTTCCAGTCCGACGGCGCGGCGAAGGCGGTCACCGAGGGCCTGCGGGAGGGCTCGGTCGACGTCGTCATCGGCACCCACCGCCTCTTCTCCTCCGAGACGAAGTTCAAGGACCTGGGCCTGGTCATCGTCGACGAGGAGCAGCGGTTCGGCGTCGAGCACAAGGAGCAGCTGAAGAAGCTCCGCGCCAACGTCGACGTGCTGACCATGTCCGCGACCCCGATTCCGCGCACGCTCGAGATGGCGGTCACCGGCATCCGCGAGATGTCGACGATCACCACCCCGCCGGAGGAGCGGCACCCGGTGCTGACCTTCGTCGGCCCGTACGAGCAGAGGCAGATCGGCGCGGCCATCCGCCGCGAACTGCTGCGCGAGGGCCAGGTCTTCTACATCCACAACCGCGTCGAGTCCATCGACCGGGCGGCGGCGAGGCTCCGTGAGATCGTCCCGGAGGCCCGTATCGCCAGCGCCCACGGCCAGATGTCGGAGTCCTCCCTCGAACAGGTCGTCGTGGACTTCTGGGAGAAGAAGTACGACGTGCTGGTCTCGACGACGATCGTCGAGTCCGGCATCGACATCTCCAACGCCAACACCCTGATCGTCGAGCGCGGCGACAACTTCGGCCTCTCGCAGCTCCACCAGCTGCGCGGCCGCGTGGGGCGGGGGCGCGAGCGCGGCTACGCGTACTTCCTCTATCCGCCGGAGAAGCCGCTGACCGAGACCGCCCACGAGCGGCTCGCCACCATCGCGCAGCACACGGAGATGGGCGCGGGCATGTACGTGGCGATGAAGGACCTGGAGATCCGCGGCGCAGGAAACCTGCTCGGCGGCGAGCAGTCGGGGCACATCGCAGGCGTCGGCTTCGACCTGTACGTACGGATGGTGGGCGAGGCCGTCGCCGACTACCGCGCCTCGCTCGAGGGCGGCGTGGAGGAGGAGCCGCCGCTCGAGGTCAAGATCGAGCTCCCGGTCGACGCGCACGTCCCGCACGACTACGCGCCGGGCGAGCGGCTGCGCCTCCAGGCGTACCGGGCCATCGCCTCCGCGAACTCCGAGGACGACATCGCGGCCGTACGGGAGGAGCTCACCGACCGGTACGGCAAGCTGCCGGAGCCCGTCGAGAACCTGCTGCTGGTGGCCGGGCTGCGGCTGCTCGCGCGGGCGTGCGGGGTCTCGGACATCACCCTCCAGGGCTCCAACGTCCGTTTCTCGCCGGTCGAGTTGCGGGAGTCGCAGGAGTTGCGCCTCAAGCGCCTCCACCCGCGTTCGGTCATCAAGCCGGCCACGAAGCAGGTCCTGGTGCCCCGCCCGGCGACGGCCCGTATCGGCGGGAAGCCGCTGGTCGGGCGCGAACTGCTGGCGTGGACGGGCGAGTTCCTGACGACGATTCTCGGCGGCTGAGGGCGGGGGCGGACGGAGACAGAGGCGGGGCGCGTCCCTAGGATTTCGCGCTGGGCGCGCAATGCCGCGCGCCCAGCCGCCTCCGCCCAGGCCTCCGCCTCCGCCTAGGCCTCCGCCTCCGCCTAGGCCTCCGCCTCCGCTTCCCGACGGGACACCGCCTTGATACGGTCCTCGCTCCCCGCCCGCACCGCGTACGCCGCCGCTGCTCTCACCGCCCTCCTGGCCGCCGGCGGGTGCGTGCCCGACGGCGACGGGAGCGACGGGGGTCGGCCGGAGCCGTCCGCCACAGAGGATGCGGGCCCGGGCTCTGGCTCGGCGCTGAAGGCCGTCGACGGCCTGACCGTCAAGGGGCGGGCGCCCAGGACCGGTTACGAGCGGGAGCGGTTCGGCTCGCCGTGGGCCGACACCGACAGCAACGGCTGCCCGACGCGCGACGACATACTCAAGCGGGACCTGGACGCGGTGACCTTCCGGGCAGAGGGGGACGGGGAGGCCGGGAAGGACGGGGAGTGCGCGGTGGAGTCCGGGGCGCTGGCCGCGGACCCGTACACCGGCAGGCGCGTGGAGTTCCGGCGCGGCGGGCGCAGCGAGGTGGACATCGACCATCTCGTCGCGCTGTCCGACGCCTGGCAGAAGGGCGCCCGGCAGTGGGCGCCGCGCAAGCGCATCGCGTTCGCCAACGACCCGCTCAACCTTCTCGCGGTCGACGCAAGCACCAACCGCGGCAAGAGCGACGGCGATACAGCGACCTGGCTTCCGCCGAACCGGACGTACCGCTGCCCGTACGTCGCCCGGCAGGTGGGAGTGAAGAAGAAGTACGGGCTGTGGGTGACTCAGGCGGAGCGGGACGCGATGCGGCGGGTGCTGGCGCGCTGCCCGGGGGAGAAGCTGCCGACCGGCGGCAACCCCACAGAGGCGCCGGCGCGCTTCACGGCCCGGTAGGGCGGCGGCTTGCCGGGCTCGTGCCGGGTGGCCGCGTATCCGAAGCATGCCCCGAATCGTTGCCCGAATCAGTGGCCCAGACCACGCCGACTGCCTAACATCGATCACCGCAAGGTCGGTGCACCGTCGCACAACCGTTGCCGCCGGGAGGCCCACTTGATCCGCCTGATCCGCCGCAGGACCGCGCTCTCCGTCTCCGCCGCCGCGCTGCTCGCCGCGTCGCCGCTGCTGGCTGCCTGTGGCAGCGCCTCGCACCCCGGTGCGGCGGCCGTGGTCGACGGCGACCGGATCACCGTCTCCGAGCTCCAGTCGCAGGTGGAGGCCGTACGGGAGGCGCAGCGCGGCTCCGCGCAGCCCGCGCAGCTGATCCAGGACAGCGGCCAGCTCAGCCGGGCCACCCTCAGCAGCATGATCTTCGACCGGATTCTCGACCGCGCCGCCGCGGACGCCGGTGTGAGCGTCAGCCGCAGCGACGTACAGAAGGCGCAGGCCACGGCCGAGCGGCAGGCGGGCGGCGCGGACCGGCTGCGCGAGCAGTGGCTCCAGCAGTACGCCATCGCGCCCGGCCAGGTGGAGGCCGCGATCCGCAACCAGGTCGCCATGGACAAGCTCGCGCAGTCGCTCGGCGCGGACCGCAGCAGCCCTCAGGGCGTGCAGAAGCTGGTGGACGCCTTGAGCGAGGCCTCCACCAAGCTGGGTGTCGACGTCAACCCGCGCTACGGGACGTGGGACTCCAAGAAGGTCCAGCTGGGCAACGCCAAGACCCCTTGGCTCCGCCCAACGCCCACGGAGCCCGCCCAGGCGTAACGCCGCGCGGCCGCCCGGTCCAGCGGCAGGACGTCCTCGACCTCGACGGCGACAGCCCCTCGCGTCGATCAGCTCCGAGATCCGCGCCGGCGCCGCGCCGTCCGGCTCCACCAGAAACGCACTCGCGCGCAGCCCACGCGTGCGCTCGCCGTGCCCCTGGGAGGGCTGCGCACCTGGGTGGAGGACCACCTCGACGACATCCGGTCCGCCCAGGGGGAGTGAGCGGTGGGTTACGTTCGACCCGTGAACGCAGCAGCACGTGCGAACGACGCAGCAGAAGCCGACGCAGCAGGATCAGCAGAGGCCCCCGGCCGCATCATCCTGCTCACCACCAGCCACCGGGTCGCCCCGGGCCTGCTCTCCTGGCCCGCCTGGCAGGCGCTGCGGGGCGCCGACCGCGTCCTGTGCCCCGACCCGGACCACCCTCAACTGCCGTACCTGCACGAGGCGGGCATCGAGGTCGAGCACGCCGCCCCGTCCGCCCGCGAGCTGGTGGAGTACTGCGCGGGAGGCCGTACCGTCGTCGTCATCCCGTCCGGCGAGGGCGACCCGGAGCTGACCGATGGGCTGGCCCGGATGGCCGGTTCCGGCCGGGTGCAGATGCCGGACCTCGAGCTGCTGCCCGCCTCGTACGACCTGCCGGGCGCGCGCCTCCTCGACCTCGTGCAGGTCATGGACACCATCCGCACCGAGTGCCCGTGGAGCAGCACCCAGACTCACGAGGGCCTGGCGAAGTACGGGATCGAGGAGGCGTACGAACTCGTCGAGGCCATCGAGGCGGGCGACCGGCACGAGCTGCGGGAGGAGCTGGGGGACGTGCTGCTGCAGGTCGTCTTCCACTCCCGGATCGCCGAGGAGGACCCGGACGAGCCCTTCTCCATCGACGACGTCGCGGGCACGATCGTCGAGAAGCTCATCCACCGGCACCCGCACGTCTTCGGTACGGAGACCGCCGAGACCTCGGAAGAGGTGAAGGCGCACTGGCTGCGCACGAAGGCCGCCGAGAAGCAGCGCGAGTCGGTCACGGACGGCATCCCGCTGGGCCAGCCTGCGCTGGCACTCGCCGCCAAGCTCGCGGCGCGGGTGCGGACGGCAGGGCTTGACGTGCCGCTGCCTGCGGCGGGGGACGGGGGAGGCGTCGGTGAGCGGCTGCTGGCCCTCGCCGTACGGGCGGAGAAGGAGGGCACGGACCCGGAGTCGGCCCTGCGCGCTGCGGCCCGCGCCTACCGGGACGCGATCCGTACGGCCGAGGGGACGGAATGACTCTCCGCCGGCTCTCCGCCACTCCCCGCGCTTACTGACTCCCGGCGCCGACTGACTCTCCCCGGCGGGGGTACTCGTGGCGCATGTTGCAGCTGACCATGGAAATTGCCGTGCGGCGTGACTACCTGGTCGGGATCGGTCCCCTCGTCATCGGGATCTTCGTCGTGCTCGTGCTGTTCGGAGCAGTCGTTCTCGGCCTCCGGGTCCGGGCGCGCGAGCCGGAGCCGCCGAAGGAGCCGCAGCGGCGGGGTGGCGCGTGGGAGACGCACGACGAGCACGAGACGGGCGAGGCACCGCCCAATCACGGGCCGGGTCACCAGGACGTCGCCCGCCCGCGCACGGACTTCCACGAGCGCCGCAGGCCACACGACGTACCGCACAACGGCATCCGGCACATGCCGTACGAGTTCGACAACCAGCGGTCGGAATCTGCGGCGGACGAGGGGGAGCCGGAGTCGAGGAAGTGGGACCGCGGCGGCAGCGGCCACGGCACAGGCTGACCGCGCGCTCCGCGCGCGCCCGCAACTGGGGGAGACACGGCCCACCCGAGCCGACCCGATGGTCGCGGGGCCGGGGCATGCGGCCCCGGCCCTGCCCGGACAGGCGGCGCTCCGGCCGCCGCGGGGGCCTCAGCGGACGGGCCGCGCGGGTGCTTGCCGGTCCCAGTCCGGCGCTGGGTGACAGGGGCCTCGGCTACCCACGCCCTCGGGGGGAGGAAAGGTTGGCGGGCGGCCGTGCCCGAATCGTGCGTCCCTGCCGATCGAATCGTGCGCCCATGCCGGTCGGGGACCGGCGTTGGGCCGGGGCGGGCTCGCCGCGGCTGTCCATGACTCCACTTGGCGCTGCGCGCAGGGGGCTTCCAGCGGCGGGCGGGCGGGGAATTCGCGCCATGGTGCCCGAAGGGCGCGCCCTGTTGGCCGGGAACGGGCGAGGTCACAGGGCCGGGGCGTTGACGGCGCGTCACCGGCGTCGGGAGACTGCCGCGCATGGCGATCACCCGACAGCGCGGTCGACGGTACGGCAACGGGGTCCTCGAGGCCGTGGCTCGGATGGGGCGGCCAGACGGGCACGGGCGGGGTGCGCTCGCCGCGTTCGGGGCGCTGGCCGCCGCCGACCTGGTCGCCGTCGCCCGCAGCCCCCGTGGCCTCCGCAGGGCGGCGAAGCCGCTGCTCATGCCCGCGCTCGCGGCACACGTACTGCGCCGTCGCAAGGACACCTCCGAGCCCCTCCCCAAGGCACTGGTCGCCGGGCTCGCCTTCGCCGCCGCAGGCGACACCGCGCTCCTCTTCGACGAGCACGAGCCCGCCTTCCTCCTCGGCATGGCCGCCTTCCTCGGCACCCAGGTCAGCTACACCGCGGGCTACACCCGCAAGCTCGGCGCGCTCCGCGGCATCGCGAGGAAGCCGTGGCCCGCGGTCGGCTGCCTGGCGGGCTGGGCGGCCGTCAACGCGCTGCTCGGGCCGACGCTCGACGAGCGGCTCCGGCTGCCCGTCGCCGGATACAGCCTCGCGCTGACCGTGATGGGCGCCGCCGCCCTCGGCGTCGGCGGCAAGGTGGCCGCGGGTGCCGCCGCCTTCCTTGGCTCGGACCTCCTGATCGGGCTCCAGGCGGCGGGCCGTGAGCTCCCCTCCCGCGAGGCCCACGAGGTCCTGATCATGGCGGGCTACCTCCTCGGCCAGTACCTCATCGCCTCCGGCTGGCTCGAGCACACCGACGCAAGGGTGGCCGCCGCCGTTTGAATCTCCAGTGAATCTCCAGCCGCTGGAAGGCCGGGACTCCGGACCATGAACGACGACGGCCGCGAGCCGCTCACCATCGGGCGGCTCTCCCGCCGCCCCCGTTCGCCGAGGCGCGGGGAAGCCGGAACCCGCTCCGTGAAACGCGACGGTGGCCTCCCGCTGGTGCGGGAGGCCACCGTCGCGTTCCGGCATTCCGAGTGCGTTCCGGTGCAGGGTGGGCTGAGGCCGGCCGGGCCGCGGCGCACCGCCGGCGCGCGGAATCGCTACCAGCTGTGCTTCTTCTTGCCGTGGTCCTTCTTGCCGTGGTCCTTCTTGTAGCTCTTCTTGTCGTGCTTCTTCTCGTACTTCTTGTCGTGGTGGTCGCTCTCAGCGTTGATGCAGACATTGCCGATCGTCGCATTGCCGATACTGAGCGGACCCTCATTGAAGTTATTGCCGCAGATGTTGATCGGGATGTGGAGCGGAATCTGGATCACATTGCCAGAGATGACGCCCCCGGAGTTAACGGCCGCGCCCTTCGAATCCGAGCTGGCTACCGCGGTGCCGGCGACACCGGCGACCACGGCACCCGCCGCGGCCGTGACGGCAATGGCCTTGGCCATGCGTGACATGTCTGTCTCCTCTGCAGAAAGGAACCTTTCGCGCAAATGGCGCGATGGCATACGCCACAACGCCGCGGGCCACGACAGGTCACGCACTCTTACGCCGATCGGATCAGCACGGCGCCGCGTACCGCCCTGGCTGCGCGAGCAGGCATGCCGGCGCTCGACTTGACGCCGATCATGAGTGAATTGGCGCCGCCGCCCGAGCAGCAGCACGGAAAGGCGTTCGTCATCCTGGAGGACGCCCCGGCCGAGGCTGGTCTGCGCTGCTGGGCCGACAAGGGGTACCAGGGTGCCGACGGCACGGTGCGGGTGCCTTAGGCGCCAGAGCCGGAAGTCGAGCCGATGTTGAATTCGAGATTGGTCACGTACCAGGAGTCGTCGATCTCGGTGGCGTCGATCTTGACGTCCAGCTCCCCCGGCTCCACTCCGGTGGAGTGGGACAGGATGATCTTGTCAAGGGTCTGTCCGTCGACGGTGACCTTGCCGGCGGGAACGACCGCCTTGTCGCCCGTCACAGGGACTTGGGCGACTTCCACCGCCGGGTGACTCTTGGGCTGCTTGGGCGTGACGACGTGCGGAGCCTCTCGACCATGTCTTGCATCTGCCGCACCTCGGGTGCGTTGCTCTCACATATCGACGCCGTGTCGGGTTTCGCGGGCGAAGAACCGGTGGCTGGGCTCCCCATCACCAAGCACGCCTGCTTCTTGTCGCCTTCGATAATCGCGGTGATCCACTCGGCGACCGCCCCCTCGGCCGTGGACTGGCTGGTGGCCGATGGCTGCGAGGCCGCCGCACCATCCCTCTTCCCATAGGCCTGCCACTTGTCATGGCCGTGCCGAGCGCTTTCAACGGCAACCCCGGCCCCGGCTGTGGTTCCCATGGGAGAACAGGAAAGATGAAGCACGGTCCCTTGCCCTGGAGCAGGCCGGTTACGGTCGAGGGGTGCACGACGACTCCACTGCCCCCGCCCCGCCCACGCTCTTCACGTGGGAGTTCGCTGCCGACCCGTACCCCGCGTACGCCTGGCTGCGCGAGCACTCCCCGGTGCACAGGACCACGCTGCCCAGCGGGGTCGAGGCGTGGCTGGTCACGCGGTACGCCGACGCGCGGCAGGCGCTCGCGGAACAGCGGCTCAGCAAGAACCCCGTGCACCACAGCGAAAGGGCGCACGCCAATTCCGCCAACTAGCATGGCATGCATGCTTGTTCAACAGGGGGGACAGCCCCGCGCTGTAGGCGCAGTTCGTCTGAGCCGGTACACAGACGCCAGCACCTCACCGGAAGTCCAGACAGACACAGTCACCCAAGCTGGTCAATCCATCGGCGCGCGCTTCGTCGGATGGGCGCGAGACACAGACGTGTCGGCCATCAAGACCACCCCGTGGGAACGGGAGGAGCTGAGCTACTGGCTGGACCGCCCCGACGAGTGGGACGTGATGATCTGGCAGCGCATGGACCGCGCTGTCCGCAGCATGGCCGACATGGCCGACCTCGGCCGGTATGCCAAGAAGCATCGGAAGCGGCTGATCTTCGCCAGCGGCCCAGGCGGAGACGTGCTGGAACTCGACTTCACGTCGATCATGAGCGAATTCATGATGATGTTCCTTGCCTTCGCTGCTCAGCTCGAAGGCCAGACCATCATGGAGCGCAATCAAGGCGCTGCGGCTTATCTCCAGCAGATCGGACGATGGGGAGGAGGCTCCGTGCCGTATGGCTTCCGCCCCGTTCGAAAGATGTTCCCCGATGGAAATGAGGGATGGTGGCTCGCAACTGACGAGGGGAAACCTGGGGAATCTGGGACTGCGCAGATCCGACGGGAAATGGTCACCATGGCCATCAAGGGAGCAACGTACAGCAAGATCCGGGACCACTTGAACAACACGAATGCGATCACTCCGAAGAACTATCGAGCAGCGCTCGCCAGTCCTGCGCGTGAGTTCGATCCGGACGACCGGTGGCATGTTGAGACCGTCCGAAAAATGCTGCGCTCCCCGATGATGCGCGGACACCTCGTCAAAGCCGATGGAACACCGGTACTTACTGCCACGGGTGAGCCTGTACGGCAGGGGGAATCGCTGATCAGCGATCAGCAGTGGTACGACCTGCAAGAGGAGATGAAGAAGCGCGGGAACGGCGCGTCGGGCGTCAGTAAACGAAAGGACGCACACCCCCTGCTGGGTGTACTGGTGTGCGACCTTTGTGGCAACAACATGGCTCGGCACTTCTACAAGGAACGCCGCAACATCAAGAGGAAAGGCGAGCGCATCGAGCAGTTCCGCTGCACCGGCGAAGGCCACGCGTTGGACGAGGCGACCGGCAAGCGCGTTCCGGGTATCTCCCTGCTAGCCGAGCCGGTCATGAAGTACGTAGAGGCTGAGTTTCTGAAGCGGTTCGGAAACTTGCGCAGGACGATGACGGTGACAGTCGGCGGAGTCGACAACCGAGCTGCCATCGCTGAACTGAGGAGCGGCATTGCCAACCTCGGTAGCAGCCTTGCCAATTTGAGGGGTGCAGCCGCAGAGATTGTCACCGGCCAGCTGAATGGCATGTCCGAGCGCCTGGCCGCACTTGAGGAAACTCCCTACCAACCACCGCGGCGGGAAGTGATAGAGCTCCCCGACACATGGGGCGAGGATTGGCGCAAGGGGGACGCACAGGCACGACGAGAGATGTTGCTCTCTGCCGGAGTGCGTGTAACCGCATGCAGAGCAACGGCATGGCATCAGCCGGTGAGCGAGCGAGTGGCTTTCGAAGCAGGGCACTTCGGTGACCCTGCGGCTGCCGAGCTCAATGCAATCGCGCAGGATGAACTCGAGTAGCCCTTGGAGCGCGACGTCCATCACTGAGGAATCAAGCGATGGGCGTCGTTCCAGGGTTTCAGAACCTTGATCGTCGGCTTACGATATGACGCCCTAACCTGGTTCCCACCCGTGAACCTGACATGTTCTAGAGATAGTTCACAGAGCGATTCATCGCGGATGTTGGCAAGCTTTTCACCGATGTAATGGGCATCTGCCGCAAACTTCCATGACGCAGACTGAAAGCGAAAGACGCCGAGTCCATACTTATCGGCCAGTCGGAACACGATGCTCGTGTTCGGTTGGGGACCTTGGTCTCGTATCGTCAAGTTAGCGGTAATGGCGTCTGAACCATCAACGACTATCGGAACGGTCGGAGAATCGGTCAGAACCTCATAGCATTCTTCCCCAGAAGCCGACCATTCCTCCGGCTGACCGCCAAGCAGTTGGGCGACGGCTACCGCGATGTCCAAGGAAACTGTGGTTACGCGCCAGCTGGACAGAGCCTCAGGCAGAGATCCCACCGTACGGCCAGAGCGGAAGCGGCCAACTTCAGCGAGGGATCGGTGCCTCACGAGCACGCCCCCTTATCCTCCCCTTCCGCTCGCGCGATCTCGTGGTTCAGCGCCAGGTCTTCGGCGATGCCTGCGGCGATGAGTGCGGCGCCGGGGGTGTGGCCGGAGCCGACGTAGCGCCACTGTGCTTCCGTGACGGTGTCGATGTCATCAGCGGGAACCGCCTCGGGACGTTCGTGGGCCGCGCGTTCGGCTCGCAGCGCGGCATACGTGGTCGAGTAGCGACGTGACTTCGTCAGGATGTGGCCGCGGTATCCGAGGCTGTGGGCCCAGGCGCGCAGGCGGAACGGCTCCAGGTCGGGGAGTGCGCCGAGGCACCAACAGGTGTGCATGAGGGTTCGGACGTGCGGGGATACGAGTGCGTGGTCGATGTCGTCGGCGCCGGTGACGCGGTGGTCGGTGCCGCCGGCGGATCCGGCAGCACCCGCGCCCTTGGTCACGTACTTGGCGACGTACGTGGCTACCGCCTCGTCGGCCATTCCGTCAGGACCTCCGAAGGCCCGCAGCGGTCGGACGTCGAGCTGGGTGCCCCAGGTCAGTTCGTGTTCGCCCAGGGCCGGGCTGTAGGGGGTGCGCAGGCGCACGGCCACCGCAGCAGTCCGCACGGTTTCGGCCAGCAGCTCGGTACCGAGCCAGGCCGGAGGTTCGTCGACTGTGCCGCGCGCACCGTCGAGGCGCACCACGGCATGTACGTGGACGGCTGCGCGGCTCTGGTATTCGGCGACCTTGGCGTAGGAGATGCGCACGGAGCGGCGCAGGCCGGTTCGGGTGCGTCCGGTGCGTGCGGCGAGGTGGTTGTAGAGGTTGTCGGTGAAGGCTTTCCACAGGCGCCCGGCGTGCGCGTGCCAGAGCACGTGTCCGGTGTAGTCGTAGCAGTCGGGGCACAGCGGCTCACCGACGAGCGGATCAGCCTCGGTGTGGACGGCCGGGCAGCCGACGGGACGCCCGTGCTCGCAGACGCCAGCCGCCCGGCGGGGGCGGCAGCGCTCGCCGTCTGCAGCGTGGTGCACGGGCCCGAACGAGGGTGCCGTCAGGGTGACGAACAGCCGGGGTCGGTCCCGGACGTGGTCGGGGACGTTCTTGCCGCCGACGAGTCCGGCTCGCACCAGGTGGTAGGTGTCGCCTGCGTGGAGGCGTGAGCAGGCCGGGCACACGGTGGCGCGGCGGTTGCGGCAGCGGACCAGGAGCCGTTCTCCGGGTTCTGCCGCAGTGTCGTAGTGGTGCAGCACGGCGCCGGTGGCCGCGTCGTAGACGGTCGTGGAGCCGGTGAGGTGGATGGGGTGGGCGCAGCCGCCGGTGGCGGTGATCTGCTCCAGCCAGCGGCCGAATTGCGGATCGTTGGCCCGGCGTATCAGGTCCTGATCGACTTCGGAGAGGTGGCGCAGGCGCGCCGCGCGGTCGAGCACGGCGCGCCTGTCCGCCGATGTTGCGTCGGGGGTGATGGTGGGGACCTCCCAGGGTGGGCCGCCGTAGCGGCACGGGTGGATGGGGTTGGGTGGTGTGCGTCCATGGGGATCACTCCTTGCGGGGTCGGTCGTGCGGTTGGTCAGCGGATGGTTCCCTTGCCGCGGCAGCAGCGGCAGCGTCGCTTGTGTCCGTTGCGGGTGATGCGGTAGCGCTCGCCCTTGCAGATGGGGCAGCGCACACGGCGCATGGGCATGAAGGTGCAGGTCCTCCCTTCGGTGGCTTAGGTGTGGGTGAAGCCGGAGAGGACCCAGTTCACGACGCCGACCACGGCCCAGCCGATCGGCGTGAGCGCGGTGTAGAAGCCGAACAGGCCGATCAGCACGGCTTCCCACGCCTTCACATCGCGGGAGCGGACCAGGAGGACGGTGATGATCCCGAAGACCACGACCAGCGGCATCGCGGCCGATGCACTCACGGCCCCTCACCTCCCGTCGGCGCCTCCAGGGCGCGGGTCACGCCGAGGAGTTCGGGAGTGATCTCCCGGTACTCCTCGGCGACCTGCCGAGCCTCTTCGGTGGTGGTCAGGTGGGAGCGGGCACGGCCCCAGCCGCCGTCAGCAGCCGTGCACACCGCCACGCCCTGCTCCTCCGGGCTGATCGACTGAGCCACTACCACCGCGTCCTTGTACAGGTCTCCGAGGGCCATTTCTGCGGTGCCGGGGTCGTTGACGCGGTGACAGATCCGGCCCGACAGCTGGGCGCGCAGCGCGGTGACCCCGGGTCCCAAGTCGGAGCCGACCCGCTGCCCGGCGACCACCAGATGCACCCCCAGCGCGGCCCCGAGCTGGGCCAGGCGCAGCAGGGAGGTTGAGCACCGCTCCGCCTCCACCCGGCCCTCCCGGGTGCCATCCGAGAGGTACAGCTCGGCCAGCTCGTCGACCAGGACCACGACCGGAACTGGCCGGGCCTTCTCGGGAAGTTCCCAGATCGAGCGGGCCCCGGCGGCGCGGCAGGCGTGCATGCGTTGCTGCACTTCGACCACCAGGGCGCCCAGCACCGCCACCGCCTCACGACGGGAGGTGGTCAGCGCCGACAGGCGTGTCCCGAACAGGCCGAGTTCCATGCCGCCCTTGCAGTCGATCCCCACCAGCGCCACCGGCTGCGGCGCCAACTCGGCCACCAAGCGGGCGAGCAGCGTGGACTTGCCCGACTGGGTCGCGCCGACGATGAGCCAGTGCGGAACCTGACGCAGGTTCATCACCCAAGCCCCGCCGGACTCCTGCACCCCCACCAGCGCGGACAGGAGCGCGGCCGGCGCCGAGGCCAGGCCCGGACGCTGAAGCGGATCACAGGCGGTGGCGACCAGCAGCACCACTCCGCGTTCCGGCGAGGTCACGCGCACCGCGTGCACCCGCCAGGCATGCGCAAGGGCATCAGCCGCCGCGATGAACGGCGCCGGAGTCTGCCCCGGATGCAACCGCACCACCAGCGACAGCCCGTTACGGGTGACTCGAGGGAAGGAGATGCGCGGCGCGTGAAGCCGCAGTGCCTCACCCTTCACTGCCAGGCCGCCGAGCACGGCCCCGGTGGGCTGCGGCGCCACCGACAGATCGTTGAGCCGCGCGACCTTGCGCCAGGTGGCCAGCACCCGCAGGGCGGTGACCGGGTAGCCGGTGAGGATCCAGAACCACGCCGGGTGCTTCTGCCGCAGCGCGGTTCCCGCCACCAGGAGCCAGGCCAGCGCCGCCAGGGCGAAGGCGAGAGCGATGGGCCCCATCAGGCACCACCCGCCTTACCCCCACCGGAAGGCGGGGCGGCCGGGACGGGGGTGATAGCGGCGGCGCGGAAGCTGATTCCGTGCCGGTCACCCATCGACCAGGCGAACGCCTCCAGGCCAGTCACCCGGACGGGCATGCCCTCTTCGACGCCCTTCGGCTCGCCGGTCACCGAGATCTCGATGACGGAGACCCGCCGTCCGTCCTGCCGCACGGTCACGGCCACGGTGTAGATCGTGTTGCCGTCCCGGTCCTTCTTCACCTCCTGCTTCTCAAAGTCCGCGATCTTCGGTTCCGGCTTGACCACGCACATCAGTGCGCCCAGCCGGGATGTGTCCACAGATATGGACTGCATGTGTTGTCGGCCTCCCTGGCCATCCAGGACGACAGTACTCACGCTGTCGTCACTCGTCCTTATGAGTGCGACTATGCGGCTCTGGCGCCGGGAGAGTCAAGCACTTATGCTGACGAGTGACATAAGGGAGACAGACGACACATGACAGGGGACCCACGCATGGGAGAGATCCAGAGGCCCGGAGCGCTGTACCAGCAGGTCGCCGCAGCCATCCGCGACGCCATCACCGCCGGCGAATTCCCGCCCGGCAGCCCGCTCCCCTCCGAGACCCAACTCATCGACCGCTACAAGGTCTCCCGCCCCACCGTCCGCAACGCCATCGCCGCCCTCCGCACAGAAGGACTCATCGAAGTCCGCCACGGCAAAGGCTCGTTCGTCCGCGCAGCCGCCACACCCGCGGTGACCATCGAGCGGAACATCACCCGCAACGGCTCCGGCCGGTACATCGCCCCCACTGGCACCGTCTGGGACCACGAGCAGGAACCGGCCGTCTACCGCACCAAAACCACCGCCGCCACCGGCCTGCTCCTCCAACTCGACGAAGACGAAGCCCTCTTCGGCTGCGACCGACTGCTCATCGACCCCGCCACCGGAACCCGGCTCCTGCACCGCACCCTCATCCCGTTCGCCGTTGCGGAAGGCACGCCGCTCGCCGACGCACCCGACACCGAACCCGCAGCCATCTACGGACTACTCACCCAGGCCGGACACAAGCTCTGGTGGTCCGAAACCGTCCGCGCCCGCATGCCCCTCCCCGACGAACGCACCGTCCTGGAACTCCCCGACGCCACCCCGGTCGTCCACACCCTGCGGATCACCCACGGCACCGACGACGCCCCCCTCATCCTCGAAGAGCTACGTGCCAGCGGCGACCGCGCCCAACTCTCCTACCGCATCACCGCAGACAGGCCCCTCCGGGCAGCACGCACCTAACACCAGACCAGGACCGGGCGCCCTACGCGGCAGTGTCGGGCTCAGGGCACGCGGGGTCGGTGCATTCGCGGGACTGGCCGTCGAGATGGTGGCTACGCTGGGTTGCCCACGTGCCGCTGTGCACCGGGACGCAAAGCGGCTCTCAACACTGGGGGGATGCAGTCGTGTCCATAGACGCCGTCCAACTCGCGCAGGAGCTCACGCCATACGCCACCGCGGCCATTACGGGCTACGGGGCCGCAGTCCTGGCCCGCGTCGAGAGCGACGCTGCCGACGCCACCGTGAATTTTGGGCAGCGCCTCCTGCGACACCTCACCGGCCGAGACGCGTCCTTAGACAATCCGACGGCCGAACAGGAAGCCCTCGCCACCACGGTTTTCGACATGGCCAACGCCCCCGAGGATGCAGATCTGAAGACTGTGCTCCGGGTCCAGATCCGCCGTCTCCTGGCGGCAGATCCGGATCTCGCTGCCGATATTGCCGGATGGCCACGCCCGACAACACCGGCCACCATCACGATCAGTACCTCGGGTGAGAGGTCACCTGCCGTGCAGTACAACTACGCCACCATCCACACCGGCGACAGGACTTTCTGAGCCCGCATCATGGCCGAAGCGCTTCCACCAACCTTCCCGTCACAGACACCCGGACCCGCTACGACAGGAGCTCGGTCACCAGCCGTCGGCGCCAGCTACGCCCCGATCATGACCGGTGATATCACTGTCCACGCGCCTGCAGTCCTGCCGCTACCCAACGAGTTTCCCGCGCCGAAGGGCGTGCACAACCTTCCCCGGCCCGATCCTCACCAGTTCGTCGGCCGGTCGGCGGAAATGGACACCCTGGAGCAGGCTTTAGGACCCAAGAAGGAGCGGGCAGCCACTCAGGTGGTGACCCAGGCTATGTCGGGGCTTGGCGGGGTTGGGAAATCGACCCTGGCCCTGCACTACGCCCATGTCCACCGCGACAGCTACACCCTGGTCTGGTGGATCAACGCCGAGACATCCGAGGCCATCACTGACTCCCTCGCCCAGCTCACCAGGCGGGTCAATAGCGGGATCAACACCAGCACCACGGCGAGTACAGACCTAGCCCAGTGGGCCCTGGCGTGGCTTGAGGCCCACGCCGGGTGGCTCCTGGTGTTCGACAACGCCACCGACCCCAACGACATAGCCCCGTACCTGGCCCGGCTCACCGGCGGCGACCACCTCATCACCAGTCGCCGTACCCACGGCTGGCACGACCTGGCTACCCACCCCCTGCACTTGAACGTACTGACCCCACCGGAAGCCACCCGCCTGCTGTGCCACCTCGCCGGGCGGAACCAGCCCGATGAACACGCCGCGGCCAGAGGACTGGCTGATGAACTCGGACATCTCCCGCTCGCCCTGGAACAAGCAGGTGCCCATATCCGCCGCACTCGCGGCACCTACTCCGGTTACCTCGAGCGCTTCCGCACCCAGACCGCCCGGATGCTGAGCACCCCCGGTGACGGCGATCCTCACGGCGCCACCATCGCTCGGACCTGGCGCATCACGCTCGACACCATCGCCGAACGCGACCGCCTCGCTGTCCACCTTCTGCGCGTTATGGCATGGCTCGCCGCCAACGACATTCCCCGCGACCTACTGAGCGGCTTCGCCGACGAGCCCGGCGCGGAAGATGACGCCCTTGCCCTCCTCAATGACTTCAGCATGATCAACCTCACTGAGGACGCAGCCGCTGCACACCGTTTGGTCCAGGTCGTTGCCCGCACTGCGGATGCCACTGACCCCCACCGGTCAGAACAGGCCATCCACGAAGCTCACTGCGCCGTTGCCACCGCCCTTCGCAACGCACTTCCATCCGCCCCAGAGACCAATTTTGCTGAATGGCCGCGCTGGCGGGCCCTGCTTCCCCACATCGATGTCTACCTCACTCACACGCCGCCCGACAGCGACACCGCCGATACCGAACTGATCTCCTACTATTCCTCCCGTTTCCTGTGCAGTCAGGGAAGGCTTGGCCAAGCCACCAAATACGCCCAGCGCTCCGCCAGTGCGTCAGCACGCCTACATGGGCGCGACCACCCCCACACCCTGGCTTCCCGCAACAACCTCGCAACCACCTTCCAAGCGGCGGGGGATCTGCGCCGAGCTATTCCCCTTTTTGAGCAGACCCTCGCCGAACGGGAACAGGTCCTTGGCCACGATGACCGCAGCACCCTTCAGTCTCGCAACAACCTCGCCCACGCCCTCCAGGAGGCAGGGGATCTGGGCCGCGGCGTCTCTCTTTTTGAGCAGACCCTCGCCGCCTGCGAGCGGGTCCTCGGCCACGACCATCCCGACACCCTGGTTTCCCGCAACAACCTCGCAACCACCTTCCAAGCGGCGGGGGATCTGCGCCGAGCTATTCCCCTTTTTGAGCAGACCCTCGCCGAACGGGAACAGGTCCTTGGCCACGACCATCCCGACACCCTGAACTCGCGCAACAACCTCGCCCACGCCTACCGAACGGTGGGGGATCTGGGCCGGGCTATTCCCCTTTTTGAGCAGACCCTCGCCGAACGGGAACAGGTCCTTGGCCACGACCATCCCAGCACCCTGAACTCGCGCAACAACCTGGCCCACGCCTTCCAAGAGGCGGGGAATCTGGGCCGCGCCATCCCTCTCCATGAGCAAACCCTCGCCGCCTGCGAGCGGGTACTCGGCCACGATCATCCCGACACCCTGGCCTCCCGCAACAACCTCGCAGGCGCCTTCCAGGCGGCGGGTGATCTAGACCGCGCCATCCCCATCCATGAGCAGACCCTCGCCAAACGGGAGCTGGTCCTTGGTTACGAGCATCCCGACACCCTGATCTCCCGCAACAACCTCGCAGGCGCCTTCCAGGTAGCGGGTGATCTAGACCGCGCCATCCCCATCCATGAGGAGAATCTCGCGGACTGCGAGCGGATCCTCGGCCGAGACCATCCCTTCACCCGCATCGTACGAGGCAACTTGGCACAGGCACAGGCACGTTCCAACCAACGCTGACACTGGCTCGTGCCACCACGCACCGTTGAACTGTCGAAACCTGCCTTTACTTACTCAAGGCGGCTCGCTCCGCTCACCGCGCGCGGCCCGGCCCCCGGCCGGGCCTGCGCTCCTGTCTCCGCCCCGCTCCAGCCCGGCCGGCGCCCGTGCCGCGCTCACAGCGATCAGCCGCCGAAGGCCAGAGAAGGGGTATGTCGTGGCTGGGGCGGTCGGCTCCACGGCTTTACGGAGCCACTTTGGCGCGAGCCTCGAAGATCATGGCCCCAACGTCGTGCTTTACCGGGCAGGTCCACAGACTGCCCGACGCGCCGCAAGCTTACGGGGCCATGATCACTCGCGCCAAAGCAGCGCCACCCCAAAGCCGTTCCACCGACCTGGACACGGCCACCCTCGATTCGAACTAACGTTTAATTAAAAACTATGTGGACTCAAACTGATCCGAATGGGTTGCGAACCTTTCCGGTTGGGGCGACCATGGGCCAACCGGACGGCGGGGGCACCGAGACTGCAAATGGCAGATGCCACTTCAACAAGCAAGCCCGGGGGGCGTTATGGGTGAGCAGGAGTTCGACAAGCTGCTGGATTCCATGCCTCGCATTGCCGAAGCCATCAATGCGTTCACTTCCGAAGAGGTTCAACGACAGGCGTTCGAGGCTCTCGTGGGCTCCTTGAACATCCCTTCGGCGAGCATCATAGGATCCAGTCAAGGGAGCGCCACAGCGAATGGAAATGGTTCGGCTGTGGCCGCAATTCCAGGTGAAACACTTGCCGAGAACATCCAGGGCACCGAAGACGATGAGCCCACCGGGGAGCCAAACGTCGCAGAACGAAAGCGAAGGAAGGTAAAGCCTAAGCGGAATTGGACGGCGGTAAAAGACATCGGGTTTCGACCTGAAGGTAAGACGTCATTCAAGGATTTCATCGAAGCGAAGCAGCCCACAACCATCGACCAGAAGGGCTTGCTGGCGGTCTACTACTTCGAACAAATCCTAGAGCTGGAGGAAATCGGCGTCGGACACGTGATGGCCGCATACAAGGAAGCAGTTTGGAGAAACCCGAGCAACCCGGAAAATGCCCTCCAAGCAACCTCCAGCAGGCATCACTGGCTAGACACATCAAACATGAGGGTGATCAAGACCACGCAGCGAGGACGAGACTTCGTGGATCACGACATGCCGGCCAAGAAGAAGTAGAGGCTGAGTCGCTCCCGTGAAGATCGATTCAGCTAGCGCTCTGGGAAACCTCCCTTCCTCTCTTCGGGCCGAGCTAATCGAAGAGTTCGACAAGATCACCAGAAACTACAGAGAAGGGCGATGGGAGGCGTCCGAGCTAAACGGTGGTAGATTCTGCGAGATTGTTTACTCCATCCTTGCTGGCCACCTGGATGGAGATAACTTCCCGGTCAACGCTAAAAAGCCTTCACGTTTCAAGGACTCGTGCGAGAAACTTTCAAACGCACCCACAACGTATTCTGAGTCCGCACGCCTTACCATTCCTCGCGTCCTAGTCCCCCTATACGACGTGCGCAATCGTCGAGGGGTGGGTCACGTTGGCGGCGAGGTGAACGCCAACCACATGGATGCGACTTTTGTTCTCCATACAGCTCAATGGGTGATGGCTGAACTCGTCCGCATCTTCCACAAGACGGACACTGCGACAGCCAGCGAAGTGGTAAAGAATCTAACAGATCGCACCGTTCCGGCCGTCTGGAAAATTGGGGATGTTAGTCGGATTCTTGCTCCGTCGATGACCCTCGCGAACGCGACCCTGCTCCTCCTTTATTCCGAACTCGGTGCGCAATCGGAAGCAGATCTCGCCAAAAATCTGGAGCAGGACAAGCTAGGGAACTATCGACGGGTACTTGATCGCCTTCATCGATCAAGGCTGATCGAATATGACCGCTCAAAAGGAATGGTCCACATCTCTCCTCTGGGAGAGAAAGAAGTCGAAGAGAAACTGATCCATTAGCACCCGAGACGGCTTCACGACTCCTGGAGCAACAACCAACGACGGGCGTACCAGATTCGTGCCAGATCGGACGGGCAACCATGGGGAACACCGGGAGGCCAAGGCAGAAGCCAGCTACAGTCCGAGTCCGCTCCGCCACAGTTCAGGCGAGCAATCGGCCCCTAAGCGCCCAAGCTAGGAGCCAGCGTCGGCGTTCCTACGCGGCACGAAAACTCTCATCACCCGGCAGCATAATCTCGCATACGCCGCGGCAGCGACTGCCAGTCCTCCAACGCGCCATGTATCAATCGCTCTAGCCGATCTTTACCCTCGACTTTAAGGACGTCTCGCAGGCAGGCGCAGTCGGCCAGGTCCCTGCCGCTGACTATGCAGACGTAGATGCCCGCGATCTGCAAACCCCGTGCGGCCGCTGAGAGCTTTGCATCGACAGGCAGCGGGATCCTCCGAGCCAGCTCCTGTGCAAAGATCCGCTCGATCTTGGGGCGTCCCAACAGCCCGAAGAGACCACCGGCCGCGCGGCCAACGGCCTCATGCAGCTGATCTTTGCCCTTGAGGATGTTACGTGCCAGCTGAGCGAGATCGTCACAGCCCCTCTTGCGGTGCCGCCTCACCAGCCTCTTCCACGTCTCATCCGAGACATAGGCGGCCGCGCGCTCAGGAATGACGGCAGTGCCACCGCGTTCTATGACGTCCACGCATAGCTTTGCGGCCCCTTCTGCTCTCCGGCGCTCCCAAGTGGCCTCCGACGGAAGTTGAGGACGTTGTTGAGGCCGTAACGCGGCCCTGGGTGGAGGTGCTGGCCGAGGTGCTCGCAGTGGGACTTGAGCACGCTTCGCAGGTTGCTTACGTGGCGCGGGAACGCGTCCGGCCGGCCTGCCCCTGTGGTGATGACACCGCACGTCGGGGCCGGTCACACGGTTCTTGCATAACGTCCCATCGTCTGTCTGCGCACGGCATCGGTACACCATTCAGGAAGTCTGAGGACGATCCCCGAGATCGGACAAGCGTGCAAATTCGGCCAATCGGTAACCCATGATGTCATTGGGTGTTTCTGGGCAAGATGAGGCTGCAAGCAGGACTGACAGAAGCCTGGCAGAGGGCGCGAAGTCGCGAAGTCTTGAATCGATCTGGGTGTGGCGCGGCTTCTGACCTCGTCGAGCGCCTGGCGGACGCGACCGGCCTTGAGGAGCACTGGCGTGGTCACTCACTCCGCCGAGGGTTCGCCACTGCCATATTCAGGGCCAGGCGCAGCATCATCCGCACCGCGGGCCAGGGTGGATGCACCGACAACTTCACATCGCTCTCGCGGCACTTCGAAGGGGCGACAAGTGGGAGGACAACCCCGTCTCTGGGCTGTGAGGGGCGACGGAGCACCAACCGGCGGGTACCTCTCGGCTATGCGGTGGCGGAGCTAAGGCTGGTGCTCGTCCGCCACTTGATTAAGGAGTAGATCCAAACTCGGCTTAAGTGATCCTGGCGTAGAAAAGGACCCCGTCAGCACCCTGTCCTTGTTCTGCAATTGCGAGCGGAGTTTCGCCACGAGTCGGGCGCTATTTAGTTGCGCTTGCGGAACGTTCTTGCTGCAGAAATAGATCGCTGCCCTCTTTCCGACGCCCCGAAATTTGTCGATCTCGTGAACTGTTCCCGAGATTGTGTCCTTGGTTGGCCTTCCGATCCGCGTGTGGAACAGCCCGACAAGAACGTCACAGTCGTTGAGCAACTGTGTATCGATCACGTCCTGTGTGTCGGCGCGCGTATCGGGACCTGCATCGGTTTCCCACCCCACTGGGAGCATGACGACTCGCCGACGCATGGAGTGAACTGCGTTCCAGTGATGAATGGCCTCCCTAACGGCTTTACGTGCCAGCAGTACATCGCCGGGCGATGCAATGAACACACGGACCGCATTTGCTTGGAACATAAGCCGAGTCTGGCTGCGCCCGCTCAAGGTGGCAATTGTTGGTACTCCATCGGGGGCGATACGCCCTCCTGCGCGCAGTGGAGTCTCATGCCCGGGTACCAAGGGTGACTCGAGCCCTGCGCCGGTCATCGATGCAGCAGGCAGCAGAGCCCCGCCGTCCGAAGCTGTCTGAGTCGCAGCGTCGAGCCAGCCGCGTTGCACATGACCTTCGGCAAAGCTGGGGAAGCCGCCCTCAGTCAGTGGATGGCGGAGAACGCCCGAGTGTGCTGGATCGAGCAAAGCGAACCGTGGATCATGGAGTCCGAGCTCATCTCTCAACTCGACCTACCACTGAATCTCGGCAAGAACCGCCACAAAGCGTTCCACGGCCGTCTCAAAGAGATGCGGGCCCAAGCACGCCAGCACGCACAAGAGTCGCCCATCAGCGCATAGGCCCTCAGACTGACATCACCAGCTGACATCAACGGCCGCGAACAATGGCGGACTGAAACGGCCGCAGCCGGATCGACGGGTGACTGCCGAGCCCCGTTTCAGGAGGCCGCCCCGGAGGGCGATCGAACTCCTAAAGAGGTGGTCACGCACCAAGACGCCGATGGCAATAACGGCAACGAGCCTGCGGCCGGGGCTCATCAGGCAATGCGTGCATCAGGGTACGCCTTGCGGGCAGCCCTCACGCCCCGATTGTGAGGCACCCCCTGCCGCGCTAACGTTGTGCCCCTTCTTCACTGGCCTCACATTCCTCGATGCGCTTCTGTACTTCCTGGATCATTCTTAGATCGGGTGGGAGGACTGTTGAAGAGTAGAGTTTGGCCTGCACGACTTGCCGTGCCGTCAGTCCGCTGGCATTGATTAGAGTGGTATCGCGCAAGTCAGCATCGTGAAGTCTGATGCCTTCGCACGCAGTATTGAGAGTTGCTCCGTGGAGGTTTGCTCTTTCAAGGTTAGCTGCGCTGAGCTTGCCCTCCACTACTAGCGTTCCCCTCATCGACGCGCCAATGAGAACAGTGTCACGAAGGTCTGCAACAAAGGCGATTGCTTCGTCTAGCCAGCATTCAGACAACAGCGCGCCATTCAATCGAGCGTAAGACAGATCAGCCCCCCGCAAATCAGCTCCGCGAAGGTCAATCCGGGGTTCATCTCGGCCGAGGCCAGGACGACGCCCCAATACAGTTAGGGCGGCCTGTATGTCTGCGGGCGGCTCATCACGAGTAGGTTCGCTGGCCTCTGGGCTCGCCATTTGCCTTATAAAAGCGGCCAACACCTCAACGACGGTGGAGTGGTCTTTCTCTGAGTCGCGCATGATGCGCTCCAAAGAATAAATACCACCGATCCGCTGAGTGACATTGTTGGACGATAGGAGCTTGACTGCTTCAACATAGCGCTCATTCACTTGACCTTCACGCGTCAGTTCGGCCTGTTCGCGGTCCCTCTCGCGGGTGTGCTCAAACAGCTTCTCGGTCTGCTTGTGGCTGCGGTGCGTGTAGTGCAGGCCAAGGGCAGCGACGGCTCCGGCGCCAAGAGCGACGAGCATAGTGCGGAAGCCCGTGATAACGACACCGTCGGCTGGCTGAAGGTTCTTCGTGCGGAGGTGGGCGCCGTCAATCCACCAAGGGCCGCGCCATAGGAGCAGGGCGTACCCAACAATTCCGAGGGCGGGGACCGCAGGGAGCGCGATCCGCTTCGTCTTCGCCTTCATGACGACCAGCATGGCCCCTCAGTCGCAGAACAGGGCGACTCAGAGCAGAAGTTGAGGTTTGGCTAACCGGCCTTGTCCAGCAGGCGTCTACCGAGGCCTGCGACGCCACGGCAGCATCGGGCGCCAACTGTCCGAATAGAGAACGGCGCGCACCGCAGTCCCAAAGTCGGCAGTTGTCGCTTCGAGTTGTTCGGCGCTCCTCGTCTCGTGATAGCTGAAGGCAGCCGACATCAAGCGGTCGGTCGCTTCCCTGACTCCGACATCGGAGTGGCGCATGAGAGGCGCGGCAGCGGCGGCGACCGCTGCGAGTTTTGGTGTGAGGCTGGCTGTTGCGGCCTTCGTCTGGTTGCGTTCTTGTGCCAGGAACCAGCCGGCACCGCCGAAGGCCGCGGCGATCTGGCGCCAGTCCGATCCCTTGGCGAACGCGGCCGGGCCGAGTCCGGTCATGGCGGCCAGGGTGCCTGCGCGCACAGTTTCCAGGCGGTTTCTCCACAGGGCGCGGTCGGCTTCGACGGCGGCCCGCAGTCCGGCTACGGCGAGCACCATGGCGTCGAACTGGGCACCAAGGTTGTCGCGTTCAGCCCTAGCCTCGGCGCGGGCGGTGGCGCGGGCGTTCATCCGTGCGCCCAGCTGGACGGCGGCGAGCGTGCCCGCGACGCCGATCAGGGCGTTGGGATCAAAGGTCACCGGCCCAGGGTGCCGTGGCTGACGTTGCGTCTGAACCACTGTTGCGGAGCTGTTAACTACGCGGCCGGACGTGGGCTGCGTTCACTTGGGGAAACAACACACAGAACGCTAGGGGTGCCGACAGCTTCGTTCACTTGCGTGAGAGCCTGGTTGTCCGCGATGCCTGATGCCAGCTTGGCATCCGAGTTAGCGCTCCCCCGTGCCATGACATAGCAGTCAACGACGGGATACGGCCGAGGCTCGTTCGGAAGCCGCGGTGCGTCTCGCATTGGTAGGCCAGTCGCTGCCTCCAGGCCGTCGAGTTCGCCGTTGGAGCGGAGCCAGCGCTCGGCTGTCGATATCAGCGTCACGGCCACCTGCCAGCGACGCTGTATTGCAGGCTCGACCAAGCCCTACGCAGTTCCTCGATGCCGTCAGTGGCCGTGCCCACGACCCCCGGGACGCCGCGCGTGCCCATATTCACCACCCCACGTCACAACGTGACATTAACGTCCTCGGACGGCGACGGATCAGGCCGACCGCGAGAGGACCGGATAGCCCCCGCAGACGGCGGTTCCGGCAGGTTGCGCCGAGCTTGAGACTCCCGCCCAAAGTCTCTCCGGCCGGCGCGTGCCCACAGCGCCCCACACGGCACCGCGCCACACGTCAGCAAGCCTCCCGCCAGGCCGCGAAGTCCCTCACCAGCGCCGCCGCATCGCGCACCGTCGCCGCCGACAGTCGCAGGTGGACCACCCCGTCACCGTCCGCCGAAGCGTCCGCACGTGCCTGCACTCCGGTTGCCTCAATGCCCGCCATGGTCAGGGCGTCAGTCAGCTCCGCCGCTGCGTCCTTCGCCTCCCGCCAGCCCGCGACGTAATCCACCCCGCGCACCCACAGCACTGCATCCGGGTCCAGCTCTTCACTCCCGAAACCCGGGTCCCTTGGGTCATCCACCTCTCAAGTCCCTTTCCCTGTGGGTAGCTGATCTGGGGCATGGCTCTGCCACATCGCGTCGGCGAACGGCGCCTGCCCCGGTACCATTCGGCACCGGGGTTCTCAGCGAGGACTCCGGCCGGACCACCTCGGTTGCTGCCAGGCTCGGGGGTGGTCCGGTCTCGTATGTGTTTGTCTGCGACCCTGACCCGAATCGGTCGCCATGGGTTCGTACATGTGCGGTCCGGCCCCCTGCATCTCGGGGTGTCTCCAGAGAGCCGGACCGCTTCGGCAACGAAGGGTTGACGGTCCGTTGCCGCTCCCTAACACGCCACACATCGGCAGACGGAGTGCCCCCAGCGGTGCTCCACCCACCTGGTCGCGTGATCCCGGGGAGTTGGAAGGGCGAGGGCTACCGCTGGCGTAATCGCGGCAGGCCCCGCCCAGCTCTCTACGGCGGACAGGGCCTCAACCGCGCCTCACGATGCCGCCTGATCGCCTCATACAGACCGCCCCGGCTGACGCCGAACCGATCCGCGATCTCCTCATGCCGGACCCCTTGGGCGCGTAGCTCGCCGTACTTGGCCAGCTGCTCGGCGCTAACTGCGACGTCGTGCAGCCGTACCCGCACCCCGTGCGCAGCCAGTAGCGACAGGGCCCGCGCACGGGTGAGCCCATACCGGCCCGCAACCCAGAGCCTTTCGCCGCCGCTCACTGGACGCTCACCATCTCGGCCCGGAAGAACGAAGTGATGATGCCTCGGAAGCCCGTGTGCCCCGTACTGCCCGCATGCCGCAGACACCAGGTCTCCGGGCCCTCCTTCGCATCCGCCGCCCCTGAGGACTCACCACACGTCGTGCACTCCGACTCGAAGATCGGTCCACTGCCCGACAGGTCCGCACTCAGCGACCAGTCAGCGAACCTGATCACTGACCTCGCCGCCATCACCGGGCCCCCCGACGACCCCGCCGCACGCTGCGATCCACGGCGACAGTGTCCGTCGCACGAACGCGCAGTCCAGGACCTGATTTGAACACCAGCACCACGGCCGGACCGCCCGAGCCGCGGCGGTCAGAGCGAACTGCCTTCACTTCGCGGAAGCCGCCGCGCGCACTCACCTTGTCTCCGCTCCGCACCTTCAGCGCACGGACACGGTCCCGATCACGAGCCATCCCAATCCCCAATTCCGCAGCGAGCCGTCACGCCGACCCACACAAATCTGTTGAACTCTGACCAGCGCGTACGCCCCATCTCTCGAAGCTGCGCAGGTCTCGGGCAGCCTCCCGGTCGTGGCAGGGGACCCCAGCAAGCCGGGAGGCTGCCCACCGCTCGGAGGTCTTCCTGATCTCCAGCGGCCCCCGGAGTCGTCTCCCTCCCCCTTCATTGCGAAAGGGTGGGGCTGCCTATGACGTCTCCGGAGTTCTTGACACCGATCAGGCGTACGCCCTCCCGGCCAGGTCGAAGCGACAGAAGACGCTCTTCCCTCCGGACTCACGAGGCGCCCACCACACCGCATCGGCGAGGCTCTGAACGATGGGCAACCCACGTCCGCTGTCTGCCAGCAACGCCTCCGGCAGCTCCCCGGACAGTTCGGGATCAAGGAACTCCCCAACGGGGAGCGTCGGCGGCGTGGAATCCTCATCGCCGACCTCCACGAACAGCCACTTCGGCCAGGCCCGGAAGGCGATTGCCACGCGACGCGCACCGCCAGGCTGCGCAAGCCAGTTGTCCGGTACGGCGTGATGGACAGCGTTGCCGACCAGTTCCGAGACGCACAGCGCCACATCGTCAGCGGGAAGCTCCAGAGCCCAGTCCCGAAGGATGTCCGCTGCCATCCGGCGCGCGACACGAGCTGAGTCGGACGAGTCCGCGAGCAGCGTTATCGCGCGGAACCGGTCAGCAGTGGAGAAGATCGCCGCTTCCATGGGGGCAAGGTGATCCGACCGCTTCGGTAGCGCTCGCATCTCGTGCGCGTCCATCGCCGTCCCCTTCATCCATCAGCGGAGTGGCGCTCCGCCGTCGTGAGATGTCCAGTGAACGGCGCAGGCGTGCAAGTCGGGAGTGTTCATAGGGGGGTTCGCGTGTACACCGGAGGGTTCACGGATTCCCAAGGGGGGTTCACCCACGAACCCCCATCCCGCCAAGTCCTGTGACACGATGAACACTTGAAGTCATCTCGGGGATGGCAAGGAGCATGACCAGAGAGCCGAACCACCGGCTGGCCGCTCTTATGGCTGAAGCTGGGGCATCGAACAAGGGACTAGCGAGGCGCGTCCAAGAGGTTGCGGCCCGACGTGGCGCGCCCCACGTACGGACAACGCATGTGGCCGTACAGCGATGGCTCGACGGCGGGGGCATCCGGCCACAGACAGCATCGTTCGTAGCCGAAGCGCTGAGCGCGAAGCTGCAGCGAAGGATCACACCAGCAGATATCGGATTCCCCTACGCGGCGCCAGCGGCCCCGGCAGTCAGGACCAGCTACGCAGCGTCGGTGCCCGAAGCCCTGGAAGTGCTAGACGGTCTGACACAGCACACCATCGACAACGGGCAGTCCTCAGAACTCCTCCTGTCTGAGGGGGAAGTGGACTCTTCCGTCCTTTCATGGCTCGTCTCCCGCCCCGACGGACTACCGGCCGACACTTCCGCGCCGCGCCGCGTGGGAATGCGGGATGTTGCGGCAATCCGTACCTTCAGTCAGATGTTTATGCGTCTCGACTTCCTGTACGGCGGAGGCCACGGACACAGGGCACTGCGGCACTACTTCCGTCAGGAGGTTCTGCCACTGCTGAAAGCCAGTTACAGCGCGAAAGTGGGGAGCGCCCTGTTCGAAGCTGCGGCAGAGATCTCCCAACTTCTCGGCTGGACCGCGTACGACACAGGAAACCACGCCCTCGCGAACCGCTACCTGCTCTCGACTCTCCGCCTCACGCAGGTCGCAGACGACCGGATGATGGGCGCGCGCATTCTGACCAACATGAGCCACCAAGCCAACTACCTTGGCGACATTTCGCGGGCAACTCGATTGGCTCGCGCCTCAACCGAGGGCGGCAAGGGCCACGCGACTCCACGGGCCATGGCACTATTCGCCGCCCACGAGGCCCGAGCGCTGTCTTCCGCCCAAGACCGCAAAGGCGCGACCCGCGCGATGAGCGAGGCAGAGAAGTATTTCGAGCGGGCAGAGACAGCGGACGATCCGGAGTGGTTGTCCTACATGGACGAGGCGGAGCTCGTCGGCGAGTTCTGCCACTGCCTCCGTGATCTGAAGTTGGGCTCCGAATCTGTGCGGTTCGCCGAGCGAGCCGTTGCTCTCACTGATCCACAGTACGCGCGCACGCTTGGCTTCTGCCGCATGGTTCTTGCGCAGAGCCAGCTTCTGAACGGTGAGCTGGAGGCGGCAGTCACCACGGCCGGCCTCGCCGTCGCAGGAGGCGACGCACTCCAGTCCGCCCGGTTTCAGCGATACGTGGCCGACTTCCAACGAGAGGTCTCAGTGCACGCGGGTAACCCTGCTGTCCGGGATTTCAACGAGCAGGTTCGCGACGCAATGACCCAGCTGGACGACGAGTAGCCCAGTATCAGCCCGGCTGCCAGTTCCGCGGCGCATCGTCATCGCGCAGCGAGGCGATACGTCGGGCGTACTCTTGGGCCACCTCAGGACTCTCGGCAATGTTCTGCATCAGCCACGTGGTCATCTTGAATTCCTGGATCGCTCGCAGTGTCGCGAACCCAGGCCAGTCCCGCAGATCACGGCCGTACGCGCCAACGAATGCCGCGTATTGCTCTGGCGTCTGCCACCCCAGACTGTCGTGTTCGGTGGCGGTAACCATCAGGTCCCACTCAGGATGATCAAAACAGAAGCTCTCGAAGTCGATCAGGATCACTTGACCACGTCGATCAACCATGAGGTTCTGCACGTGGGCATCACCATGGACAGGACCCTTCGCTGAGTCGAAGCGCAGTTTAGCGAACCGATCACGGAGTTCCCGCCCACGCTTCCGCAGGAACTCCCGATCGTCCTCCGGTATTCCGGCAACCTTCTCAATGCGCAGATCAACGCGACCGAAGACGGCATACGGCGGCAGGTCCAGCCCATCCGGGCGCCCCAGGGCGTGCAGGTCCCGCAGGATCGCGCCCAACTCCCCGTAAGTCGCCTTTCGGTCGCCCTCGTCGATCAAGTGCCAGAAGGTCACCGGATGGCCATCCACGATCATGGGCTGTTCCACGTCGTCCACGACGCGCGCAGCGGGGAAGCCCTCTCGCGCCAGCCAGCGCGACACCTCCACCTCGCCGTGGACCGATGGCAGATATTCCGACGACCTGGCAATGCGAACGATCACCGGGTGTGCCGCTAGCCGGAACAGCGCGTTCTCACCGAAGCGGATCAAGGTCGCCCCATCGCTGGAGAACCCGGCCGTCCGGCACGCCGTCGCCATCAGCTGATCAGCCCCTTCCGACGTGAACCCCTCTTCCGCTTCCCGACCCGCGTGAGACGGCATGCCGGTACCCACTCCCCTTGTTTGCACGATCAGCGGCAGCGAGCCGCCCTAGGCAGTGAGCAGCGCGCAGCAGTCAGGAGAGACCGTACCCACGGAAAGAAGACCTCGACGAGGCCAGGTGTTGAGCAGATCCACCGGACCCGGCAGGCGGTAGACCGGCGCGCGTTTGTTGGCCGCGGTCATCGTCGTCGCCAGTGTGGTCGCTCGCCTGGGGGCCGCTCTCGTCGGGGCCGCGCTGTCGGCGGCGATATGGCCCTGGGGAGATCGCCGTTGGTGATCATGGCAGCCTTTGGCGCGGCCGCGCCGTCAGCGGTTGCCGGGTTCGGCGGCGGGGTGCTGGTGCTGCCGGTATTCGCTGCGATCTTCGGTACGCGGGGCGCGGTGGCGATCATGACCGTGACCCAGCCGGCCAGCAACGGTAGCCGGGTGTGGTTCAACCGGCCGAGATCGTCCGGCGTGTGGTGGGCATCTTCGGCCTTGAGGCTTGTCTTTGAAAGCTGGTAATTGTCTCGGCCTGCTTGGATGATCGGCAGTGTGGGGTCACGCGCGGGTGAATGGATGCGGGCGCTCAGGGGACGGTGGGAGGGGCCCATGGAGTGGGTCGTTGGAGTTGGCATGCTCGGGGGCTTGCTGCTGATTGTCTTGGGGACGGCGTCGATACGCACAGGCTGGACGCTGCCCTGGGCGGGCCACCGCGTCACTCGGTCCTCGGTCTACGGACTCGGAGCACTGCTCGTGGGCGCGCCCTGCGTAATACAGGGTCTGTTCTACTTCCGAATCGCGCCAACCCTGTCCTGGGAGATCCGCTTCTTTGGCGTGACCGCCCTTATGTTCTCCGGGCTGGCCCTCATGGGAGTCGGTCAGATGCCCCCGTTGCGCAGTAGGGGCTGAGTGCGTGCTGTCGGCCTCGGGCCATCGTTGTTCATCGACGCCCAGCGGCGGCCTGTGGGGTGCCGGTGTGCGGGTCAGGCGCTGGGCCGCCGAGAGCTGTTGCGGATAGGGTGTAAAGAACGCGTCAAGAGGCGCGGGGTGTGCCGGGAAGTCTGGTCGGCATCGAAGGGGCCCGTGTGCCCGTGTGTCGATGCCCCGGAGGTTCCTCCCGATGTGTTCTGCCCCGCGTGAGCGTTCCGTATTCCTGGGGCTGCTGCCCTGGCCGGAGCGCGTGCAGGTGGCCCGGGCCCTGAGGGCGGAGACTGTCGGCGGTCTGGTGCTGCTCGCTGCCGCTGTGGTGGCCCTGGTGTGGGCGAATACCCCCTGGAGCGGCAGCTACGAGGCACTGCGCGATTTCCACTTCGGCATGCCCGCGCTCGGGCTGGATCTGTCGGTGGAGCACTGGGCTGCCGACGGGCTGCTCACCATCTTCTTCCTGGTCGCCGGGATCGAGCTCAAGCGGGAGTTGGTGGCCGGCGGGCTGCGTACCACGGCCACGGCGGCCCTGCCAGTGGTCGCCGCAGTGTGCGGCATGGTGGTGCCCGCAGCGATCTATCTGACGACGGTCACGGTCGGCGGCGGGCGTGCTGGGGGCTGGGCGGTGCCGATGGCCACTGACATTGCCTTCGCCCTGGCCGTGCTGGCTGTGCTCAGTACCCACCTGCCCACCGCTCTGCGGGCCTTCCTGCTGACCCTGGCGGTCGTCGACGATCTGGGCGCGATCCTGGTCATCGCGGTGTTCTTCACCAGCGATCTGAACCCGGCCGCCCTCGCAGGAGCGTTCGCCGGGCTGGTCGTGTTCTACCTGCTGCAGCGGTTCCGGGTGCGTGGCTGGTGGTGGTACGTGCCGCTGGGCGTGGCCATCTGGGGGCTGATGTACAACGGCGGGGTGCACGCCACCGTGGCCGGGGTGGCGATGGGCCTGATCCTGCGCACGGCCCGCGACCAGGACACGGGGGAGGATGCCTCGCCCGGGGAGCGAGCCGAGCACCTTCTGCGGCCGGTCTCGGCAGGTGTCGCCGTGCCGCTGTTCGCCCTGTTCGCTGCCGGGGTGAGCGTCTCGGCCCCCGTGCTGGGCGAGGTGTTCACCCGCCCGGAGCCGCTGGGCGTGGTGCTGGGCCTGGTCATCGGCAAGACGGTGGGGATCTTCGCCGGAACCTACCTCGCCGCCCGTTTCACCCGGGCCCAGCTCAACCCGGACCTGGCTTGGGCCGACGTCTTCGCCCTCGCGGTGCTGGCCGGGATCGGGTTCACCATCGCCCTGCTGATCGGCGAGGTGGCCTTCCCTGACCCGGCCGACGTCGGTCACATCAAGGCCGCCGTCCTGCTCGGCTCACTGCTCGCCGCGGGCCTGGCCGCCCTGCTGGTCAAACGCCGTAACGGCATCTACCGCAGCCTGTGGGAGGCGGAGAACCGCGACGAGGACGCCGACGGCATCCCCGACGTCTACAAGCACAGCGCGGGCGGCCCCGCGTCGGGCCCCACCCGCAACGACTGAAACGGGGTGGTGATCAGGACCGCAGCGGCAGAGTTCCGGCACCCGGGCAGCGCACGGCAGCAGTGAGCGGCGCTCCCACCTGGGCGGTGGGAAAGGATCTTCGGGTGCGCGGGAAACGATCTTCTATGGCTCACGGTAGTGCCTGACAGCGCATTTCGTCGGTGCCCCCAGACATGAAGGACGACGAGACCCAGGCCGCCGAGCCGGTCGAGGACAAGTCGGTGAACGAGGTCGTCGAGCGGCTCAGCCTCACGACTCGTGCGCCGCCAGCGAAGGGAGCTCGGCCAGGTAGCCGGGAGCGGCTGCCTGGCATCACTCGACAGGGGTGGCTCCCGTCTCATTGCCGATCACGGACCTGCGTAGATGTACATCGCCTCCACGGACGGAGCGCCGTGGCTCCCATTGGTGTTGCCCGAGTGGCTCCCGCTCCCCCTGCCGAAAACAGACCAGAGGGTTCCCGTGAGAAAACCGCGAAGGCCGAGGAGTGTCCCGACCCTGGAGACGGCCGGTTACGGTCGAAGTGTGCATGACGCCTCCACTGCCCCCACCCCGCCCGAGCTCTTCACCTGGGAGTTCGCCGCCGACCCGTACCCCGCGTACGCCTGGCTGCGCGAGCACTCCCCGGTGCACTGGACGACACTGCCCAGCGGCGTGAACGCCTGGCTCGTCACCCGGTACGGAGACGCCCGGCAGGCTCTGGCGGACCCCCGGCTGTCGAAGAACCCTGCACGTCATCGCGAGCGCTCGGATAACGATGAGATGACATGTAGGTCAGCCAAGTCGGCCCACGCCAAGGGAAAGGTCGGCATTCCCGGCGAGCGCAGCGCCGAGCTGATGACGCATCTGCTGAACATCGACCCGCCCGACCACACCCGCCTGCGCCGCCTCGTATCGAAGGCGTTCACACCGCGCCGGGTCGCGGAGTTCGCGCCGCGCGTGCAGCAGCTGACCGACCGGCTGATCGACGCCTTCGCGGAGCGGGGCGAAGCCGATCTCATCCATGAGTTCGCCTTTCCCCTGCCCATTTACGCGATCTGCGACATGCTGGGCGTTCCCGCCGAGGACCAGGACGACTTCCGCGACTGGGCGGGCATGATGCTGCGACATTCCGGGGGACGACCCCCGGGCACCCGAGGAGGCCACGGCGGCGGACCGCGCGGCGGGGTGGCCCGCTCGGTGAAGAAGATGCGCGGCTATCTCGCCGAGCTGATCCACCGCAAGCGCGCCGACCTCGGCGACGACCTGATCTCCGGACTGATCCGGGCCAGTGATCACGGCGAGCACCTGACCGAGGGCGAGGCCGCGGCGATGGCGTTCATCCTGCTGTTCGCCGGGTTCGAGACGACGGTCAATCTGATCGGGAACGGGACGTACGCGCTGCTGCGCAACCCGGAGCAGCGGGAGCGGCTCCACAAGGCCCTCGTCGCGGGCGACGAGACGCTCCTCGCGACCGGAGTCGAGGAACTGCTGCGCTACGACGGGCCGGTGGAGCTCGCCACCTGGCGGTTCGCCACCGAGCCCCTCACCATCGGCGGGCAGCGCATCGCCACCGGCGACCCCGTACTCGTCGTCCTCGCCGCCGCCGACCGCGACCCCGACCGCTTCGCGGACCCCGACACACTCGACCTCGCCCGGCGCGACAACCAGCACCTGGGATACGGCCACGGCATCCACTACTGCCTGGGTGCACCGCTCGCCCGACTGGAGGCGCAGGCGGCCCTCGCCACGCTCCTCCGCCGCCTTCCCGACCTGCGACTCGCGGTGGAACCTGCCGATTTGCGCTGGCGCGGCGGGCTCATCATGCGTGGATTGCGCACGCTTCCTGTGGAGTTCAGCGCCGTTCGGCCCCATGAAAGGTGAGCGGCGTTCAATTTCGTGATCTTCGCGTGATCTCCACTACATCGACTTGTGACAGCAGTTCGGTCTCGCTACTTTCATGCCGCAGCTCATGCACCTCTCGCACCACCTGTCGCACGAAAGGCAACCGCATGCGTTCCGGGACCGGTCGGCACCGCCGCCCCCGTCAAGCTCCGGCCATCTTCGTCGCAGCGGGGGTGACCGGCTCGGCGATCGCCATGCCGCTGCTGGCCGCGAGCGGCGCTCAGGCCGCGGACACCGACACCTGGGACCGGGTCGCGCAGTGCGAGAGCGGCGGCATGTGGAGCGCCGACACCGGCAACGGCTATTTCGGCGGGCTGCAGTTCACCCAGGAGACCTGGGAGCAGTACGGCGGCCGCGACTACGCGCCGAGCGCCGACCTCGCCAGCCGCGCCCAGCAGATATCCGTCGCCGAGAAGGTGCTCGCCGCCGAGGGCCCCGAGGCGTGGCCCAACTGCGCGACGAACGCGGGGCTCACCGAGGACGGCGCCGACCCGGACGTGAACCCCGGTATCGATCTCCCGGGGACGGTCGACTCCCTCGTGCCCGACTCCGGGGACCAGGCGCCCACCGACGGTCCGGACGAGGCCGACGGCACGAGCGGCAGCGGCTCGGACGGCCGTACGGAGGACCGTACGGGCGGCAGTGCGGACTCCGGCGAGCCTTCCGGGGGCTCGTACGAGAAGCCCGACGGGTCCGGCGCCTCCGCCCCGGCCGACGGCTCGGGCGCCGGCAAGCACCGCGGCAAGCCCGCGGACGAGGAACTCCAGGACGGCAGGGGCGGCGACGCCGGTGCGGGCGCCGAGGGCCGCGAGGATGAGGGGCACGCCTCCCGCGGCGGCGACTCCGGCCGCGCCGGGAAGGGCGGCGACTACACCGTCCGGCCGGGCGACAGCCTGTCGGAGATCGCCGAAGAGCACTCGCTCGACGGGGGCTGGCCCGAGCTGTACGAGACGAACGAGGCGGTCGTGGGCGGCGACCCGGACCTGATCCACCCGGGCCAGCAGCTGCAGCTGAGCTGAGTCCCGCCCGTACGAGCCCGCGCTCAAGGCCCCCAAAGGCCCGCTTTGCGGACCTTTGGGGGCCTTTTCGTCTCGCCGGGCGGGCGAAGGCCAACCGATGCCCCTGGGGCGGTTAGGCTCGTGCCGCAGAGACAGCGATCCACAGAGATCCACAGTCCCTGCGATTCCAGCGTCACATCCCAGAAGGAGATGCTCGTGCCGTCCATCGACGTCGTCGTAGCCCGGGAGATCCTCGACTCGCGAGGCAACCCCACCGTCGAGGTCGAGGTCGGCCTCGACGACGGCAGCACCGGTCGTGCCGCCGTCCCCTCCGGTGCCTCCACCGGAGCGTTCGAGGCCCTCGAGCTCCGCGACGGTGACAAGAACCGCTACGGCGGCAAGGGCGTGGAGAAGGCCGTGCTCGCCGTCATCGAGCAGATCGGCCCGGAGCTCGTCGGGTACGACGCCACCGAGCAGCGGCTGATCGACCAGGCGATGTTCGACCTGGACGCCACCCCGGACAAGTCCTCGCTCGGCGCCAACGCCATCCTCGGCGTCTCGCTCGCCGTCGCGCACGCCGCCTCCGAGGCGTCCGACCTGCCGCTCTTCCGCTACCTCGGCGGACCGAACGCCCACCTGCTGCCGGTCCCGATGATGAACATCCTCAACGGCGGCTCGCACGCCGACTCCAATGTGGACATCCAGGAGTTCATGATCGCGCCCGTGGGCGCGGAGTCCTTCTCCGAGGCCCTGCGCTGGGGCGCCGAGGTCTACCACACCCTGAAGTCCGTCCTGAAGGAGCGGGGCCTGTCCACCGGCCTCGGCGACGAGGGCGGCTTCGCCCCGAACCTCGACTCCAACCGCGACGCCCTCGACCTGATCGTCGAGGCCATCAGGAAGGCCGGTTTCCAGCCCGGCCAGGACATCGCGCTCGCGCTCGACGTCGCCGCCACCGAGTTCTACAAGGACGGCTCCTACGAGTTCGAGGGCAAGTCCCGCAGCGCCGCCGAGATGACCGCGTACTACGCCGAGCTGGTCGAGGCGTACCCGCTGGTCTCCATCGAGGACCCGCTGAACGAGGAGGACTGGGACGGCTGGAAGACCATCACCGAGCAGCTCGGTGACAAGGTCCAGCTGGTCGGCGACGACCTGTTCGTCACCAACCCGGAGCGCCTCGCCCGCGGCATCGAGAACAACACGGCCAACGCCCTGCTGGTCAAGGTCAACCAGATCGGCTCCCTGACCGAGACCCTCGACGCCGTCGAGCTCGCCCAGCGCAACGGCTTCAAGTGCATGATGTCCCACCGCTCCGGCGAGACCGAGGACGTCACCATCGCCGACCTGGCCGTCGCCACCAACTGCGGCCAGATCAAGACCGGCGCCCCTGCCCGCTCCGAGCGCGTCGCCAAGTACAACCAGCTGCTGCGCATCGAGGAGATCCTCGACGACGCGGCGGTGTACGCGGGCCGCAGCGCGTTCCCCCGCTTCAAGGGCTGAGCCGCACGGGCTGAGCCCCGCGGCTGAGTTCAAAGGCAGCCAGTCCTTCGTACGTCCCCGGCGGCGGTCCCGTACCGTGGCCGGGGACGTACGTTCGTGACAGCAGGGAGGCGACGTGGGCGCGGACCGGGAGCGATTCTCCACCGCGACCAGGCTCAAGGCGCTCGGCGAGCAGGCGGCCGCCCGGGTCTACCGGGCCCAGGCCCGCAGAGCCCCGCGCCGCAGCCGGCTCACCGGCCGCGCCGCGCTGCTCGCGCTCGTCGTCTGCTCGCTCGTCGTCGCCCTCGCCTACCCCATGCGGCAGTGGGTGTCCCAGCGCTCGGAGATCGCCGAGCAGCAGCGGCAGGCCGAGCAGGCGCGCAAGGCGGTGGAGAAGCTGCGCGACGAGAAGGCGCGCTGGCAGGACCCGGCGTACGTGGAGCGGCAGGCGCGCGAGCACCTGCACTTCATAAGGCCGGGCGAGACCGGCTACACCGTGGTCGACGGCAGTACGTACGACAGCAGCCGCCCCAAGGGACAGGGCAGGGCCGACCGCGCCTGGTACAGCAACCTCTGGGACGGCGTCGACCGCGTCGACGCCCGCGACTGAGCCAGGTCCGCTCCCGGCCGACAACCGACCCGAACCGCCTCCTGACCGAACCGATCCGAGCCGAAGAAGAGAACCCCCGCAGGCATGGAAACGCCCCCTCCCCAGACCGACCCCACCCCGCCCACCGACGCCGACATCGAGGCGATCGGCGAGCAGCTGGGCCGCGTGCCGCGCGGGCTGCGCGCCATCGCGCACCGCTGCCCCTGCGGGCTGCCCGACGTGGTGGAGACCGCGCCGCGCCTGGAGGACGGCACTCCCTTCCCGACGCTCTACTACCTGACCTGCCCGCGCGCCGCCTCCGCCATCGGCACGCTGGAGGCGGACGGCGTCATGAAGGACATGACGGCCCGGCTCAAGGAGGACCCGGAGCTGGCCGCCGCGTACCGCGCCGCGCACGAGGACTACATCCGGCGCCGGGACGCCATCGAGGTGCTCGAGGGCTTCCCGAGCGCGGGCGGCATGCCGGACCGGGTGAAGTGCCTGCACGTCCTGGTCGGGCACTCCCTGGCCGCGGGCCCCGGGGTGAACCCCCTCGGGGACGAGGCCATCGCGATGCTGCCCGAGTGGTGGCGCAAGGGCCCCTGCGTGACCCCGTGCACCGGCGAAGCGTGATGTTCCCCGGCCCCGCCCCCGCCCCCCGACGATTGCAGGAGTGCGCATGACACGCGTCGCGGCCGTTGACTGCGGCACCAACTCGATCCGCCTGCTCGTGGCGGACGTCACTGTGCTCGATAGCGCCTCCGGCGCGGGCGCCACCGGCGATCTCAAGGAGCTCGACCGGCGGATGACGATCGTCCGCCTCGGCCAGGACGTCGACCGCACGGGGCGGCTCGCGCCCGAGGCGCTCGACCGCACCTTCGCCGCCTGCCGCGAGTTCGCGGAAGTCATCCGCGAACTCGGCGCCCACCGCACCCGGTTCGTCGCCACCTCCGCCTCCCGCGACGCCGAGAACCGCGAGGACTTCGTGCGCGGCGTGGTGGACATCCTCGGTGTCGAGCCGGAGGTGATCACCGGCGACCAGGAGGCGGAGTTCTCCTTCACCGGCGCCACCAAGGAGTTGGCAGGCCGGGACCACTTCGAGAAGCCGTATCTGGTGGTCGACATCGGCGGCGGCTCGACCGAGTTCGTCGTCGGGGACGACCACGTGCGGGCCGCGCGCTCCGTCGACATCGGCTGTGTCCGGATGACGGAGCGTCATCTCGTACGGGACGGGCACATCAGCGACCCCCCGACGCTCGGCCAGGTCACCGCCATAGAGGCGGACATCGCCGCGGCCCTGGACCTCGCCGAGGAGACCGTGCCGCTCTCCGAGGCGCGCACCCTCGTCGGGCTCGCCGGGTCCGTCACCACTGTCGCGGCCATCGCCCTCGGCCTCTCCGCCTACGACTCGGCCGCGATCCACCACTCGCGGATCTCCCTGGACCAGGTCCGGGAGATCACCGGGAACCTGCTGTCCTCGACGCACGCCGAGCGCGCCGCGATCCCGGTGATGCACCCGGGCCGGGTGGATGTGATCGCCGCGGGAGCCCTCGTTCTGCTGTCCGTCATGGAGCGGACCGGGGCCCGGGAGGTGGTCGTCAGCGAGCACGACATCCTCGACGGCATCGCCTGGAGCCTGGTCTGAGATGCCGTCCCGGGCCCCCGCCGAAAAAACTTCGTGAAACTCTTCACATGAAAAAGTGGGCCGATCGCGGCCTCGGAGGCTCCCAAAGCCCGGATCAACGGCCCGTCCGGCCGCCCAATCGCAGGGACGCGCCATTTCTGGGGTGTTGCGGCCCCGTGTACGGTGCCGGTGGTCCAGTCGTACGGCTGTCCACAAGGCCAGTTCAGGGGCCGTACTCGATGCCCTCCCCTATACCGTGGTTCCCCACCCGCGCTATGGCCTCGGTCACGGCGGCGGCGGAGTGTAGCAGAGGTGCCGGGGATGCTTGTGAAGGGGCTCACGAGCACCCCTATGGGGGGTGCTGGATACTCGAAACATGAGCACCACGGAGCGTCCCAGGATCCTCGTAGTAGGCGGTGGGTACGTAGGCCTGTACGCGGCGCGCCGCATCCTCAAGAAGATGCGGTACGGCGAGGCGACCGTCACGGTCGTCGATCCGCGCTCGTACATGACGTACCAGCCCTTCCTTCCCGAAGCCGCCGCCGGCAGCATCTCCCCTCGCCACGTCGTTGTCCCCCTGCGACGCGTGCTCCCCAAGGCGGAGGTCCTCACCGGCCGCGTCACCACCATCGACCAGGACCGCAAGGTGGCCACGATCGCGCCGCTCGTGGGCGAGGCCTACGAGCTGCCCTTCGACTACCTGGTCGTCGCCCTCGGCGCCGTCTCCCGCACCTTCCCGATCCCCGGCCTGGCCGAACAGGGCATCGGTATGAAGGGCGTGGAGGAGGCCATCGGCCTGCGCAACCACGTCCTCGAGCAGCTCGACAAGGCCGACTCGACCACCGATGAGAACGTCCGCCGCAAGGCGCTGACCTTCGTCTTCGTGGGCGGTGGCTTCGCCGGTGCGGAGACCATCGGCGAGGTCGAGGACATGGCGCGGGACGCCGCCAAGTACTACACGAACGTGAAGCGCGAGGACATGCGCTTCGTCCTCGTCGACGCCGCCGACAAGATCCTCCCGGAGGTCGGCCCCGAGCTCGGTACGTGGGGCCTGGAGCACCTCAAGAAGCGCGGCATCGAGGTCTACCTGAACACGTCGATGGAGTCGTGCGTCGACGGCCACGTGGTGCTCAAGAACGGGCTCGAGGTCGACTCCAGCACGATCGTGTGGACCGCGGGCGTCAAGCCGAACCCGGCGCTGGCCCGCTTCGGCCTGCCGCTCGGCCCGCGCGGCCACGTGGACGCGGAGCCCACGCTCCAGGTCAAGGGCACGGACTACATCTGGACCGCGGGCGACAACGCCCAGGTCCCGGATCTCGCCGCGGGCGAGGGCAAGTGGTGCGCGCCGAACGCCCAGCACGCGCTGCGCCAGGCCAGGATCCTCGGCGACAACGTGATCTCCGGCATGCGGGGCTTCCCGCAGCAGGAGTACAAGCACGCCAACAAGGGTGCGGTCGCCGGTCTCGGGCTGCACAAGGGCGTCGCGATGATCGTCCTGGGCAAGGCCAAGATCAAGCTCAAGGGCCGCCTCGCCTGGTACATGCACCGCGGCTACCACGGCCTCGCGGTCCCGACCTGGAACCGGAAGATCCGGGTCTTCGCGGACTGGGCGCTTGCGATGTTCCTCAAGCGCGAGGTCGTCTCGCTCGGCGCGATGGAGAAGCCGCGCGAGGAGTTCTACGAGGCCGCCCGCCCGGTCTCCGCAGCGCCGGCCCCGGCCGGCAAGTCGGAGAAGGCCAAGGCCGGCTGACCGCAGCCGAGGTCGTACTCACCTGATCCCGAAAGGGCGCCCGCCATCCGTGGTGCGGGCGCCCTTTCGGGTGTTTCCGGCCGGTCGGCGAGGCCGTTCCTCCGACCTGGCGCCGACCAGGCGAACTCCCGGCGTGGAGCGGCCTCCCCGGCGAGGTGAGGGGTGGTGCGGGCCCCTTTCCGGTGTTTCACCACCGCACCGTGGCGTATGGATATTTGCGGGTTTTACCGTTCTCTTACGTGAGAACTGGACTGCGAAACGTGTCCGTTGGGTTTACGTAGGTGAAGGTCCTCCCCGTCGATTCCGCCGTCATGGAGGTGTACGACATGGCCGAAGCCGCGCCGCGGCTCACCGCTCTTGCCGAGGAACTGCTGGGAGCCCCGCTCCCCGTCCGCATCCGCGCCTGGGACGGCAGCGAGGCAGGCCCGCCAGGCGCCCCCACCCTCGTCGTCCACAACCGCCGCGCCCTGCGCCGCCTGCTGTGGCGGCCCGGTGAGCTCGGCCTCGCCCGTGCCTGGGTCGCCGGCGAACTCGATATCGAGGGCGACGTGTACGAGGCGCTCGACCGGCTCGCCGGCCTCTTCTGGGAGCGCAATCCGGCTACCGGTAAGGGCCGGAGCGCCCTCACCACTGCCGCCGCCCTGCGCGACCCCGGGCTGCGCGCCGCCGCCCGCGAGCTGATCGCCCTCGCCGGTGCCGGCCTCCCGCCGGCCCCGCCCCGCGAAGAGGTGCGCCGCCGCCGCGGCGTCCTGCACAGCCCGCGCCGCGACAAGGCCGCCATCAGCCACCACTACAACGTCGGCAACGACTTCTACGAGCGCGTGCTCGGCCCGTCCATGGTCTACTCCTGCGCCTACTGGGAGGACGGGGCGACGCTCGAGGACGCCCAGCGCGCCAAGCTCGACCTCATCTGCCGCAAGCTCGCGCTGAAGCCGGGCGACCGGCTGCTGGACGTCGGCTGCGGCTGGGGCTCGATGGTGCTGCACGCGGCGCGCGAGTACGGCGCAGCGGCCGTCGGCATCACGCTCTCCACCGAGCAGGCCGCGTACGCCCGCAAGCGCATCGCCGACGAGGGCCTCACCGACAGGGTCGAGATCCGGGTCCAGGACTACCGCGACGTGCGCGACGGCCCGTACGAGGCGGTCTCCTCCATCGGCATGGCCGAGCACGTCGGCTCCGCCCAGTACCGGGAGTACGCGGCGAGCCTGCACTCCCTGCTGAAGCCCGGCGGGCGGCTGCTCAACCACCAGATCGCGCGGCGCCCGCTGGACCCGGGAAACGAAGAGAGCTACCACGTCGACGAGTTCATCGACGCGTACGTCTTCCCCGACGGGGAACTGGCGCCCGTCGGCACCACGGTCTCGCTCCTGGAGGAGGCCGGATTCGAGGTGCGCGACGTGGAGGCCATCCGCGAGCACTACGCGCTGACGCTGCGCCAGTGGGTGACGAACCTGGAGGCGGACTGGGCCGAGGCCGTGCGCTTCAGCTCCCCGGGCCGTGCCCGCGTCTGGAAGCTCTACATGGCCGCCTCCGCGGTCTCCTTCGAGCGGAACCGGATCGGCGTCAACCAGATCCTGGCCGTCCGCACCCCGGAGTCCGGCACGTCCGGAATCCCCCTTCGCACCAGGGACTGGCGGGGCTAGCCCTCCGTCCGCCCCACCGCAGTCATGACCCCGCCCGCCCGGGCGCACGGAGCCCGGGCGGGCGAGATCACGAATGGGCCCGGGGAGATCACTCCGCCTTGATGGCCTCCAGGGCGTTGAGCTTGGCCGCCCGCCGTGCCGGCCACAGCGCGGCCAGTACGCCGACAAGGCCCGCCAGGACCAGGAAGACCGCGATCCGGTCGAACGGGATCGTCATCGCGTATGTCGAGACCGACTTCGCGATGGACGTCCCGGCCGCCCAGGCGAGGAAGATTCCCAGGCCGATCCCCAGCACCGCGCCGAACAGCGAGATCACGACCGACTCGAGCCGGACCATCCGCTTGACCTTCGCCCGGTCGAGGCCGATCGCCCGCAGCATCCCGATCTCGTGCTTCCGCTCGAAGACCGACATGGCCAGGGTGTTGACCACCCCGAGCACCGCGATCAGCACGGCCATCGCCAGCAGCCCGTACAGCATGTTCAGCACCAGGTTGATCTGCTTGCCGATCTCGTCGCTGGTGGCCTGCTTGTCCTTGACCTCGATGGCCGGGTTCCCGCCCAGGGCCTTGACGAGGGTTTCCTCGGCCGCGTCGGACGCACCGCCCTTCATCTTCACCAGCACCTGCCGGTCCGTGACCTTGTCGAGGTGCTTGTCCACGACGGGGGTGGGGACGAAGAGGCCCTGGATCATGTCGTTGCCCTCATACACCCCGGCGACCTTCAGGGTCGTGGTCTTCCCGTCCTCGAACCTGAACGGGAAACTGTCGCCCGCCTTGAGGTTCTTGCGGTCGGCCGTCCTCTGGTCGACCAGCGCGCCGTTCCCCGTCAGGCCGTCGAACGAGCCGCTGCTGAACTCGAGGCCCAGCAGGTCGTCGATGGACTCCGGGTCCACGCCGGAGATCTCCGTGGCCACGCCGTCGGCCTCGCCGTACGCCGTGCGCAGCGGGCTGCTCGTCTCGACGTCGGGCAGTGTGTCCAGCTTCTTGCGCACGTCCGGGGACAGCGGGGTGAAGTTGGCCATGCTGACGGTGTAGTCGGACTTCAGGGAGCCCACGGCCATCTTGTTGATGGCGCCCTGCATGGAGGTGGCGAGCACCGTCATCGCGGTGATGAGGGTGAGGCCGATCATCAGCGCGGCGGCGGTGGCGGCCGTACGGCGCGGGTTACGGACCGCGTTCTGCCGGGCCAGCTTGCCCGAGACGCCGAAGCGGTGCAGCAGCGGGGCCGCGGCCGCGATGACCGGGCGGGACAGCAGCGGCGTGAGCACGATGACGCCGATGAGGATGGACAGCGCACCGCCCGCGAGGTACGTGTTCCCCGAGCCCGAGGCACCGTTGAAGAGCAGGGCCGTGCCGAGTGCGGTGATGGCCGAGCCGATGCTGTTGCGTACGACGAGGCTGCGGGTGGTGGGCGTGGCGTGCACGCTGTTCATCGCCGCGACCGGCGGGATCTTCGCCGCCCGCCGGCCGGGCAGCCACGCGGCGAGCATGGTCACGATGACGCCGACCAGCAGGGCGTAGACGCCGGTGCTCGGGGCGATGACGAGCGGGCCGTCGGGGAGCGAGGCGCCGAACGCGCCCAGGCCCGAGCGCATCCCGACGGCGATGCCGAGGCCGAGCACGAAGCCGGTCACCGAGGCCACCAGGCCGACGATGAGCGCCTCCAGGAGGACCGAGCGGGTCACCTGGCGGCGGGAGGCACCGACCGCGCGCAGCAGGGCCAGCTCCTTGGTGCGCTGCGCGACCAGCATGGTGAAGGTGTTGGCGATGATGAAGACGCCGACGAACAAGGCGATTCCGGCGAAGTACAGCAACACCTGGCCGAACTGCTTCGTCTGGTCGGCGATCTGCGCGGCCTGCTCGTCGGCCAGCACCTTGCCGGTCGTGACCTCGGTGTCCTTCGGCAGGATCTTCTCGGCCGCGGTCTTGAGCGCGGCGTCGGAGGTTCCGGGGGCGGCCTGGACGGTGATCTCGTGGTACTCGCCCCCGGTGCCGAGGACCTTGTGGGCGGTGGCGTTGTCGAAGAGGACGAGGCTGCCGCCGGCCGCGACGCTTCCGTCGTCGGTGTCGAAGACGCCGGTGATCTTCTGCTTCATCACCGGGCCGTCGGTGGACACGCGCGCGGTGTCGCCGGTCTTGTAGCCGGTGCGCTCGGCGGTGCGGCTGTCGATGGCGATCTCGTCGGCGGCCTTGGGAGCCCGGCCGTCGGTGAAGCTGTAGCGGTAGTCCTCGCCACCGGCGCCGGGGTAGTAGTTGGCGCCGCTGCTGCCCCAGCCCTGGCCGACCAGCTTGCCGTCCTTGTCGGCGAGCGCGGTGAAGCCGGAGATGGTTCCGGTCGCGGACTCGGCGCCCGGCAGGTCCTCGATCCTCTTCAGCAGCCGGTCGGTGAGTACGGGGTCCTGCTTCGCCTGCTGGCCGGTGTCGAACGGCTCGGCGTAGGAGTTGGTGGACTGGATGGCGACGGAGACCTTGTCGAAGCTCTTGGCCGACTTGTTCTTGAAGGCCTCGCCTATGGTGTCGGTGAAGACCAGCGTGCCGCAGACGAACGCGACGCCGAGCATGACGGCGAGCACGGTCATCAGCAGCCTGGCTTTGTGTGCGAGCACATTGCGCACGGCAGTACGGAACATGGGCTTGTGTCAGTCCTGGGAGATGGGGCCGGTGGTGGTCGGTCGTGCGCGCCGGCTCAGCTGGTCCGGCCCTTGGCGTCGAACGCCTTCAGACGGTCCAGGACGGCGTCGGCCGTCGGCCCGTACAGCTCGTCGACGATCCGGCCGTCGGCGAGGAAGACGACGCGATCCGCGTACGCCGCGGCGACCGGGTCGTGGGTGACCATCACGATGGTCTGGCCCAGCTCCCGGACCGAGTTGCGGAGGAAGCCCAGCACTTCGGCACCGGAGCGCGAGTCGAGGTTGCCGGTCGGCTCGTCCGCGAAGATGATCTCGGGTCGGCCCGCCAGCGCGCGGGCCACGGCCACGCGCTGCTGCTGACCGCCCGACAGCTCCGTCGGCCGGTGCTTCAGCCGCCCGGACAGGCCGACTGTGTCGATGACCTTCTCCAGCCACGCACGGTCGGGCTTACGGCCGGCGATGTCCATCGGCAAGGTGATGTTCTCCAGCGCGTTCAGCGTCGGCAATAGGTTGAATGCCTGGAAGATGAAGCCCACCTTGTCCCGGCGCAGACGGGTGAGCTGCTTGTCCTTCAGCGCCGTCAGCTCGGTCTCGCCGATGCGCGCGGAGCCCGAGGAGATCGAGTCGAGGCCCGCGACGCAGTGCATCAGCGTCGACTTGCCGGAGCCGGAAGGACCCATGATCGCGGTGAACTCGGCCTGCCGGAACTCGACGGACACGCTGTCCAGAGCGACCACCTGGGTCTCACCCTGGCCGTACACCTTCGTCAGGTCCGTGGCGCGGGCGGCCACCGCGGTGGTGGTGGCCCGGGCGGCGGTCGGGAAGCCGGTGGGGGAGAGGGGCACGGGTCTGTCTCCTGTCGGGACGTGGTCCGGATGGTCGGCTTCCATGGTGGTGGCCGGAATCCCCGTCAGGATCAGTCCACGTTCCCGTTCCCGGGGAAGCCCTGGGAGGTAGCCCGGCGCCGCCGGGTCCTACCTGGGGATGACGGCGGCCCTGGGGCACCCCTGAGAAGGGCGACGACTTTCCGTCATTCCGGGGCCCGTGCAGATGCACGTGCGCAACCGCCCAGGCATGTGCCTACCGCAGGTACCCCTTGTCTGACGCACCCTCAGTTGCCAATAAAATAAGACAACATCGGTCCGTCCGCCCGCAGTTCGGGGGATCGACCCGGATAGGCTCTGGATGCGCCCTGGGGGGACCGCAGGTCCGGGACCCTGCCCGGATGGTGGAATGCAGACACGGTGAGCTTAAACCTCACTGGCCTTAAGGGCCGTGCCGGTTCAAGTCCGGCTGCGGGCACCCGTAATCCCCCGGGCGCGCACTCCACGGCCCCCGGTGATTCGCCCTCTCTTCTCTAAGATCCTCCTCTGGTACTAGGGTGCATTCTTTGCCCACCCATTACTCTTGTGGCAAGGTCGCGCCCGGCGGCCATGGAGGAGTGAGATGAGGAGCAGCAACCCGGTCTTCTCGCGACGGGGATTCAGCCGCGACAACGGCTTCGCGGGCTTCAACGCGGCGCAGCAGGCCGGGGGCCCCGCCGCCGCTCAGCAGGGCAACCCGTACGCCACCGGCAACCCGTACGCACAGCAGCCTGGTAACCCGTACGCGCAGCAGCCGTCCGGCAACCCGTACGCCCAGACCGCCGATCCGTACGCGCAGGGCGCGCCGCCGGCAGCGCCGCCGCTGACCGACCGGATGACGATGGACGACGTCGTCATGCGGACCGGCATCACCCTGGGCACCGTCGTCGTGGGCGCGGCCGTCGCATGGCTCATGGAGATGCCGCTCGGGCTCGCCGTGGTCTGCGGTCTCGTCGCGATGGCCCTGGGCCTGGTCCAGGCGTTCAAGCGCCGGCCCTCGCCGCCGCTGATCCTGGCGTACGCGGGCTTCGAGGGCCTCTTCCTCGGTGCGCTGAGCGGCGCGATCAACGAGCGGTTCGCGGGCGCCCCGATGCAGGCGGTGCTGGGCACGATGGCGGTCTTCGTCGGCGTGCTGATCGCGTACAGGACCCGGCTGATCCGGGTCAACCGGCGCTTCTACCGCTATGTGATGGCCGCCGCGATCGGCTTCGTGCTGCTGACCGCGGTGAACCTGCTGTTCATGGCCTTCGGCGGCGGTGACGGCCTCGGCTTCCGCAGCGGTGGCCTCGGCATCCTCTTCGGCGTGGTCGGCGTCATCCTCGGCGCCTGCTTCCTGGCCCTGGACTTCAAGCAGGTTGAGGACGGCATCGCGTACGGCGCTCCGCGCGAGGAGTCCTGGCTGGCGGCCTTCGGCCTCACCATGACCCTGGTGTGGATCTACCTGGAGCTGCTGCGCCTGATCTCGATCCTGCGCGGCGACTGACCGTCCGCACGGGTCCGCACGGAGACGGTGCGGGGACCACACGGACACAGCCACTGCACGGACCACCGCGAAAGGCCCGGAGGCGCCGCCTCCGGGCCCTTCGGCCTTCTCGCTCGGGCGGTGTGCGCGGGCGCTGCTAGAGCAACTTTCGCGCGGCGCGCCGCAGGTCGTACTCGTGGATGATCGCCTTCGCGTGGCCGTACGCGAGGTTGTGCGCGCCGCGCAGCCAGTTGACCTTCTCCTCGAAACGGAAGAGGGCGGGGCCTTCGTCGACGGTGCGAAGCCAGTCGGAGATTTCACGGCCGGTGCACTGGGGGATACGGGAGAGCAGGTTCCGGTGGGTCTCTTCGGAGAAGACTTGGGACATCGGCGCCTCCGGACGCGTCCATTGCTGGGTCATTCACCTGGCCCAGGAGTGGTCCTTCACGACACCGTGCCTGAGTGTTCGCCTGTTGGCAACAGGCAGGGGTCGGCGCATAGGCTCGCGCCGTGCTCGATGTGACGCCCTTGGTGGCCGCCGTGGACCGAATCGCCGACCGGCTGCGGGCGGCTCCGCAGAGCAGGCTGCAGCGCGGCGCTGCGGCGGAAGGACTGGCGCTGGCGAGGGAGTTGGCGGCGCGGGCGCACCGCCTGGAGTTCCCCGGCGAGGAGCCCTGGCCGATGCCGGACGCGGGGATGTTCGCGGTTGCGGACCAGGTCGCGGTCGCCGGACACGATTTGGCCGAAGCCTTGCGTACGGCCTCTGCCGAGGAACTGGCAGAGGCCGTGGCATTCGTCGAGAAAGCGGCCGACCGCATCTAGACCGGGTCCGCTCCGGCCGGTGGGTGTCGTCGGAAATGCGCCGGATTTCCGTTCGACGGGCGGTGTCAGAGCGAGGCGATGACCCGGTCCGCGAGGATATAGACGCTCTCCTCATGCTCATCGCCGTATGCGAAGGTCAGGGCGTAAGCGCCTGAAATGCCGGAACCGCCCAGCAGTACGGGTTCCTTGCCCTCGCGGAGTGCCTGAGCCAGCTGCTCCGCCGTCTCGCGGTGGCCGGGGGTCATGCAGATCGTCGTGCCGTCCGCGAAGACGTAGACGTCCAGTGTGCCGAGCGGGCCGGGGCGCACGTCGCTCAGCGGGGTGGCGTCCTCGGCCAGCTTCTCGAGCCGGGACATGGTGCGGTCGTGGCCGGCGACGGCCGGCGGCACCGTGGGCGAGCCGCCTGAATCGTGGGAGTTGGCCGGGTGCGAGGGATGGCGGCGGCGGGCGGCCGCCAGCTCCGGCGACTCCTCGGCCTCCGCCGGGCCGCCGCCCTCGGCCGGGCTTCCTGCGGCCGAGCCCTGCTCGTACGCCTCGATGGATGCGTCCACGGCGTCGATGCTCTCCAGGACCTCGGCGACCTCGGCGCCCAGCGCCGGCTCCAGGCCCGCGAAGTCGGCCTGGCGCGGCAGGTACACCGGGACCTCGTCGCCCAGTGAGCCCGGGCTGCCCAGCATCGGAGGCGCGTCCGCGGCGTCGCGCGCCTCCTGGGCGGCCCAGAACGCGCGGGCCTCGGCCAGCTCCCGCTCCCGCTCCTCGGCGAGGGCGTCGGCCACGGCGGCGCGTATCTCCTCGGCGGGCGTCGTACGGGCCGCGGGTACGGAGGCGGCTGCCGCCCGGTCCGAGGTGGCGAGCTCGGCACGCAGAGCGGTGAGCTGCTTGCGCAGCCCATGCGCAGCGTGCAGGGCGGCGGCGCCCACGGCCGCGGCCGTGGCAGCCGCCAGCAGCAGGGCAAGGGACATGGCGCTCACTGACGTACTCCCGGGATTGAAAGAGGTCCCCCGAATTCCTACAACAGGTTGTCGTGGACCGCTGCCCGCCGTCAGTGCAAAACGTCACGAAATGGGCAGGCCCCCGGTGCTCCCGATTCCTCTCCCAGCCACCCTGACCTGCTAAAACGAAGTCCCCCAGGACATACATCACATCCTGGGGGAGATTCGGTCACGACCCGGTGGTGGCTGGGCCCGGTGTGGTTGATGGGGCCGGTGTGCCGTAAGGCCCGTGGTGTCAGCTCAGCCGCTCGATGATCATGGCCATGCCCTGGCCGCCGCCCACGCACATCGTCTCCAGGCCGAACTGCTTGTCGTGGAACTGGAGGGAGTTGATCAGCGTGCCGGTGATCCGGGCGCCCGTCATGCCGAAGGGGTGGCCGACGGCGATGGCCCCGCCGTTGACGTTCAGCTTGTCGAGGTCGATGCCCAGGTCGCGGTACGAGGGGATGACCTGCGCGGCGAAGGCCTCGTTGATCTCGACCAGGTCGATGTCGCCGATCCCAAGACCGGCGCGGGCGAGCGCCTGCTTGGACGCCTCGACCGGGCCGTAACCCATGATCTCGGGGGAGAGGCCGGAGACGCCGGTGGACACGATCCGCGCCAGCGGGGTCAGACCGAGCTCGCGCGCCTTGGTGTCGGACATGATGACCAGCGCGGCGGCGCCGTCGTTCAGCGGGCAGCAGTTGGCCGCGGTCACCAGGCCGTCGGGCCGGAAGACGGGCTTCAGGCCCTGCACGCCCTCGAGCGTCACGCCGGCGCGCGGTCCGTCGTCCTTGGCGACGACCGTGCCGTCGGGGGTCGTGACCGGGGTGATCTCGCGCTCCCAGAAGCCGTTCTTGATGGCTTCCTCGGCGAGGTTCTGGGACCGGACGCCGAACTCGTCCATGTCCTGGCGGGTGATGCCCTTCAGGCGGGCCAGGTTCTCGGCGGTCTGGCCCATCGCGATGTACGGGTCGGGGATCAGGTCGTCCTCGCGCGGGTCGTGCCAGTCCGCGCCCTCCTGCTCGGCGCGCGCCGCGGTACGGGCCTCGGCCTCGGCGAAGAGCGGGTTGTGGGTGTCGGGCAGCGTGTCGGAGTTGCCCTTGACGCTGCGCGAGACCGTCTCGACGCCTGCGGAGATGAACACGTCGCCCTCGCCCGCCTTGATGGCGTGCAGCGCCATGCGGGAGGTCTGCAGGGACGAGGAGCAGTAGCGGGTGATCGTGCAGCCCGGCAGGTGGTCCATGCCCATCTGCACGGCGACGATCCGGCCCAGGTTGTGGCCCTGCTCGCCGCCGGGGAGGCCGCAGCCGAGCATCAGGTCGTCGATGTCGCGCGGGTCCAGCTCCGGAACCTTGGCGAGCGCGGCAGCGACGATCTCGGCGGTCAGATCGTCCGGGCGGACGTCCTTGAGGGAACCCTTGAAGGCCCGTCCGATCGGCGAGCGGGCGGCAGAGACGATCACGGCTTCGGGCATCACGGCTCCAGAGGGAAGGTACGGCGCAGAGCGCCTCGTTGAGGGGCGGTGGTCGGGCGGCGGGCGGGACGTTCGGCAGGACTGTGTGGGAAGTTACCCGTACGTATGGCGAGAGGTCACGGCCTGTGGGCTGTGACGAGGGCCTCTTTTCTAAGCGCTTGCTCAGTGCTCGCTACCAGTATGACTCCGCGGCGCCCGAAGGGCTACGACTTCGTGTCGCGGACCGTTTCGGCTTCCGCCTCCGCCGTGGCCGCTTCGCCGGTGGGCAGGCGCCGACGGCGGCGGTGCTTCAGCAGGACCCACGGTCCGCGGATGCCGACCGGGGCCGCCGCCGCGACCTCCGTGCCGCCCTCCGAAGCCGCCTGGGCGGCCGCCTCCGCCACCGGCAGGATGCCCTCGCGCCGCGCCGCGTCCGGGCGTTCGGCCTCCGGCCACAGGCCCAGCGCCGCGCACAGCGTCGGCAGGACGGCCATCGCGGCCGTCGCGTAGCCCTCCGCCGACGGGTGGTAGTTGTCCGGGCCGAAAAGTTCGCGGGGGTTGGCGGCGAACTCCGGGCCGAGCAGGTCGCCCAGCGAGACCGTACGGCCGCCCTGCTCGACCACCCCGATCGTCTGCGCCGCCGCCAGCTGGCGGCTCAGCCGCCGGGCCACCCAGCGCAGCGGCTGGTAGACCGGCTCGATGGTGCCCAGGTCCGGGCAGGTCCCCACGACCACTTCGCAGTTCCTCTGGCGCAGCCGCCGCACCGCGTCCGCGAGCAGCCGCACCGAGCGCGCCGGCGGCATGCGGTGCGTGACGTCGTTCGCGCCGATCATGATCACGCAGACGTCCGGGACCAGGCTGCTGTCCGCGAGCAGCATCGTCACCTGCCGCTCCAGGTCGTCCGACTGCGCACCCGGCAGCGCCACCGTCCGCAGGTCCACCGGCCGCTCCGCGACGGCCGCAAGACCCGACGCGAGAAGCGCCCCCGGCGTCAGCCGGGGGCGGTGCACGCCCTGCCCTGCTGCTGTCGAGTCCCCGGCGAGAGCGAGCCGGAGCGGCCGCTGCTCCGAGTGGCGCGCGAACACCGCCCCGTACCGCCCGTCCGCGTTCGGCGGCGCGTCCCCCGAGCCGCCCACGGACCGCCTCGCCAACTGCACCTCGGTCATCAGCAGCCCGACCGCGGCCCCGCCCAGCAGCCCGATCCCGCCGCCGCCGTACGCCGCCGCGGCCGCGATCCGCCGTGCCACCCTCGCCCTCGACCTCGACATCTGCCGGCCCGCCTCCCGCCGCACTCGCTCGTACGCCCTGCTACTGACTGGTTGCCCGTTGTGGACCGCCCCGCAACTCCCCCCGTCCCCATACGGGGGGTCCGCCGGGTTCCCGGCGGAATAGGCTGGTCGCACCGGCAGTACGAGCGCGGCTGTCCGGCCGAACCGCGGAGACCCCGCCTGACCTGGAGAACGTCGTGCAGTATCACGATTCGATGATTGAGCTCGTCGGCAACACCCCGCTGGTGCGGCTCAACAGCGTGACCAAGGGGATCCGGGCGACCGTCCTGGCCAAGGTCGAGTACTTCAACCCCGGCGGGTCGGTGAAGGACCGCATCGCCCTCCGGATGATCGAGGCAGCGGAGGAGTCGGGCGAACTCCGGCCCGGCGGCACCATCGTCGAGCCGACCTCCGGCAACACCGGTGTGGGCCTGGCGATCGTGGCCCAGCAGAAGGGCTACAAGTGCATCTTCGTGTGCCCGGACAAGGTCTCTACTGACAAGATCAACGTGCTGCGGGCCTACGGCGCCGAGGTCGTCGTCTGCCCGACCGCCGTCGACCCCGGGCACCCCGACTCGTACTACAACGTCTCGGACCGGCTGGTGCGGGAGACACCGAACGCCTGGAAGCCCGACCAGTACAGCAACCCGAACAACCCGCGGTCGCACTACGAGTCGACAGGCCCCGAACTCTGGGAGCAGACCCGGGGGAAGATCACTCACTTCGTGGCGGGCGTGGGCACCGGCGGCACCATCACCGGCACCGGCCGCTACCTGAAGGAGGTCTCGGACGGGCGGGTACGGATCGTGGGCGCGGACCCCGAGGGCTCCGTCTACTCCGGCGGCTCCGGGCGGCCGTACCTCATCGAGGGCGTCGGCGAGGACTTCTGGCCGACCGCGTACGACCCCGAGGTGACGGACGAGATCGTCGCGGTCTCCGACAAGGACGCCTTCCAGATGACCCGCCGGCTCGCCAAGGAGGAGGGCCTGCTGGTCGGCGGCTCCTGCGGGATGGCGGTCGTCGCGGCGCTCAAGGTCGCCAAGGGGCTCGGCCCGGACGACGTCGTGGTCGTGCTGCTGCCCGACAGCGGCCGCGGCTACCTCTCGAAGATCTTCAACGACGACTGGATGGCCGACTACGGCTTCCTTGAGGAGGGCGAGCCCGCGGCCCGCGTCGCCGACGTCCTGGCGTACAAGGAGGGCGCGCTGCCCTCGCTGGTCCATATGCACCCAGACGAGACGGTGGGCGAAGCCATCGAGGTGCTGCGCGAGTACGGCGTCTCGCAGATGCCGATCGTGAAGCCGGGCGCGGGACATCCGGACGTCATGGCCGCGGAGGTCATCGGCTCGGTCGTCGAACGCGAGCTGCTGGACGCGCTGTTCACCCAGCGCGCGACGCTCACCGACCCGCTCGAGAAGCACATGTCCGCGCCGCTGCCGCAGGTCGGCTCGGGCGAGCAGGTCGCGGACCTGATGACCGTGCTGGAGGGCGCGGACGCGGCGATCGTGCTGGTGGAGGGCAAGCCGACGGGCGTGGTGAGCAGGCAGGACCTGCTGGCGTTCTTGGCCAAGACCACGGCCAAGTGACATGCGCGGCAGGGCCGTTGGCGCCGTCCACCCCACCGACGGAGAACTGGTACGTATGCGTCACGCGCGCGCAGCACGGACTTAACAAGGGTCCGGCACATTAGAGGACGTCGGCAAGGGAACAGCGGCAGCGAGCAAGCGAAAGCGAGTGAACGAACCGACACCCGAGAACGGCGCCATGGACCTCCGGAGCGGCTCCCGGACCTCCTGGTTGCCTCGGACGTGGAAGACCGGCCCTGACCCGGCACGCGTCCCTCGCGGGGACCGCCGTCGTCCCGCCCCCGGCCCGGCCGGGGTGCGGCGGTCCCCGCGCACATCTCGCAGCCGGGCGGCCCGTGATCTGCGGATACGGGCCGCCCGGTCGTCATTTCCCCCTCGGCCGGGTCCTCCCTCGGCCGGGTCCCCGTCGGCTCGCTTCCCTCTCGGTCGGCCCTGTGGTGTCCCGAGGCCTCCCGCGGTCCTCGATGGCTCAGTCCCGGTCGCCGGCCTCGGACTTCCGGCGGCGCAGCTGCCACGGCATCCGGCCCATGGCGTGCACGGCGTTCACGCCGAAGATGCCCAGCCAGGAGACGACCAGGCCGGGCAGGCCCTCGTGCACCGCGCCGATCGCCGACAGCGGCACGGCCAGGATGAGCGAAATGACGCCGAAGCCGAACCGCTCCCCGAAGGTGTCGCCGCCTGCGGCCGCTCCGGGCGGCCGCGCGCCCCGGGCGACCACCATCCGGTGTTCGGCGAGCTGTCGGCGCCTCCGCTGGTCGATCGTCCCGTCGAGCCGCTGCCCGACCTTCTCCAGGAACGAGTCGACGAGCTCCGGCTCGTACTCCGGCCCCAGCTCCTTGCGAGCTTGCAGGGTCGCGTCGAGTTCCTTCTTCAGCTCGGGGTCGCGGGCCTCCATGTCCTTCACGCTACGGTCACGGATGGAAGGTGTCGGTGGGGGTAACCCCCGAAGCGAAGTGGGGGCCGGCCCCCGGAGGAGAAGGAGCGCCCGTGTCCGACGTTCTGCTGCCGTCCCTGACCGGGCCGTACGGCGATGACAGCGCCGACGCGATCACCGTCGCGGGGCGGCCCTGCTCGCGCGAGCGGTTGGCGGGAGCGGCGGCCGCGGTCGCGGTCCGTATCGCGGGGGCCTCCGCGGCCGCCGTACGGGCCGAGGCGTCGCTCGAGACGGTCGCGGCGGTGGTCGGCGGCCTGCTGGCCGGGGTGCCGGTGGTGCCGCTGCCGCCGGACTCGGGCCCGGCCGAGCGCGACCACATCCTGCGCGACTCGGGCGCCGAGCTGCTGCTGAGCGCGGCGGGGCCCGGGCACGCGGCCGAGGGCTCGGGGCCTGTGGCGCCGGGCATCGAATCCGTACCGGTCGATCTCTCCGAGCGCGGATCCTGGACGAAGCCGGAGCCGGGGCCCGACACCACGGCCCTGATCCTCTATACCTCGGGCACGACCGGGGCGCCCAAGGGCGCGCTGATCCCGAGGGGCGCGGTGGCGGCCGACCTGGACGGGCTCGCCGCGGTCTGGGAGTGGACCCCGGAGGACACCCTCGCGCACGGCCTGCCGCTGTTCCATGTGCACGGTCTGGTGCTCGGTGTGCTGGGCGCGCTACGGGTGGGCAGCCGTCTGGTGCACACGGGCCGCCCGGCCCCGGAGGCATACGCGGCGGCCGGTGGGACGCTCTACTTCGGCGTCCCCACGGTGTGGGGGCGTGTCGTACGCGATGCCACCGCGGGGCGGGCGCTGGCCGGAGCCCGGCTGCTGGTCTCGGGCAGCGCGCCGCTGCCCGCGCCCGTCTTCCGGGACCTGGAGGCGCTGACCGGCCACCGGCCCGTGGAGCGCTACGGCATGACGGAGACTCTGATCACCGTCTCGGCGCGGGCGGGCGGCGAGCGCCGCCCGGGGTACGTGGGCACGCCGCTGCCCGGCATCAGCACCCGCATCGCGACCGAGGAAGGCGCCGGGATCGGCGAGCTGCAGCTGACCGGGCCGACGCTCTTCAGCGGCTACCTCGGCCGCTCCGAGGCGACCGCCGCCTCCTTCACCGAGGACGGCTGGTTCCGCACCGGCGACATCGCGGCGATCGACACCGACGGCTCCCACCGCATCGTCGGCCGTGCCTCCACCGACCTCATCAAGTCCGGTGGCTACCGCATCGGCGCGGGCGAGGTGGAGAACGCGCTGCTCGACCACCCTGCGGTGCACGAGGCGGCGGTGGTCGGCGCGCCGCACGACGATCTGGGCCAGGAGATCGTCGCGTACGTCGTCGCCGACGAAGGCGTCACGGAACGGCAGTTGACGGACTTCGTGGCGGCCCACCTCTCCGCCCACAAGCGCCCGCGCCGCGTCGTCTTCCTCGGCGCGCTGCCGCGCAACGCCATGGGCAAGCCGCAGAAGAAGCTGCTGCCGCCTGCTTGACGGGGCGCCCGCGGCGCGGCGGCCGGTTGCCGCGTCGAAGGTGATCACTGGCCATCCCTCGCCGGTTTGCATATGCTCATGCAGAGTTCTTGGGGACTGAATAGACGGACGCTTCCCGCCGCAGCCCGGCCGCCTTCGTCCTCGACGCCGGGCCCTATCGGTGACCGACTTTGTACGCCGGTCGACCACGCCGCCCGGCACGTTCCCGACCAGCAGGCACGGGGGCTCGCCGCGGACGCGCGGTGCGGGGCGCGGGACTTGGCCGCGAGCGGCCGGGGTGCTCGATCGGTTCGCGGAACTGGCGGAACGGTGAGCCGGGGGACGCGGGGCTTCCGCGACGAAGGACGGGAGGACGTGGACATGAGCGACGCGGAGAGCAGCACCAGCGGTGGCGGTACGGGCAGGGGCGGGGACAGCCGTACGGCCAGTGCGTCCGCGCGGCTGCAGAAGCTCTTCGAAGGGCACCGGCTGACGCCGGCACAGCGGCGCATCGCGCACTGCATGGTGCGGCGGGCGGCGGACGCGCCGTTCCTGTCGAGCGTCGAGCTGGCCGAGCTGGCCGGGGTGAGCCAGCCGTCGGTGACCCGTTTCGCGGTCGCGCTCGGCTTCGACGGATACCCGGCGCTGCGGCGGCACTTGCGGGAGGTCGCGCCCGCGGAGCGTACGGCGGGCGCGGACTCGTACAACGAGTACCAGCAGGCGGTGCAGGCCGAGATCGAGAACCTGCGGCACCTGGCGGCCGCGCTCGCCGACCCGGCACCGGTCGAGCGCGCGGGCAGGCTGCTCGCCGGCTCCCGGCCGCTGCCGGTGCTCGGGCTGCGCGCCGCCTCCGCGCAGGCGCGTGGCTTCGGCTACTTCGCGGCCAAGGTGCACCCGGACGTCCGGATTCTCGACGAGGGCGGCACGATGCTCGCCGACCGGATCGACGCGGCACGCCGCGCGGGCGCGAGCGCGCTGCTGTGCTTCGCGCTGCCGCGCCACCCGCGCGAGGTCGTCGAGGCCCTGGACCACGCGCGCGAGGCGGGCCTGACGGTGGTGACGGTCGCCGACAGCGCCTTCGCCCCGGTCGCCAAGCACAGCGACCTGCTGCTGCCCGCGGCGGTCGGCACGGGCCTCGCCTTCGACACGGCGTGCGCACCGATGCTGCTCGGCCGGGCCCTCCTGGAGGCCATGTGCGACGCCCTTCCCGACGCCCAGGCGCGCCTGGAGGAGTTCGACGCACAGGCGGCGGAACGGGGGTTGTTCGTGGAGTGACCCGGGGCCGGTGATGACTGCCGCCGGTTCGCGCGCGTACGGCGCGTACGGCTCGTACGGCCCGTCGCCTCACTCTCCGCGCGCCCGCAGCACCAGCTTGTTGACCCCCCACAGCCCGATGCCGATCGCGAGCAGCACGCCGGCCCGGATGTAGACGTCCGCCGCGCGGTCCGCCAGCGGGCTGGCCAGGATCACGGCGGTGATGGCGCCGAATACGGGCAGGGCCGTCGGCGTACGGAAGTGGGCGTGCGGGACGCGGTCCCTGCGGAGCACCAGCACGGCCACGTTGACCACCGCGAAGACGCACAGCAGCAGGAAGGCCGTCGTGTCGCCGAGACCCTCGATCTCGCCCGTCGAGACGAGCCCGACCGCGATCGCGGTGGTGAAGAGGATGCCGACGATCGGCGTCCTGCGGCGCGGGAGGACGCGGGCCATGCCGCGGGGCAGGATGCGCTCGTTCGCCATCCCGTAGCAGAGCCGCGAGGCCATCATGATGTTGATGAGCGCCGAGTTCGTCACCGCGAACAGCGCGATGAGCGCGAAGAGCTTCGGCGGGAAGTCGAGCCCGCTCGCCTTGACGACCTCCAGAAGCGGCCCGGAGGACGTCTCCAGCACCTTGTAGTCGACCAGGAGCGAGGAGACGAAGCCGACCAGGACGTAGACCGTGCCGGTGACCGTGACGCCGAGGAAGATGGCCCGGGGGAACGTGTGCGCCGGGTTCTTGGTCTCCTCGGCCATGTTGACCGAGTCCTCGAAGCCCACGAACGCGAAGAACGCCAGCGCCGTCGCGCCCAGGACACCCGTGAGCAGCGCGTACCCCGACCCGTCGGTGTGGAAGTCGCCGAGCCGCGACGGCTCGCCCTCGCCCGTGATCACGGCCCACGCCCCGATGGAGAGGATGACCACCAGGCCGGTCAGCTCGACGAGCGTCAGCACCACGTTCGTCTTCACGGACTCCGAGACGCCGCGCAGGGCGAGCGAGGCGAGGGTGAGGATGAAGAGGATCGAGATGAGCGTGGGCGGGATGTCCACGAACTCCTGGAGGTAGTCGCCGCTGAAGGCGCGGGCGGCCGCGCTCGCGGACGACAGGCCCGAGCACAGCACCATGAAGGCGATGATGAAGGTCAGGAAGGGGACCTTGAACGCCTTCTGCGTGTAGAGCGCCGCCCCGGCCGCCCTCGGGTACTTACCGACCAGCTCCACGTACGAGGCCGCCGTGAGGAGCGCGACGACGAAGCCGATCGCGAACGGCACCCACAGTGCCCCGCCGATCTTCCCGGCGACCTTGCCGGTGGTGGCGTAGATGCCCGTGCCGAGGATGTCGCCGATGACGAACAGGATCATCAGCTTGGTGCCGATGGCGCGCTTGAGCGGGGTGCCGTCTTCGGGCGCGCCGCCTTCGGCGGGTGAGGTGTCCGCGGTCTGCATGGAATGCGGCTACCCCGTTCGCGCCCCCGCGTCACCCGGCATCACGGCGGACTCGCGCGCCGTCACTGGTATAGACATGACAATCCAGCCGCCACTACGGTGCCCATTGGTCTGGGCCAGCCCTTGAGTGGCGCGGCCGGCCCGGACTGACCCATCCCCCCACGCTGAGGAGTCGTCATGTCCGCACGCCGCGGAGCCGTTAGGTCCAAACGCCGCATCCTGGCATCCGTCGCCGCGGCCGCAGTGCTGGGCGGGCTGGCGCTCGTCGCGGCGGAGTCTCCCGTCATCGCCGGAGAAGGCGGTACGCCCGCCCCCGCCGATGGGGCCGCCGCACCTGCAGCGGATCCGACGGACGGCTGGGAACAGGCGTCCTTCAGCCATTCGATGCACAAGCCGTGGAACCTGGACCTGAGCGAGCGTTACCGGTACGACTCGGGCTCGAAGACCCACACCATGTGGGTGTACTCCACCGACGAGCCCTTCGAGCAGGGCAGCGGCACCGACCCGCGCACCGAGATGCGCTGGCGCCAGGAGTACACCTCGGGCAAGCACATGTGGGACGCCGACGTCTACATCCCGGCGGGCTCGGACGGCGCCGACTTCATGCAGATCCTGCGAGCCAAGCACCCGGCGGGCACGCCGGCGACCGACATCATGATGCGGATCCACAACGAGAACGGCGGCACCGTCAAGCGCTACGACAGCCAGGTCATCAAGAAGGGTGTCTACGACACATGGTGGAACCTGAAGGTCGCCCATGACGCGGACGCCGGAAAGATCCAGGTCTACGCCGACGACGAGCTGGTGCTGACGGCCGACGACCGGGGTCCCGCGACCCGGCACTTCAAGAACGGCGTCTACCACCATGGGGAGGGCAAGGCGGAGGCCCGCTTCCGCAACATCCACTACTGGGTCAAGTGACGGAATCCGCACCGCCGCCCTGCTCACCCCCGCCCCGCCCCCCGCCGCTGAGCGCATCACCGCCCAGCCCGCCGCTGGTCAGCGCGTCGCGCTGCGCCCCGCCGCTCTCGGCGACGATCTCCGCAACCGTCTGCTGGGGGCGGGCGAGCGCGAAGCGCACGCCGCCGGGCGCAGCCGGGTCGGCCGCGAAGCCGTACACCGGTGGGCGCGGCAGGCTGTTGTACGCGAAGTGGTTCGTGAAGTAGTACGCGCCGGTGTCGAGCAGCGCGGCCAGGTCACCGGCCTCCAGCAGCGGCAGCGGCCGGTTCTCGGCGACCAGATCGCCCGCGAAGCAGCAGGGCCCCGCCACGTCCTGGGCCACGCGCGGGCCCGCCTTGGGCCGCCCCTTCGCGTCGTACGCCACCACCCGTACGGGCCAGAACTCGGGCGCGAAGACCGTACGGGTGGCGAGTTGGGCGCCTGCGTGCGTGACCGCGATCGGACGCCCGCCGGCCGACTTGGCGTACTCCACGCGGGCCAGCACCATTCCGCTCTTGGCGAGCAGCGCGCGGCCGAACTCGGTGACCAGGCCGTACCGCCCGTCGAGCAGGCCGGGGACGGTGGCGCGCAGCAGCCGTGCGTAGTCGCCGAAGGCCGGGGGCTCGTCGGAGGCGAAGCTGACGGGCAGGCCGCCGCCGATGTCGAGGGTGTCGATCTGCCGGCGTCCGGCCGCCGCGTTGATCGCCTCGGCGAGCTCGTACGTCTCGCGCACGCCCGCGGCCATCAGCTCCAGCGGCATCCCCTGGGAGCCGACGTGGGCGTGCAGCCGGGTCAGCCAGGGCCGGTCCAGGAAGGCGCGCACGATCCACTCGCGCGCCCCTTCGTCGCGCAGCGCGAACCCGAATTTCGAGATGGGCTTCGCGGTGGACAGCGCATCGATGGAGCCGCCGCCGACCTGCGGATTGACGCGCAGCCCGAGCGGGGAGGCGATCTCGCCCGAGGAGCCCGAGGAGCCCGAGGAGCCCGAGGAGCCCGAGGAGCCCGGCGAGCCCGGCGAGCCCACGAGCGTGTCGAGGCGGGCCAGCTCCTGCGGGTTGTCGGCGTTGACGGCGATGCCGAGGGCGAGGGCCTCGCGCAGCTCGGCGTACGTCTTGGCGGGCGAGTCGAGCACCATACGGTCCGCGGGCAGGCCCGCCGCCCTGGCCAGCGCCAGCTCCCCGGGGCTGGCCACCTCGCAGCCGAGCCCCTCGTCCGCCAGCAGCCGCAGCACGGGGACGAGGGCCGCCGCCTTCACGGCGAAGGCGTGCAGGACCGGGGTGCCGGGGGCGGTGACCTCGGCGAAGGCGGCACGCAGCGCGGCCGCCGAGCGCCGGATGCCGGTCACGTCCAGCAGCCCGGCGACCGGGGACTCCGGCGTGATCAGGCCCTGCTCCACCGCGGCCCGTACGGCCTGGTCGCGTCCGGCGGCCGGCCCGCCGCCCCTGCCCTCGGGGTCCCTGGCTGCGGAGTCTTCGGTGGTCATACAGCCACTCCACCACCCACGGGCCGCCCCTGCCCATCGTTTCCGTCACAGCCGCTCGTTACAGTGGCGGCCGCAGAGCGAGGAGGAGCCGTGGCCGGGGCAGAGGGACGGGCAGGGCGCATGCTGGGGGCCAACCTCCGCGCGCTGCGCACCGAGCGCGGTCTGTCGCTCTCCGAGGTCGCCCGCCGGTCCGGCGTCGCCAAGAGCGCCCTGTCGCAGCTCGAGGCCGGCAACGGCAACCCCACCATCCAGACGGTGTTCTCTCTGTCGAACGCTCTCGGGGTCCCGGTCTCCGATCTCGTCACCGAGCGGACCGAGCAGGACGTGCTGCTCGTACGGTCCGCCGGGCTCGACGTGCTGAGCAGCGAGGCCGTCGACCTGCGGCTGCTGCGCCGTATCGAGCCGAGGGGCGGCGTGCTGGAGATCTACGACCAGCGGGTCAGGCCGGGGGAGCGCCAGCACTCGGACGGGCACCCGGGCCTGGAACACGTCGTGGTCACCGAGGGGGTGCTCCGCGTCGGCCCGCCCGGTGCACCGTACGAACTGGGGCCCGGCGACTACGTGTGCCTGCCGGGCGCGCGGCCGCACATCTACGAGACGGCGGGTGAAGTCCCGGTCGTCTCCGTGCTGTTGATCGAATACCCGGACGGCGCGGGTATTGACCCGCCCGGCGCGCCTCATTAGCGTCGGCGTCGTTCTTTCTGGAGAACGGTTCTCCCGAGCCAGGGAACGCGAGCCAGGGAACGGCGGTGCGGTGCATGCACGTCCTCCGGAAACACCCCGACGTGGTCGTCGTGGGCAGCGGCATCATCGGCGCGGCCTGCGCCGAGGCCCTCACCCGGCGCGGCGCGCGCGTCACCGTCCTCGACCGCGCCCCCCTCGCCTCCGGCACCACCGCCGGCGGCGAGGGCAACCTCCTCGTGTCCGACAAGGCCCCGGGCCCCGAACTCGCCCTCGCCCAGGCCTCCCTGCGCCGCTGGCCCGCCCTGCTCGCGGCGCTCGCCGACGAACTCGGGCCGCGGGCGGCCGCCTGCGAGTACGAACCGAAGGGCGGGCTCGTCGTCGCCCCCGACGGACCGACCGGCGAGCGGGATGCGGCGGGCCTGCGGGCCTTCGCCGCGGCACAGCGAGCCGCGGGGGTCGACGTGCGCGACCTGACGCCGGCCGACGTGGCGGCTTACGAGCCGCGGGTGACGCGCCGGGTGAGGGGCGCAGCGTTCTACCCGGAGGACGCCCAGCTCCAGCCGGTGCTCGCCACCACGGCGCTGCTCGCCGCCGTCCGCGCGCGGGGGAGCGAGGTCCGTACGGGCGCGGAGGCGACGGGCGTGGCGTACGGCGGGGACGGCCGCGTGAGCGCCCTCCTCACCGTTACGAGCGGCCCCGTTCCGTGCGGAGCGGTCGTCAACGCCTGCGGCCCGTGGGCCGGTTCGTTCGCCGCGGCGGCCGGTGCCCCGCTGCCCGTACTGCCGCGCCGCGGCCTGATCCTGGTCACCGCGCCGCTGCCGCCCGGCACCGTCCGGCACAAGGTCTACGACGCCGACTACACCGGCGCGGCCGGGAGCGGCGATGCGGGCCTGCGGACGTCCACGGTCGTGGAGTCGACCCGCGCCGGGACGGTGCTCATCGGCTCGAGCCGGGAGCGCGCCGGATTCGAGGAGACGGTGCGGGTGACCGTACTGCGGCAGCTCGCCCGCAAGGCCGTGCGCCTCTTCCCCGCCCTGCGGAACGTCCCCGTCATGCGCGCATACGGCGGCTTCCGCCCCTACACCCCGGACCACCTTCCGGTCATCGGCCAGGACCCGCGCCGCCCCGGCCTCTGGCACGCGACGGGGCACGAGGGCGCGGGCATCGGCCTCGCGGCGGCGACGGGCCGGCTGCTCGCGGAGCTGTACGCGGGCGAGCGCCCGCACGTCGACCCCGAGCCGTTCCGGGCGGGGCGGCCAGGACTGTCGGTCGGAGAGCAGCCATGCGCACGGTGACCATCGACGGCGAGGAGCACGCGTTCGTGCCCGGCAGGACGATCGCGGCGATCCTCATCGCCGCGGGCCGTACGTCGTGGCGCACCACCCGTCACGGCGGCCGTCCGCGCGGCCTCTTCTGCGGCATCGGCATCTGCCACGACTGCCTGGTCACCGTCAACGGCCTCCCCGCCGTCCGGGCCTGCCTCCGCGAGGCGGAGGCCGGGGACGACATCCGGACCGGTCCGAACAGTGAGGATCCGAACGGAGAAGAGTCGCTGTGATCGTCGAAGAGGCGCAGGGCGTCGTCGTGGTCGGGGCGGGCCCCGCGGGGATCGCCGCCGCGCTCGCCGCGGCGGAGTCCGGGGTTTCCGTGGTGCTGCTCGACGGCGGGGCGCGGCCCGGGGGGCAGTTCTACCGGCAGCCGCTCGTCGGTCCGCCGGACACGCGGACGGTCCGTGCCGGGATGCGTACGGTCCGCGCCGGTGCCCGGCTCGAGCGGGCCGTACGCGAGCACCCCCGGATCGACCACCGCCCCCGCACCTCCGTCTGGGCCCTCGAACCGGGCCCGGAGGGCACCCACCTCGTCCACACCCAGCAGGGCCCCGCCGACGCGGCCCGCCCCGTGCGGACGATCGGGGCCGCCGCGCTGATCCTGTGCCCGGGCGCGTACGACCGCGTACTCCCCTTCCCCGGCTGGGAGTTGCCGGGCGTCTGCAGCGCGGGCGCGGCCCAGGCCCTCGCCAAGGGGCAGGGCATCGCGGTCGGCGGCCGGGTCGTCGTCTCGGGGACCGGACCGTTCCTGCTGCCGGTGATGGCATCCCTGCTCGACGTTGGGGCCGAGTGCCTCGGCGTGTACGAGGCGGGGACCCCCGCCCGCTGGCTGCGCCACCCCGTCGCCGCCCTCCGCGACGGCCTCTCGAAGCTGCCGGAACTCGCCGCGTACGCAGCCCGGTTGGCGGTGCATCGCGTCCCGTACCGCACCCGCCGTGCGGTCGTCGCCGCGCACGGCCGCGACCGCGTTGAGGCGGTGACCGTCGCTCGCCTCGACCCGGACTGGAACATCCGGCCCGGCAGCGAGCGCCGGATCGATGGTGTGGACGCGGTCTGCGTCGGCTACGGGTTCACACCGCAGCTGGAGCTCGCCGCGGCCGCCGGGTGCGCCTTGCAGGGCCCGTACGTGGCCGTCGACGCCGCGCAGGCGACCTCCGTACCGGACGTGTACGCGGCGGGCGAGATCACGGGCATCGGCGGGGCAGAACCGGCCGCCGCGGAGGGGGAGGTGGCGGGGCTGGCGGCTGCGGGCCGAACCATCCGGCCAGGGGCGGCGGCCCGGGTACGGTCCGGACGCCGCTTCGCCGAGGCCCTCGCCGACGCGCACCGCGTCCGCCCCGGCTGGCGGACCTGGCTGACGGACGACACCCTGGTCTGCCGTTGCGAGGAGGTCACATACGGAGACCTGCGCAGCGCGGTCCGGGACCGCGCCGCGGACGGCATGCGGACGCTCAAGCTCACCAGCCGGGTGGGCCTGGGCCCGTGCCAGGGCCGCGTCTGCGGCCGCAACGCGGCCGAGCTCGCGGGCCTGGACGCCTCCGGCGCGGACCGCCGCCCCATCGCCCAGCCCATCCGTCTCGGCGACCTGGCGGAGCCGCCGTGACTCCGGCGTCGGGTCAGGGGTGGGGCGGGGTGGCCCGGGCAGACCGCGCACCCACGCACCCGCACTCGCAATCCGCACGCCCCCAACCCGCACACAAGGAGCCCCGGATGCCCAAGCCCCACGCGCAGTCCCTCACCGGCGTCATCGTCGCGACCGCCCTCCCCTACGCCGACGACCCCACCGCCCCCGCAGGCCTCCGCCCCGACCTCGACTGTTACGCGGCCCACTGCCGCTGGCTCGTCGACAGTGGATGTCACGGCGTAGGCCCCAACGGCTCGCTCGGGGAGTACTCCTCCCTCAGCGAGGCCGAGCGCCGCGCCGTCGCCCGTACCGCCGTCGACGCGGTCGGCCGGGACGCGCTCGTCGTCGTGGGCGTGCACGCGCCCGGCGCGCACCAGGCCCGGCGGCATGCCGAGCTCGCCGCCGAGGACGGCGCCGACGGGGTCCTGTGTCTCCCTCCGACCCTCTACCGCGCCAACACCGCCGAGATCGTGCACCACTTCGAGGAGGTGGCGAAGGCCGGCCTGCCCGTCATGGCGTACAACAACCCGTTCGACACCAAGGTCGACCTCACCCCCGAGGCGCTCGGTGAGATCGCCGCGATCGACAACGTCGTCGCGGTCAAGGAGTTCTCCGGCGACGTCCGCCGCGTCCTCCACATCAAGGAGCAGGCGCCGCGTCTCGCCGTCGTCGCCGGCGCCGACGACCTGGTCCTCGAAGCGCTCCTCATGGGCGCGACCGGCTGGTTCGCCGGGTTCCCGAACGTCTTCCCCGCCGAGTCCGCCCGGCTCTACGAGCTCGCCCGCGCCGGACGGCTCGCCGAGGCGAGGGCGCTGTACGAGCCGCTGGTCGCCGCATTCCGCTGGGACTCGCGCACCGAGTTCGTCCAGGCGATCAAGCGCGGCATGGACCTGGTCGGCCGGTACGGCGGCCCGTGCCGCCCGCCCCGCGGGCCGCTGACCGACGCCCAACTGGCCGCGGTGGATGCCGACATGAAACGAGCGCTGGATGCGTTTGCGCCGGCGGCGGAGGCGGTCTGATGCTCCCCCACAGCCTTAAGGGCGTGGGAGGTACCCCCCTCGCCCGCTGCTTCAGCGCCGTCGACTCCCACACCGAGGGCATGCCCACACGCGTCGTCACCGGCGGCGTCGGCCCGATCCCCGGTGACACCATGGCGGCCCGTCGCCTGCACTTCGTCGAGCACCTCGACCACATCCGCCGGCTGCTGGTGAACGAGCCGCGCGGCCACGCCGCGATGAGCGGCGCGATCCTCCAGCCCCCGACGCGCACCGATGCCGACTGGGGCGTGCTGTTCATCGAGGTCTCCGGATGCCTGCCGATGTGCGGGCACGGCACGATCGGCGTGGCGACGGTCCTGGTCGAGACCGGGATGGTCGAGGTGACCGAGTCGGTGACCACGGTGCGTCTGGACGCACCGGCAGGGCTGGTCGAGGCGCAGGTCGCCGTGCGCGACGGCCGCGCCGAGCACGTCACGCTCCGGAACGTGCCCTCGTACGCCGCCGAGCTCGACGCCACCGTGCGTGTGCCCGGCATCGGCGAGGTCCGCTACGACATGGCGTACGGCGGAAACTTCTACGCGATCACGCCGCTCGAGCGGCTCGGCCTCCCCTTCTCCCGGGAACGGAAGGGGGAGATCCTCGCGGCCGGTCTGGCCATCATGGGCGAGATCAACCGGCAGCGGCGGCCGGTCCACCCGGAGGAGGCGGGGATCTCGGGCTGCCACCACGTCCAGTTCACGGCCCCGGGAGAGCCGGGCCGGGGCGGCCCGGGTGCCCCGGATGGCAGCCACAGCCGTAACGCGATGGTCATCCACCCGGGCTGGTTCGACCGCTCGCCGTGCGGCACGGGCACCAGTGCCCGTATGGCGCAGCTGCACGCGCGCGGGGAGCTGCCGCTCCACCAGGACTTCGTCAACGAGTCCTTCATCGGCACCCGCTTCACCGGCCGTCTCACCGGGACCACCCGCGTCGGAGAGCACGAGGCCGTGGTCCCGACCGTCACGGGGCGGGCATGGATCACAGGGATGGGCCAGTACCTGCTGGACCCGGCGGACCCCTTCCCGGCCGGATTCACGCTGTAGTCGCACAGCCCCCTGTTGACTACGTCTATTCATCCTTAGAGGATGTGAATATCTCAATCCATCGACGGCAGGGAGGCAGGGCTCATGTCAGGACCGCGACCTGTGCGAGCACCGCGTGGTACGGAACTGAGCGCTCAGGGCTGGCAGCAGGAAGCCGCCCTGCGGATGCTGCAGAACAACCTCGACCCCGAGGTCGCCGAGCATCCGGACAAGCTCGTCGTCTACGGCGGCACGGGCAAGGCGGCCCGCGACTGGCGCTCCTTCGACGCCATGGTCCGCACGCTGCGGACGCTGAAGCAGGACGAGACCATGCTCGTCCAGTCCGGCCGCCCGGTGGGCGTGATGCAGACCCACGAGTGGGCGCCGCGTGTGCTGATCGCGAACTCCAACCTGGTCGGGGACTGGGCGAACTGGGAGGAGTTCCGGCGGCTGGAGGCCCTCGGACTCACCATGTACGGGCAGATGACGGCCGGTTCGTGGATCTACATCGGCACCCAGGGCATCCTCCAGGGCACGTACGAGACGTTCGCGGCCGTCGCCGCGAAGAAGTTCGGCGGGACGCTGGCGGGCACGACTACGCTGACGGCCGGTCTCGGCGGCATGGGCGGCGCCCAGCCGCTCGCGGTCACCATGAACGACGGTGTCGCCATCTGTATCGACTGCGACCCGCGCGCGATCGACCGCCGCATCGAGCATCGCTACCTGGATGTGAAGGCCGACAGTCTGGAGCACGCGCTCCAGCTGGCCGTCGAGGCGCGCGACGCCCGTCGCCCGCTCTCCATCGGCGTCCTCGGCAACGCGGCCGACCTCGTACCGCAGCTGCTCGCGATGAACGCCCCGATTGACATCGTGACGGACCAGACGAGCGCCCACGACCCGCTCTCATACCTCCCGCTGGGCATCGACTTCGACGACATGGCCTCGTACGCGGCCGAGAAGCCCGCGGACTTCACGCAGCGGGCGCGCGAGTCCATGGCCAGGCACGTCGAGGCGATGGTCGGCTTCATGGACGCGGGCGCCGAGGTCTTCGACTACGGCAACTCCATCCGCGGCGAGGCCCAACTGGCGGGCTACGACCGAGCCTTCGCCTTTCCCGGTTTCGTGCCCGCGTACATCCGGCCGCTGTTCTGCGAGGGCAAGGGCCCCTTCCGCTGGGCCGCCCTGTCCGGCGACCCGGCCGACATCGCCAGGACGGACCAGGCGATCCTCGACCTCTTCCCGGAGAACGAGTCCCTGGCCCGCTGGATCAAGATGGCGGGGGAGCGGGTGCACTTCCAGGGCCTCCCGGCCCGCATCTGCTGGCTCGGCTACGGCGAACGGGACCGCGCGGGCGAGCGCTTCAACGACATGGTGGCCTCCGGAGAGCTCCAGGCCCCGCTGGCCATCGGCCGCGACCACCTGGACTGCGGCTCGGTCGCCTCCCCGTACCGGGAGACGGAGGCCATGCTCGACGGCTCGGACGCGATCGCCGACTGGCCGCTGCTCAACGCGATGGTCAACGTCGCGTCGGGCGCGTCCTGGGTCTCGATCCACCACGGGGGCGGGGTCGGTATGGGCCGTTCCCTTCACGCAGGCCAAGTCACAGTCGCCGACGGCACGAGGCTGGGCGGCGAGAAGATCCGCCGCGTGCTCACGAACGACCCGGGCATGGGGGTCATCCGCCACGTCGATGCGGGTTATGACCGTGCGGACGAGGTCGCACGCGAGCGCGAGGTCCGCATCCCGATGCGGGAGGGCGCATGAACCCCGGTGTGGGCAATCGTTCCGCGGGGCGGAACGGGTGGGCACACCCCGACCACCGGCCCGCGGTCGGCGGTGATGCGCCAGCCCCCGCCGGGGATTCCGTTTCGTGCGCGCCTGCGGGCCGGTGGCCGGTTGTGCCCACCCGTTCCGCCCCGCGGAACGAATGCCCACAACCGGCCTCCTTCCACGAGATGTGGGCAGATCTCCTGCCCATCGGCCGCTCCGCGGCCACCGGCGGCTACCGCCGCTATGCCTGGACCGGCGCCGACGCCGACTGCCGCGCCTGGTTCCAGGCGCAGGCCGAGTCCCGCGGACTCGCCTACGAGCTGGACCGCAACGGCAACCAGTGGGCCTGGCTCGGCGACCCCGCAGGGGACAACGCCGTCGTCACCGGCTCGCACCTCGACTCCGTCCCCGACGGCGGCGCCTTCGACGGCCCCCTCGGCGTCGTCTCCTCCTTCGCCGCACTCGACGAGCTGCGAGCACGCCGGGCGGCGCCCACCCGCCCGATCGCGATCGTCAACTTCGGCGACGAGGAAGGCGCCCGCTTCGGCCTCGCCTGCGTCGGCTCCCGCCTCACCGCGGGGCAGCTGACCGCTGCGCAGGCGCACGATCTGCGCGACGCCGACGGCGTCACTCTCGCGCAGGCCATGGAGCGCGCGGGCCACGACCCGTCGGCGATCGGCCCCGACCCCGAACAACTCGCCCGCATCGGCGCGTTCGTCGAACTCCACGTCGAGCAGGGCCGCGCCCTCGCTGCGCTCGACAGCGGCTCCGCCGCGGGGATCAACCACCCCGTCGGCGTGGCCTCCGCGATCTGGCCGCACGGCCGCTGGCGGTTCGACTTCCACGGCGAGGCCAACCACGCCGGGACGACCCGTATCGAGGACCGCCGCGACCCGATGCTCACCTACGCCGCGGCCGTGCTCGCCGCCCGCGAGAAGGCGGCCCGCTCCGGCGCCCTCGCCACCTTCGGCAAGGTCAGCGTCGAGCCGAACGGCGTCAACGCCATCGCGTCCCTGGTCCGCGGCTGGCTCGACTCCCGCGCCGTCGATGAGCAGACCCTCGCCACCGTCGTGGCCGAGATCGAGCGGGCGGCCGTCGAGCGCGGGGCGCGCGAGGGCGTCGACGTGCGTGTCACCCGTGAGTCCTTCACCCCCGTGGTCGAGTTCGAGCACGGCCTGCGCGATAAGCTCGCGGCCCTGCTCGGCACGGACGGTGCGCCCGTCCCGGTGCTGCCTACGGGCGCGGGCCACGACGCCGGTATTTTGTCGGCCTCGGTGCCCACCGCCATGCTGTTCGTGCGGAACCCCACCGGCGTCTCGCACTCACCCGCAGAGACGGCCGTCGAGGACGACTGCCTCGCCGGCGTGACCGCACTCGCCGACGTACTGGAGGGCCTTGCGTGTCCCTGACACCGCAGACCTACTGGGCCGAACACGCCTGGCTGAACGGCACGGTCGAACCACAGGTGCTGATCGAGACCGGCCACGACGGGCGGATCGCGGCCGTGCACCCCGACACCGCCGTCCCGCCGCCCGGCTCGGTCACACTGCGCGGCCTGACCGTCCCCGGCATGGCCAACGCGCACTCACACGCCTTTCACCGCGCCCTGCGGGGCACGGTCCAGGTGGGCTCCGGCACCTTCTGGACCTGGCGCGAGGTGATGTACCAGTTCGCCTCCCGCCTCACCCCCGACACGTACTTCGACCTCGCCAGGGCCGTCTACGCCGAGATGGCTCTGGCCGGGATCACCGCCGTCGGCGAGTTCCACTATCTGCACCACGCCCCGGGCGGCGACCGGTACAGCAACCCCAACGCCATGGGCGAGGCCCTGATCGCGGCCGCCGCCGACGCGGGCATCCGCATCACCCTCCTCGACACCTGCTATCTCGCCTCCGGTTTCGGGACCGGCCGCAGCGGGGCGCCGCTCGGCCACGACCAGCTGCGCTTCGGCGACGGCAGCGCCGACGCCTGGGCCGAGCGCGTCTCGGCCCTCGCCCCCGGCTCGCTGGGCGACCACGCGCGGCTCGGCGCGGCCATCCACTCCGTACGCGCAGTCCCTGCCGTCGAGATGGGCACCGTCGCCAAGTGGGCCGAGGACCACCGCGCCCCCCTTCACGTCCACCTCTCCGAGCAGACCGCCGAGAACGACGCCTGCCGGCGGGCACACGGCTGTTCCCCGACCCGGCTGCTTGCCGACCACGGGGTGCTCGGCCGGCGCACCACCGCCGTCCACGCCACCCACCTCACCGCCGGAGACATCGCCCTGATCGGTGGCTCGTCCACCGGCGTGTGCATGTGCCCCACGACAGAGCGGGACCTCGCCGACGGCATCGGCCCGGCCAAGCAGCTCCACGATGCGGGCAGCACGCTCTGCCTCGGCAGCGACAGCCACGCCGTCATCGACCTGCTCGAAGAAGCCCGCGCCATGGAGCTCGACGAGCGGCTTCGCACCCGGACCCGCGGCCACTGGACCGCCTCTCAGCTGCTGCGCGCGGCCACCGAGGACGGACACGCCGCACTGGGCTGGCACGAGGCGGGCCGTATCGAGGTGGGCGCGCTCGCCGACCTCACCACGGTCGCGCTGGACTCGGTCCGCACCGTGGGGCCGATGCCCCGACTGGCCACCGAGACCGCGATATTCGCGGCGACCAGCGCGGACGTCCGCCACACCGTGGTCGCCGGACGCCACATCGTCCGCGACGGAGTCCACCAGCTCGTCCCGCACGTCCCGGCGTCACTGGCCGAAGCGATCGCGGCACTGCGGGTCTGACGGCCATCGGACGGGCGGAGAACAGCGAGCGGCCGGACCCCGGCGAAAGCCAGGACATGAGCGAACGCCCGGACCACCGCCAACGCCCGGACCACCGCCAACGCCCGGACCACCGCCAACGCCCGGACACCAGCGAACGGTTGGAGAACAGCGCGACCATGGCCACCGCCATCACCCACATCGCGAGCCTCGTCACGAATACCCCCTCCCTCGGCTCGGGCCCCCTCGGTCTGATCCAGGACGCGGCCGTCGTCATCGACGGCGACCGCATCGCCTGGGTCGGTGAAACCAGCAAAGCACCCACCACTGACAACCGGATCGTCGCCGAGGGCCGGGCCGTGATCCCCGGCTTCGTCGACTCCCACTCCCACCTGGTCTTCGCCGGAGACCGCACCGAGGAGTTCAACGCCCGCATGTCGGGCCGCGAGTACACCGCGGGCGGCATCCGCACCACCGTCGCCGCCACCCGCGCCGCCTCCGACCACGTCCTGCACGCCAACGCCGGCCGCTACGTCCGCGAGGCGCTGCGCCAGGGCACCACCACCATCGAGATCAAGTCCGGCTACGGCCTCACCGTCGAGGACGAGGCCCGCACTCTGGGCATCGCGGCCGCCCACACCGACGAAGTGACATACCTCGGCGCGCACATCGTCGCCCCCGAGTTCGCCGACGACCCGGCCGCGTACGTCGGCCTGGTCACCGGCCCGATGCTCGACGCCTGCGCCTCTTACGCCCGCTGGATCGACGTCTTCTGCGAGAAGGGCGCCTTCGACGGCGACCAGGCACGCGCCGTTCTCACGGCCGGCGCCGCCCGCGGCCTGACCCCGCGGGTGCACGCCAACCAGCTCTCGTACGGCCCCGGCGTACAGCTCGCCGTGGAGCTCGGCGCGGCCTCGGCCGACCACTGCACGCACCTGACCGACGCCGACGTCGACGCCCTCGCGAACGGCGACACGGTCGCCACCCTGCTCCCCGGCGCGGAGTTCTCCACGCGCGCGCAGTACCCCGACGCGCGCCGCCTGCTGGACGCGGGCGCCACGGTCGCACTGTCCCCCGACTGCAACCCCGGCTCGTCCTTCACCAGCTCCATGGCCTTCTGCATCGCCGTCGCCGTACGCGAGATGCGGATGACGCCGGACGAGGCGGTGTGGTCGGCGACGGCGGGCGGGGCCGCGGCGCTGCGCCGTACCGACGTGGGACGCATCGCGCCGGGCGCCCTGGCCGACCTGGTGCTGCTGGACGCCCCCTCGCACGTGCATCTCGCCTACCGCCCCGGCGTCCCCCTCGCGGCCGCCGTCTGGCACCGCGGCGAACTCGTGTGACAGACGTGTGGGCAGCAGTTCCGCTCAGCGGAACAACTGCCCACACGTCCACAATGGGGGGTTACTCGTCGATCATCAGGCCCTTGCGCAATCGGCCGAGGGTGCGTGTCAGCAGCCGCGACACGTGCATCTGCGAGATGCCGAGCTCCTCGCCGATCTCGGACTGCGTCATGTTGGCCACGAAGCGCAGCGACAGGATCTTCCGGTCCCGCGGCTGCAGCTCGGCGATCAGCGGCTTCAGCGACTCGACGTACTCGATGCCCTCGAGCCCGTGATCCTCGTAACCGATGCGGTCCGCCAGGGCGCCCTCGGTGTCGTCCTCCTCGGGCTGGGCGTCGAGCGAGCTCGCGGTGTACGCGTTGCTCGCGGCCATGCCTTCGACGACCTCGTCCTTGGTGATGCCGAGGCGCTCGGCGAGCTCGGCCACCGACGGCGCGCGGTCGAGCTGCTGGGACAGCTCGTCGCCCGCCTTGGCCAGGTCGAGCCGCAGCTCCTGCAGCCGCCTCGGAACGCGCACCGACCAGCTGGTGTCGCGGAAGAACCGCTTGATCTCGCCGACGATCGTCGGCATCGCGAAGGTGGGGAACTCCACGCCGCGGCTCAGCTCGAAGCGGTCGATCGCCTTGATCAGGCCGATCGTGCCGACCTGGACGATGTCCTCCATGGGCTCGCTGCGGGAGCGGAACCGGGAGGCCGCGAACTTCACCAGGGCGAGGTTGAGCTCGACCAGCGTGTTACGGACGTACGCGTACTCGTGGGTGCCTTCCTCGAGCGACTCGAGTCGCGCGAAGAGGGTCTTGGACAGGGCCCTCGCGTCGAGCGGGGCCACCTCGTCGTACGGAGGGATCTCGGGGAGGTCCGCGAAGACGTCTTCGTCGTGACCCTCGTGAGCGCCGATCTGGTGCTCGAGCGGTTCGAGCCGCGCGAGCGCCTGCTCCGGCTGCTCGGGTTCGGTTGTCGACGTCGCGGACCGGGGCCCGTGGGGGGCGTCGTCGGCGGTACGCAGCTCGTCGAGCCGGGGTGACATTGTCTCCTCCATCGTTCTCGGCATATGGCTGCCGGGTGCCGATTCTCTTCCTGCGGTGTGCGGCGCCTCCGAAGCCGGCTGTGGTTGAACGTGTCCCTACTAGCCCTACCCGCTCCGGCCAGCGGAAAGCAAGGTCTGATTATGGCCCTATGTCCGTTTCGAGGGGATGTTCGTCTACCGGACGGCGTATCGAAGGCGTAGGGTTCGGGGTGCGCCGTCGCAAGCAACCAGAAGGGGTGCGCATGGACCGCGGGATGGTCGGCAGTGCCAACAGGGGCCGACTCCAGGTCGAGGTTCGGCACCACGGGTCCAGCGCGGTCGTAACACCGGCGGGTGAGCTCGATCACCACACCGCCGAGGTGCTGCGAGAGCCGCTGGAGGGGTGCGTCGACCAGGGGCGATCCCGGCTGGTGGTGGACTGTTCACAGCTCGAGTTCTGTGATTCCACCGGGCTCAACGTACTGCTGGGCGCCCGGCTCAAGGCCGAAGCGGCAGGTGGTGGCGTCCATCTGGTCGGCATGCTCCCCGTGGTCGCGAGGGTCTTCGAGATCACAGGCGCGGAGGCCGTCTTCACTGTGCATGACACGCTCGACGAGGCTCTCGCCGACTCGCCGGCCGACTGAGCGCTCCCCCGCCCGCCGCGAATCGTGATACGCGCGTTATATGCGTCACACGTTCCGCAGCGAAGAAGTGGGTGTTCTCGCGCATTGGTCGGGCAGGAGACAGCTGAATCTGATGAATCTGTCAGGTACCCGTTACCTGTGTTACCGGCGAATCGGTGAGGTGAAGCGCTGATGAGCACCACGCGGCCGTACTCGCCGGGTGATCGCGGCCCGGAGTCGGGCGGTGCTTCCCCTGCCGTACCCGCGTCCGGCCAGGTGCGTACGCTGCGTCTCAACGGGGCGAGCGGCATCGTCCCGAGCGCCCGGGACTTCACCCGGCAGGCCCTCTACGACTGGGGCTGGCTGCCTGCGGCCACCGGCGACCAGCGGGCCGCGGCCGAGGATGTGCTGCTCGTCGTCTCCGAGCTCGTCACCAACGCCTGTCTGCACGCCGAGGGCCCGGAGGAGCTCCGCGTCGGCTGCACGGCCAAGGTCCTGCGGCTCGAGGTCGTGGACCTCGGCACGGGCTCGCCCGCACCCCGCACCCCGCACCGCGCGGGGCGGCCCGGCGGCCACGGCATGTTCATCGTCCAGCGGCTGTGCCTGGACTGGGGGGTCGTGCGGAACGCCGACGGCATCGGCAAGACCGTTTGGGCGGAACTGGCCGCGCCCGCCTAGGACGCCGCTTCTGCCCCCAGCCTGTTCCGAACACGCCGATCCGGCGTGTTCTTTGTCTTCCCTCTACAAGGTCCCCGGCGTACTGTCGCGCCGGATCTGATGTGTCGTCAGTAATTGACCGGTGGCGACAACCGACCGACGAGAGGGGGATCCCGAGGTGTCCGAGGTTTCCGAGGTGTCCCGTACGAAGCGCCGTGCGGCCGCGCGCGGGGGCGCGCTCGCGGTGGCTGCGGCAGTGGCGGCCGGGTCCGCGGTTCTGCTGGCCGCCCCTGCCGCCCACGCCGAGGTCGTGGACGTCGACTACCAGTGCAAGACGCCGATCGGCAACAAGGGCGCGGTCTCGCCCATCGACATCAGGAGCGTCAAGAACGGCAGCGCCTACAAGCTCACCATGACCTTCGAGAAAGGCGTCTCGTCCAGCCCGGTCGAGCTGGGCAAGGGGGCGATGAAGCCGAGTGCGCTGATCAAGCTGGGCGGAGCGGAGAGCGGCACGGTGCCCGTGTCGGGCCCGCCGAACGCCGAGGCGATCCCCGCCAACACCCCGATCAAGATCACTGACTTGACGGGTACCTACACCCCGAAGGCGAGCGGCAAGGTCACCTTCACCGCCTCGACCCTGACGATCAAGGCGCTGGGCACGACGACCACGTGCAACCCGGTGAACGACCCCAAGCCGTCGCTGGCGCTCGACGTGCAGGGCGCCGCGGGCGGTACCGGTGGTACCGGTGGTACGGGCGGTGCGCAGTCGGAGCCGTCGGGCGGCGAGCAGCTGCCGCAGACCGGGCCTGCGGACTCGGCGGTGGCGCTCGGAACTCTCGGCGGAACGGTTCTCCTCGCCGGAGTGGCCGGAGCGCTCTGGCTGACCCGCCGCGGCCAGCGGCCGACGGCCTAGCGCGGGCGCGCTCCCGCGCGGAGGCGCTGGTGCCGCCGCCCCGCGCGGCCGCGGACGGAGCCGACCGCCGAGCCGCACGACCGGCCCCGCTGCCGGCCGCCGACCGCGGGCCGCCGACCGCGGGCCTGGGCCCCGGGGCTGCGGGCTCAGCTGATCACCGACGCTGACCGAGGTTCGGCGAGCCGTCGGCCCCTTGCCGATAGCGCACCACGTGCCCCCCCCGCGGTGCGCCAGTGCCCAACCCGTCCGCGAGCGAACACTTGAGGAGCCGCCGATGACGTCCCGTACTCGCAGGGGAGCCGTGGTTCTTGCCGCAGCGCTGGCCGCTGCCGCTGCGGTGCTGGTCAGTGCGACTGCGTACGGGGTGCCCGCCGCGGACGCGGGCTGGTCGGCCGCGCCCGCGCCTGGGGGCGGGAGCAGGCCCAGTGCGGGAGGGCGGGCGTACTTCTATCTGGAGGGGCGGCCGGGAAGCGTGCTCGAGGACACGGTCGCCGTCACCAACCCCGGCGACCGGCCGCGGACCGTAGAACTGCGCGGCGCCGACGCGTACAACACGCACGCCGGGGCCTTCGCCGTACGGGAGACCGGCCGGAGTACCGGCGTCGGCGCGTGGGTCGCCCTCGCCTCCACGCAGGTGAAGGTGCCGCCCCGCACCCGGGCCGAGGTCCCCTTCACGGTGACCGTCCCGCCGGACGCCGTGCCCGGCGACCACCCCGGCGCGGTCGTCGTGACCGGCGGCGGGCGGGAGTCGGGCGTACGGATCCATCTGCGGGTCACCGGGCCGACGCTGTCCGCGCTGTCGGTCGAGGACGTGTCCGTCGCGGAGACCGGCAGCGGCGCCGAGATCCACTACGCGCTCGTCAACCGCGGCAACACCGCGCTGAGCCCCCGGATCGCGGTACGGGCCGACGGCCTCTTCGGCGACGAGGTGCTCCAGCGAGACGCCCGCGCCCTCCCGATGGAGCTTCTGCCGGGCCAGCGGGTGCGGCTCACCGAGAAGTGGCCCGGGGCGCCCTGGCTCGACTCGGTGCAGGTCGCGCTCACCGCCACCGCTGCGGGCGGCGCCCACGGCTCGGCCACCGCCTCGTACACCGCCTTCCCCTGGGCGGCGGCCGGGTTCCTGCTGCTCGGCGGCGGCCTGGCGGCGGCGGCCGCGGGCGGCACGTACGTGCGCCGCAGACGCAGAAGGGCGTCCCGCGCGAGCGGCGCGGAGCAAGCAGGAGCAGGAGACGGAGACGGAGCGGACGACGGAGGGCACGAGGCCGGGTGCGAGCGGACGTTGGCGGATACGGGATCGGGGGCGGCACGGTGAGCGGCAGCAAGGACATCCGGCGACCTGCCGGGCCGGGGTGTCCTCCGGCCCGACCGGGCACGGGGACGGACGACTCCGTGCTCGCTCGTCCGCGCGTGGCCAGGCGCTCAACGCGCGCAGCCGCGCCGCCCGCACAGCGCTCCGTGCTGGCCGCGCTGCTCGCCGTCCTGGCCGCCGCCTCGTTCGTCGTCTTCCCCGCCGGAGGCGCCTCGCGCGCCGCGGCCGCCGAGAGCCCGAACGTCAGCCTCTCCGAAGAGGAGGCGGGCGCCGGCGGGACGATCACCGTCACAGGCGAGGGCTGGCGGCCCCGCACTCTCCTGACGCTGCTCATCTGCGGCCAGAACATGATCGGCGGTACCAACGCCTGCGCCAACGCCGACGGACGCGCCGTCACCACCCGCCCCGACGGCACCTTCACCAGGAAGCTGCCGGTCGCGGAACCGCCCAAGCCCTGCCCCTGTGTCGTGCACGTCGCGACCGTGACGGGCGAGGCCGCCTCGGCGGACGCGACGCTGAAGGTCGCCGGGCACCCGGTCGCCCCGCTGCCCGAGGACGAGGGAACCGGGCGGCTCGCGGTGCTCGCGGCGCGGCTCGAGGGGTCGAGCGGGCTGCTCACCTGGTTCGGCGCGCCGGCGCGGCGCCAACTCGTCCTGACCGTCGGCAACCTCGGTTCGGCCCCGGCCAGGAACCCCGTCTTCCGGGTCGGCACCTCGCATGGCGTGTTCGCCCCTCAGTGGGAGGAACAGCAGTGGCGCGGAACCGTACAGCCAGGTGAGAAGGCGCGGATCAGGCTGCCGGTCGAGCTGGCCGCGGGCGCGCACGGCGACTACCTCGTGTCCCTGAAGTACGGGGACAAGGTGCTCACCGAACAGCCGTGGGGCGTCGGGCGCCCGTGGGGTGTGACGCTCTTCTGGGTGCTGCTGTTCGTCGTCGTCCCGGCCGCGGTCTTCCGGATCGGCATGGCGGTCGTCGACCGCGTACGGCCGCGGGCGCCGGGCCGTACGGCGGGTCATACGGCGGGCCGTCACCGCACCCGGCAGCGCGGCCTGAACCCCCCGGACCCCCTGGATCCCCCGGACCCCCCGGGCGACCCGGATCCCCCGGACCCCACCGCGGCGAGCGAACCCGCCGCCGCCTTCCCCTGGTTCACCCCCGACACGCTTCCGTCCCGGGAAGCACCTCTCTCCGCACCGTCAGAAGACCGACCCACGTCGAAAGGAAGCTCGTGAATTCCCAACGGAAGCTGAGCGCGGCCGGTTCAGCGCTGATGCTCGGCGGTGCGGGGCTCCTGATCGCCGCGAGCCCGGCACAGGCCGCAGAGGTGTCGTTCGCCACGGAATGCATACCGCCGCCGATCTCCGGCATGCCACCGGTGCAGGGCACCACCAAGGTGGACATCCAGGCCCCGGACACGGCCAAGGTCGGGGACACCGTCGAGGTGGTGTGGAAGACGGTGCAGGCCGCTTCCAAGAACCCCGACGTCCTCGACCTGGAGAAGGACAGCGTCAAGCCGACGGGAAAGATCGCGGTGGCGGGCGCGCAGAGCGGTGAGCTGCCGGTGGAGGGCGCACGGCAGAACCCGCCGATCCCCAAGAACAGTCCCATGGTGCTGTCCGACATGAAGGGCACACTGAAGCTGGAGAAGGCGGGCGAGGTGACGCTGACGCCCGGCTTCTACAACATCAACGTCAACGAGCCCATCTCCACGGACACCAAGTGTTCTCCAAAGGAGGAGGTGAAGCCCGCCGCCACCATCAAGGTGACGGACGGCGGCGGGGACACGACCGGCGGAAACACCACGGGCGGCAGCTCGTCGTCCGGGGGTACGTCGTCCGGTTCGGCCTCCGGCGGATCCTCCGGCGGCGGGGGAGACCCCGACGGCACCGAGTACAAGGGCAAGGAGGTCGAGGTCCCGTACACGTGCAAGACCCCCATCGGCGACAAGGAGGCGACCTCACCGGTCCAGATCAACGGCAAGAAGAACGGCGGCAGTTTCGATCTGACGGTGAAGTTCACCAAGTCCGTCATGGACAGCCCGGCCGATATCCCGGAGGACTCGGTCAAGCCCTCCATGGAGGTCGTGCTGGGCGGCGCCGACAAGGGCACGGTCCACGTCGCAGGGCCGACGAACAAGGAGCCCATCAAGTCCGGTGACCCCATCGAGATCCCCGATCTCAAGGGCACGTACAAGCCGGGTGCCACCGGCAAGGCGACGCTCACCCCGGGCGTCCTGACCATCGAGGCCCTGGGCACGACCACCACCTGCACGCCGGCGAAGGACCCGGGCGTCTCGCTCGAACTGGACACCTCGGCCCAGCCGGGCGGCGCTTCCGGCGGCTCGTCCGCGGGCGGCTCCGCGGCGGGAGGCGCCGCGGGCGGTTCGGGCGGCTCGGCCGGCGGCTCTGCAGGCGGCTCGTCCGCGAGCGGCGGCCTCGCCGAGACCGGCGCGAGCGACAACGGCGCCCTGCGCGCCCTCGGCCTGGTCGCGGGCACGGTCATTCTGCTCGGCGGCGCGGTCTTCACCTTCACCCCCTGGCGCAGGCTGCGCGGTACCCGCTAGCCGGCGGAGGCCGATGAATGCGAAGGCCCCGGCGCACTCGGTGGCACCGAGTGCGCCGGGGCCCTCACCAGGCTTACGCCAGTGGGCCGGTGGGCCGGAGTGGGTCAGTGGACGTCGGCCATCAGCCCCGCGACCCGCTTGCGGTACATGTAGATCGCGAATCCGGCCAGGGCCGCGAGCGCCGCCTCGAGTCCGACGACGCCGGACCCGCTGAGGTCCACACCCGCCAGCGACAGCAGGCCGGTTGCGCAGTCGCCCGCGGTGACCGCGAGGAACCACACGCCCATCATCTGGCTCGCGTACTTCGCCGGGGCCATCTTGGTCGTCACCGACAGGCCGACCGGGGAGAGGCAGAGCTCACCGATCGTCTGGACCATGTAGATCGAGACCAGCCACATCGGGCTGACCTTCGTGCCGCCCTCGGCCATCAGCATCGGAATGACGAAGACGAAGAACGAGGCGCCGATCAGCACCAGCGCGCCCGCGAACTTCACCGTCGTGCTCGGCTCCCGGTCACGCCGGGACAGCCACACCCACAGCCAGGCGAAGACCGGAGCCAGCGCCATGATGAACAGCGGGTTCAGGGACTGGAACCACGAGGACGGAAAGCCGAAGCCGAGCAGCGTGTCCGCGGTCCTGGTCTCGGCGAAGGCGGCCAGCGTGGAGCCGCCCTGGTCGTAGATCATCCAGAAGACGGCGGCGGCTACGAAGAACCAGATGTAGCCGCTCATCTTGGTCTGCTCGACCGCCGACAGCTCCCTGTCGCGCTTGATGCGGAACAGCACCGCCGTCGGAATGACCAGGCCGAGCAGAGTGATCGGCACCAGCGCCCAGTTGAGCGTGAAGCTGCCGGAGAAGGCGACCACACCGTAGAAGACGGTCGCGACGATCAGCCAGAGCAGGCCCTTGCGCAGCGTGGAGTCGCGCTCCTCGCGGGACAGCGGGGCGTTCACCACGCTGCTCTTCTCGCTGAGGTGGCGGGAGCCGATGAGGAACTGGAGCAGCCCCAGCGCCATGCCGACGGCCGCGAGCACGAAGCCGTAGTGCCAGCCGACCGTCTGGCCGACCGTGCCGATGACCAGCGGGGCGGCGAAGGCACCGAGGTTGATGCCCATGTAGAAGAGGGTGAAGCCGCCGTCGCGGCGCGGGTCCTGCGGACCGTCGTAGAGGTGGCCGACCATCGTGGAGATGTTGGCCTTCAGCAGACCGGAGCCCAGCGCCACCAGGCCCAGGCCGACGAAGAACGTCGCCTGGCCGGGCAGGGCCAGCGCGAGGTGGCCGGAGATGATGACACCGCCCGCGATGGCGACGGTCTTGCGCGGGCCCCAGACCCGGTCGCCGAACCAGCCGCCGGGCATGGCCAGCAGATAGACCATGGCGAGGTAAACGGAGTAGATGGCCACCGCGTTGGCCTCGGACATGCCCAGACCGCCGCCCTGGCTGCCGGGCTTGGCGTCGGGGCCGCCGGCGATCAGGTAGACGACGAGCAGCGCCCGCATCCCGTAGAAGCTGAAGCGCTCCCACATCTCGGTCATGAAGAGGGTGGCCAGTCCGCGCGGGTGGCCGAAGAAGGTCTTGCCGCTTGCAGGGGTCCCCTGCTGTGCGGCGCCCTTCGTCAGGCTGGACGCCATGGTCGTTCCTTGCTCGCTCGGGACGCACCCGTGTGTGGGGGGAGCGCCCGGAATGGGGGGTGAGGTGGCGGCCGCGCACAGACGAAGGACCTCCGGCGCTTCGAACGCAGCCAAAGGTCCCTGATCGTGTGGATGGACGCTTCGTCACCATACGTCAAGTTATGGGACATATGGAAGGACTTGAGGTATGGATCACAGGTGAACGCGGAACCAGCGAGGCACATTCGAAGGTAGCCCACGACCTCGCCGCCTCATCCCAGAGGCCCTTGTCAGGACGGGGCGCCCCGGCGAAAGTGCGGACTACCATCACTCCATGACCCGAGTACTGCTCGCCGAGGATGACTCATCCATCTCGGAGCCGCTCGCCCGCGCACTGCGCCGTGAGGGGTACGAGGTCGAGGTGCGGGAGGACGGTCCCACCGCTCTCGACGCCGGTCTCCAGGGAAGTGTCGACCTCCTCGTCCTCGACCTGGGCCTGCCGGGCATGGACGGTCTCGAGGTCTGCCGGAGGCTCCGTACGGAGGGCCACGGCTTCCCGGTGCTCGTGCTCACCGCCCGGGCCGACGAGGTGGACACCGTCGTCGGGCTCGACGCGGGCGCCGACGACTACGTCACCAAGCCCTTCCGCCTTGCCGAGCTCCTCGCGCGCGTGCGGGCCCTGCTGCGCCGCGGGGCAGCGGAAGCGCAGGCGCAGCCGCCTGCCACCCACGGCGTGCGGATCGACGTCGAGTCGCACCGCGCCTGGATGGGCGAGGAGGAGCTGCAGCTCACCGCGAAGGAGTTCGACCTGCTGCGGGTGCTCGTACGGGACGCGGGCCGGGTCGTCACGCGCGACCAGCTGATGCGTGAGGTGTGGGACACCACGTGGTGGTCCTCCACCAAGACCCTCGACATGCACATCTCCTGGCTCCGCAAGAAGCTCGGCGACGACGCCGCGAACCCGCGCTACATCGCCACCGTGCGTGGGGTCGGCTTCCGGTTCGAGAAGAGCTAGTGCGCTCCGGGCGGGAAGCGGTGATGCATAGCATCGAGTGCCGGGCGGGGCGGCGGAATGCCGCGCTCGGCTCGGGGGCGGCCGTCCGCGCGGCCCGCCGATTCGTGTGATCCCTGCCCGGAGGGCAAAGTGCGCCGCCGTCTGATCAACTCCACGCTCGCCGTAGTGCTCGTCGTCATCGCCGTCTTCGGCATCTCCCTGGTGATCGTCGAGACCAGGACGATCGAGAACAGCGCCCGGGAGAGCGTCGGCTCGGAGGCCGTACGCCTGGTCAGCATCGTCGACAGCCGCCTGCTGGGCGGCGAGCGGATCAGCCCCGAGGTGCTGCGCAACCAGATCACCCCCGACCGCTACGCCCGGATCGAGATGCCGGGACGGGCGCCCGTCGAAGTCGGCGAGCGGCCCGAGGGCGATGCCATCGAGGCGAAGGAGCGCGGCGAGGAGGGCGAGACGGTGACCGTCCAGGCGTCCTCGAGCACGGTCACCGAGGAGATCGGCCGCACGCTGCTGATCATCCTCGCGGTCGCGCTGCTCGCCGTCGTCGCCGCCGTCCTGCTCGCCGTACGCCAGTCGCACCGGCTGACCGCTCCGCTCACCGATCTCGCCGAGACCGCGGAGCGGCTGGGCTCCGGCGACCCGCGGCCGCGCCACCGGCGGTACGGGGTCCCCGAGCTGGACCGGGTCGCCGACGTCCTCGACGCGAGCGCCGAGCGGATCGGACGGATGCTGACGGCCGAGCGGCGGCTGGCCGCCGACGCCTCCCACCAGCTCCGTACGCCGCTGACCGCGCTCACCATGCGGCTGGAGGAGATCACCGCCACGGACGACCTGACGACGGTGAAGGACGAGGCGACGATCGCGCTCGGACAGGTCGAGCGGCTGACCGACGTGGTGCAGCGGCTGCTCACCAACTCCCGGGACCCGCACACCGGATCGGCCGTCGGCTTCGATCTGGACGAGGTGGTCAAGCAGCAGATCGAGGAGTGGCGGCCGGCCTACCGGAGCGCCGGGCGGATCATCGTCCGCTCGGGCAAGAAGGGGCTCCGGGCCGTGGGCACCCCGGGCGCCGTCGCGCAGGTGCTGGCGGCGCTGATCGAGAACTCGCTGATGCACGGCGCCGGTCCGGTGGCCATCCGCACCCGGGTCACGGGCAACCAGGTGGTGGTCGAGGTCACGGACGAGGGGCCGGGCGTGCCGCCGGACCTGGGGGCCCGGGTCTTCGAGCGCACGGTCAGCGGGCGGAGCTCCACGGGGCTCGGCCTGGCGGTGGCGCGGGACCTGGCGGAGGCGGACGGCGGGCGCCTCGAGCTGCTCCAGCAGCAGCCGCCGGTCTTCGCGCTTTTCCTGAGCCGCGATGGGGGCACCCCCACCCAGCGGTAGTCCCCCTGGGCCCAACGGCCCGGGAGGTGCGCCAGGGGAAGGACCATGAGAAGGGCCGGGGCCGAGGCCCGGAGCCGAGCGGGCAGCCTGCGTCACTTCGTCCGGTTGAGCGTGTTCTCCTCGAGGAACGATTCCGCGGTCTCGACGGCCTTGCGCCCGGGCAGCGCCCGGAACACCCACGTCCGGTACGACCAGAAGCGGAAGACCGTGGCGATGCCGAGCCCGATCACGTTCTTCGCGATGTTGTCCGCGACGGTCGAGGTGAAGCCGAAGCCGTAGTGGGAGAGGGCCAGGATGCCGTTCTCGATCACCAGGCCGACACCGCTGAAGAGGAAGAAGAGCGTGAGCTCGCGGCTGCGCCGGGACTTGTCGCAGTCCCGGTAGGTCCAGTAGCGGTTGCCGACGTAGTTCGTGCAGATCGCGATGAAGGTGGCAATTACGCCGGAGCGCACCACGGCCAGGCCGACGGCGTGCACACACAGGTTGAAGACGACGAAGTTCACCAGGAAACCGACGGCGCCGACGGTCCCGAACTTGGCGAGCTCGCGGGCCAGCTGTTTGAGCTGCTCCAGCCGCGAACGCAGTGTGCGCCGTTCACTCATAGTGATCGTGTGGCTCCGTTACTGGCGTGGTCTCGGCTTCAGCCCGGCTTCCTCATGCTAACCAGGGGCCCCTCATGACGCTGGCCGACACCCGCGGATGGCCGGGCCTCTCATATGGAGTTCCCCACGTCGAAGCGCTTGGAGGATCGTCCAAGGCGCGGGGCGGAAGCGGTCCCGGTGTGCGGATACCCTGGGTGGGTGACGTTCCCGGTAGTCGGCATGGTCGGCGGCGGCCAGCTCGCCCGTATGACCCACGAGGCGGGCATCCCCCTCGGCCTGAAGTTCAAGCTCCTCAGCGACACTCCGCAGGACTCTGCGGCGCAGGTCGTCAGCGACGTCGTCGTTGGCGATTACCACGACCTCGAGACCCTTCGTGCTTTCGCACAGGGCTGCGATGTCGTCACCTTCGACCACGAGCACGTGCCGACCGAGCACCTGCGGGTCCTGGAGGCGGACGGCGTCGTCATCCGCCCGGGGATCGAGGCCCTGATCCACGCCCAGGACAAGGGCGTGATGCGGGCCAGGCTCGACGCGATCGGCGTGCCCTGTCCGCGTCACCGGATTGTGGCGGACCCGGCCGACGTCGTGCGCTTCGCCGAGGAAGGCGGAGGCTTCCCCGTCGTCCTGAAGACCGTGCGGGGCGGTTACGACGGCAAGGGGGTTTGGATCGTCCGCAGCGCAGAAGAGGCGGGTGACCCGTTCAAAGCGGGAGTTCCCGTCCTCGCCGAGGAGAAGGTCGACTTCGTCCGGGAACTCGCCGCCAACGTCGTACGGTCCCCGCACGGCCAGGCCGTCGCCTACCCCGTCGTGGAGTCCATCCAGGTCGACGGCGTCTGCGACACCGTGATCGCCCCCGCGCCCGGCCTCTCGGAGGAGCTGTCCCTCAAGGCGCAGGAGCTGGCCCTGACCGTCGCCAAGGAGCTGGACGTCATCGGCCATCTCGCGGTGGAGCTCTTCGAGACCCGAAGCGACGACGGCACTTCTGGGATTCTGGTCAACGAGCTGGCGATGCGCCCGCACAACTCCGGCCACTGGACTCAGGACGGCGCCGTCACCTCGCAGTTCGCCAACCACGTACGGGCCGTCCTCGACCTGCCGCTCGGCGACCCGCGCCCGCGCGCGAAGTGGACCGTCATGGCCAACGTCCTCGGCGGCGACTTCCCCGACATGTACTCCGCGTATCTGCACTGCATGGCCCGCGACCCGCAGTTGAAGATCCATATGTATGGCAAGGACGTGAAGCCGGGCCGTAAGGTCGGCCATGTCAACGTCTACGGCGACGACCTGGCCGACGTGCGCGAGCGCGCCCGGCACGCCGCCGACTATCTGCGAGGGACGATCAAGGAATGAGCTCAGCCCCTGCCATCGGCATCGTGATGGGCTCCGACTCGGACTGGCCGGTGATGGAGGCCGCCGCCAAGGCGCTCGACGAGTTCGAGGTGCCCTACGAGGTCGATGTCGTGTCGGCGCACCGCATGCCGCGCGAGATGGTCGCGTACGGCGAGCAGGCCGCGGACCGCGGACTCAAGGCGATCATCGCGGGCGCGGGCGGCGCCGCCCACCTGCCCGGCATGCTCGCCTCCGTGACCCCGCTCCCGGTGATCGGCGTCCCCGTGCCCCTGAAGTACCTCGACGGCATGGACAGCCTGCTCTCCATCGTGCAGATGCCGGCCGGCGTCCCCGTCGCCACCGTCTCCGTCGCGGGCGCCCGCAACGCCGGCCTGCTCGCGGTCCGGATGCTCGCCGCCCACGACCCCGAACTCCTCGCCCGCATGCGGAAGTTCCAGGGCGAGCTGAACGAGCAGGCCACGGAGAAGGGCAAGCGGCTGCGGGCCAAGGTCGACGGCACCGCGGGCTTCGGTTTCGGCCAGTAAAGGACGGCGACGGTGCCCGAATACGGTGAACTCGCCCGCGAACTGCTCGCCGCCCACCCCGTGGCCGACGGCCACAACGACCTCCCCTGGGCCCTGCGCGAGCAGGTCCGCTACGACATCGACCGGCGGGACATCGCCACCGACCAGAGCGCGTACCTGCACACCGACATCCCGCGGCTGCGGGCCGGCGGAGTCGGCGCGCAATTCTGGTCCGTGTACGTCCGCTCGGACATGGCAGGGGACCAGGCCGTCAGCGCCACCCTCGAACAGATCGATGTCGTCGGACAGCTGATCCGGCGTTACCCGCGCGACCTGCGCCGGGCCCTCACCGCGGACGACATGGAGGCTGCCCGCGCCGAGGGCCGTATCGCCTCCCTGATGGGCGCCGAGGGTGGCCACAGCATCAACTGCTCGCTCGCCACCCTGCGCGCCTTCTACGACCTCGGCGTGCGCTATATGACGCTCACCCACAACGACACCATCCCGTGGGCGGACTCGGCGACCGACGAGCCGCGGGCGAACGGGCTCACGCGCTTCGGCGAGGAAGTGGTCCGCGAGATGAACCGGACCGGCATGCTCGTCGACCTCTCCCACGTCTCGGCCGACACCATGCGCGACGCGCTGCGCGTCACCGAGGCCCCGGTGATCTTCTCGCACTCCTCGGCCCGCGCCGTCTGCGACCACCCGCGCAACATCCCCGACGACGTCCTGGGGCTTCTTCCGCTCAACGGCGGCGTGGCCATGGCCACCTTCGTCCCGAAGTTCATCCTCCCCGCGGCCATCGAGTGGACCCGGGGCGCCGACGAGAACATGCGCGCCCACGGTCTGCACCCGCTCGACACCACCCCGGCCGGGCTCAAGGTCCAGCGCGCGTACGAGGAGGCCAACCCGCGGCCGGTCGCCACCGCCACCACCGTGGCCGACCACCTCGACCACATGCGCGAGGCGGCGGGCATCGACCACATCGGCATCGGCGGTGACTACGACGGCACCGCCTTCACGCCCGCGGGCCTCGACGACGTCGCCGGGTACCCGAACCTGATCGCCGAGCTGCTGCGCCGCGGCTGGTCCCCGTCCGACGTCGCCAAGCTGACGTGGCACAACGCGGTGCGCGCGCTCCGGGCCGCCGAGGACGTGGCACGCGGGATCCAGGCGGACCCGCGGCGCCGCCCCTCGAACGCGACGATCGAGGAGCTCGACGGCTGACGGCCTAACGGCTCGTCAGGTCGGTTGGGCGGCGCACCACCCGTACGCCTCTCCCACCGCGAAAGGCCCGGACCAGCGTGTCAGGGTGGCGGAAGAACCCCGACCGCCGAGCACGAAAGTCCGCGCCATGGCCGACCTCGCCCCCGTCCTGCTGGACGCGACCGACCTGCTGGACCCGCCCGCGCTGAACGCGCCGCCCGCGCCCTCAGCCGCGCCCGCTACCCCGGTCGACCCCTGCACCGAGGCGGAACTGTCTCCCGATCCCGGGGTGCCCGACGCGGCGGCGCGCGCCCGGGCCCTGCTCGCCCGGCACCCCGTGGTGGACGGCCTCAACGGGCTCGCCTGGGAACTGCGGCTGCGCTCCGGCCACGAGCTGACCCCCAGCCGCTTCGACCTCGACACCGGCGAGGGCGGGGTGCACACCGACATCCCCCGGCTCCGGGCCGGGCATGTGGCCGCGCAGTTCTGGTCGGTCTCCGTGCCCGAGGTGGTGACGGGCGACCGCGCGGTCAGCGTCACTCTCGAGCAGGTCGAGTTCGTCCACGCCCTCATCCGCGCCTACCCCGACGCGCTGCGCCTGACCCTCACCGCGGACGACATGATCGAGGCGCGCCGGCGCGGCCGTGTCGCCTCGCTGCTGGCCGCGGGCGGCGGCCAGTGCATCGACAGCTCGCTGGGCGCGCTGCGCGCCCTGTTCCAGCTGGGCGTGCGCCGGATGGCGCTCGCCGAGGGGCGGAACACCCCGTGGGCGGACGCAGCGGCCGACGAGCCGCGCGCGGGCGGCCTCACGCTCTTCGGCGAGGAGGTCATCCGGGAGATGAACCGGATCGGGATGCTCGTCGACCTGTCCGGCAGCTCGGCCGCCACCATGCGGCGCGCCATCGCCATCAGCAAGGCCCCGGTGGTCTTCTCCCACTCCGCCGCCCGGGCCCTGACCGACCACCCGGCCAACGTCCCCGACGACGTGCTGGACCGGATGGCGGCGCGCGGCGGCGTCTGCATGGTGACCTTCGAGGCGGAGTACGTGTGCCCGGACGGGGAGGGGACGGCGACCGTACGGGATGTGGCCGACCACCTGGACCACGTACGGGCCGTGGCGGGCCCGGACCACATCGGCCTCGGCGCCTCGTACGACACCGGCGGCGTCGGTCGCCCGATGGGCCTCGAGGACACGTCCGGCTATCCGCGGCTGATTGCGGAACTTGTGGAGCGCGGCTGGCCGGAGTCGGACCTGGCGAAGCTGACCTGGCAGAACGCCCTGCGGGTGATGCGGGACACGGAGTTCACCGCCCGCGCCACCCAGCACCGCCGCGCCCCGTCGACGGTGACGATCGGCCGCCTGGACGGCTAGCGCCGGCGCCCGACGGCGGCCACGACCCGCCGGAAGGCGCTACGCCCGCGGGCGCCCCAGGGCCCGGTACGTCCAGCCCGCCTCGCGCCACAGCTCCGGGTCCAGCGCGTTGCGGCCGTCCAGGATCCGCCGCTCCGCGACGGCCTGGCCGAGCGCCGCCGGGTCCAGGTCGCGGAACTCCTGCCACTCGGTGAGGTGGAGCACCACGTCCGCACCGCGCGCCGCGTCCAGCGCCGTCGGGGCGTACCCGAGGGTCGGGAACAGACGGCGGGCGTTCTCGATGCCCTTGGGGTCGTAGACGGTGACCTGGCCGCCCTGGAGGTGGATCTGCCCGGCGACGTTGAGCGCGGGGGAGTCCCGTACGTCGTCGGAGTCCGGCTTGAAGGTCGCCCCGAGCACCGTCACGCGCTTGCCGAGGAAGCTGCCGCCGCCCAGCGCCTCGCGGGTGAGCTCCACCATCTGCCCGCGGCGCCGCATGTTGATGGAGTCGATCTCGCGGAGGAAGGTGAGCGCCTGGTCCACGCCCAGCTCACCGGCCCGGGCCATGAAGGCGCGGAGGTCCTTGGGCAGGCAGCCGCCGCCGAAGCCGATTCCGGCCCGCAGGAACTTCTTGCCGATCCGCTCGTCGTGCCCGATGGCCTCCGCCAGCTTCACCACGTCGCCGTCGGCCGCCTCGCACACCTCGGCCATCGCGTTGATGAACGAGATCTTGGTGGCGAGGAAGGAGTTGGCGGAGGCCTTCACCAGCTCGGCGGTCGGGTAGTCGGTGACGATGAAGGGCGAGCCCTCTGCGACGGGGGTCTGGTACACCTCGCGCAGCTGCTTCTCCGCGCGCTCGCTCGTGACGCCGACCACGATCCGGTCCGGGTGCAGCGTGTCCTGGACGGCGAAGCCCTCGCGCAGGAACTCCGGGTTCCAGGCCAGCTCCGCGTCCTCGCCCACCGGGGCCAGCTCGGCGAGCCGGTCCGCGAGCCGGGCCGCGCTGCCCACCGGCACGGTGGACTTGCCGACGACGAGGCAGGGCCGCCGCAGATGCGGCGCCAGCTGCTCGAAGGCGGTGTCGACGTAACTCATGTCGGCCGCGTACTCGCCGTGTTTCTGCGGGGTGTTCACGCAGACGAAGTGGACGTCGCCGAACTCCGCAATCTCCTCGTAGGAGGTGGTGAAGCGCAGCCGCCCCGAGGAGCCCTCCAGGCCCGCGACATGTCGGCCCAGCAACTCCTCCAGCCCCGGCTCGTACATCGGCACCCGGCCCGCCGAGAGCATCTCCACCTTCTCCGGAGAGATGTCGACGCCCAGCACCTCGAAGCCCAGCTCTGCCATGGCGGCGGCGTGCGTGGCGCCAAGGTATCCGGTGCCGATCACGGTGATCTTCGGGGCCATGTGTGCTCCATGGTGGGTCGGGCTGGACTGCGGGCCCGAGCATAGTCTGGCTGTGAGGCGGGCATCCCCAGAGCTGCGCCTGGGAGGTGTCCCCAGGCGCGGTGGGGAGTTCGCTGTCAGCAAGGTCACGTATGCCCGGCCGCTGCCCGCCTCTAGAATTGAGTTACTTAACGGTAATTAGCGATTCTGGGGAGTGAAGGCACCGTGGCGGGCTCGACAGATTTCGACCTCTACCGGCCGTCGGAGGAGCACGACATGCTCCGCGAGTCGGTGCGCTCGCTCGCCGAGGCGAAGATCGCGCCGTTCGCCGCCGAGGTGGACGAGGAGGGCCGCTTCCCGCAGGAGGCCCTGGAGGCGCTGGTCGCGAACGACCTGCACGCGGTGCACGTCCCCGAGTCCTACGGCGGCGCCGGCGCCGACGCGCTGGCGACCGTGATCGTCATCGAGGAGGTGGCGCGCGTCTGTGCGTCCTCCTCCCTGATCCCCGCGGTCAACAAGCTCGGCTCGCTCCCCGTCATCCTCTCCGGCTCCGAGCAGCTGAAGAAGACCTACCTGAGCCAGCTCGCCAAGGGCGACGCGATGTTCTCGTACTGCCTGTCCGAGCCGGACGCGGGCTCCGACGCCGCCGGCATGAAGACCAGGGCCGTGCGCGACGGCGACGACTACATCCTCAACGGCGTCAAGCGCTGGATCACCAACGCCGGCGTCAGCGAGTACTACACGGTCATGGCCGTGACCGACCCCGAGAAGCGCAGCAAGGGCATATCGGCGTTCGTCGTCGAGAAGTCCGACGAGGGCGTCTCCTTCGGCGCCCCGGAGAAGAAGCTGGGCATCAAGGGCTCCCCGACCCGCGAGGTCTACCTCGACAACGTCCGCATCCCCGCCGACCGCATGATCGGCGAGGAGGGCACCGGCTTCGCCACGGCCATGAAGACCCTGGACCACACCCGCATCACCATCGCGGCGCAGGCGCTGGGCATCGCGCAGGGCGCGCTCGACTACGCCAAGGGGTACGTCCAGGAGCGCAAGCAGTTCGGCAAGCCGATCGCCGACTTCCAGGGCGTCCAGTTCATGCTCGCCGACATGGCGATGAAGCTGGAGGCCGCCCGCCAGCTCACCTACGCCGCGGCCGCCAAGTCCGAGCGCGTCGACAGCGACCTGACCTTCTTCGGCGCGGCCGCCAAGTGCTACGCCTCGGACGCCGCCATGGAGATCACCACGGACGCGGTCCAGCTCCTCGGCGGCTACGGCTACACCCGCGACTACCCGGTCGAGCGCATGATGCGCGACGCCAAGATCACCCAGATCTACGAGGGCACCAACCAGGTCCAGCGCATCGTCATGGCCCGCAACCTGCCGTAGCCCGCCGCCCGTACGACGAAGGGCCCCGCCGACCGGATCGGCGGGGCCCTTCGTCGTACGGCTTCGCTCAGCTGATCGGGCTGATCGAGCTGATCGAGCAGGTCAGTCGCCGGAGACCGTGACCTTCTCGTCGTTCTTGAGCTCGTTCACCAGCTGCTTGAGCTTGGCCTTGTCCCAGACCAGGTTGCCGCCGGAGCTGCCCGAGATCGGCATGTTCATCGACTTGCCCTCGCCGCCCGTGACGCCCTTCATGGCAAAGAACATCTCGGCCAGGTCGAAGAGGCTCATGTCCTCGTCGACGACGAGCGTGTCCAGGCCCGCGCCCATCGTCGGGTAGAGCTTGAAGGGATTCAGCACGGTCGAGGGAGTGGCGGTCTGGCCGGCCAGGGCCGAAAGGAACTTCTGCTGGTTCTTCGTACGGTCCAGGTCGCCGCCGGTCAGGCCGTACCGCTGGCGCACGAACGCCAGGGACTGCTCGCCGTTGAGGGTGTGCTTGCCCGGCTCGAAGTTGGATCCGGACTTCTTGTCCTTCATCTCCTGCTCGATGTCGATCTCGACACCGCCGACCGCGTCCACGATCTTGGCGAAGCCGCCGAAGCCGATCTCCGCGTAGTGGTCGATGTGCAGGCCGGTGTTGTATTCGACGGTGCGGACCAGCAGCTCCGGGCCGTCCTCCGCGTAGGCCGCGTTGAGCTTGGTGTGCCGACCCTCGGCCGGGAACAGCTTGCCGGACTCCGAGCCCTTGAAGGACGGGATCTCCACGTCGGAGTCGCGGGGCAGCGAGATCATCGTGTTCCCGTTGCTGCCCACGTGCAGGATCATCATCGAGTCCGTGCGCTTGCCCTCGGCGGAGCCGGTGCGCAGCCTCTTCTTCTCCTCGGCGGACATGCCCTCACGGCTGTCGGAGCCGACGATCAGGTAGTTCGTGCCCGCGCCCGTCTCCGGCCGCTCGATGACCTTGGACAGGTCCACTTCGCGCTTCAGCTTGGAGTCGGCCCAGAAGTACGTGGCTATGGAGACGCCGAGGAAGACGATGACCAGCGTCAGCACACCGCGCTTGATGCGGCGGCGCCGGTTGGGGGCGGGGCGGCCGTCCGGGCCACGACTGAAAAAGTCATCGCCCCGGCCACCGCCGTAGACCTGGCCTTGGTTGTAGCCGTCGTCCGCATAGTCGTCGTAGTCGTCATAGCCCCGCTGGCCCGGGACGGCGCCCCGGTGCGGAGAGAGACCCGGCGGAAGCGGCGGCTCTGCCTGCGGCCCGCTACCGCCGTAGCCCCCACCGCCGTAGCCGCCACCCGAGCGCGGGCGCTGCACATGGCGCATGCTGCGTGCGGACTCGGGCCGGGCGCTCGCGCTGCCGCGCCCGTAGCCGTCCCTGCCGTCGCCGGTCCATCCCTGGGGCCACTCGTTCATAGGGAGGAGTGTGCCTTCCGGGGCGACTGTCATACAGGGCGAGTGGCGAATCGCACCCCGCCTGTAGCAGACCTGATGCAAAGCTACGAGGCCGGGGTCATGGTTTATGGCCGCATAAGGTTGAGGGCATGACCGAACAGGCAGCGGCCCCGGAAGCAGAGATTCCGGGCAAGCCCACCTCCGCTTCGCGCACCACGCTCAGCCACATCATGACGGCGGCCGACACCAACCTTCTCGGCACCGTCCACGGCGGAGTGATCATGAAGCTGGTGGACGACGCGGCGGGTGCGGTCGCCGGGCGGCACTCGGGCGGTCCTGCGGTCACCGCCTCCATGGACGAGATGGTGTTCCTGGAGCCGGTCCACGTCGGCGACCTCGTGCATGTGAAGGCCCAGTGCAACTGGACCGGGCGCTCCTCCATGGAGATCGGGGTCCGGGTCATGGCCGAGCGCTGGAACGAGTCCACGCCCGCGAGCCAGGTCGGAAGCGCCTATCTCGTCTTCGCGGCGGTCGACGCGGACGGCAAGCCGCGGCCCGTACCGCAGGTGGTACCCGAGACCGAGCGGGACAAGCGGCGCTACCAGGAGGCCCAGATCCGGCGCACGCACCGCCTGGCCCGCCGCCGGGCGATCAAGGAACTGCGCGCGAAGCGGGCTGCCGAGGGCATCGGCGACTGAAGGGCCCAGTGCGGCTTCGCCTTTCCTAGTCGCAGATGACCTGGTCGCCCGTGACCGCCGTTACCGGGTCCTCGGGCCGCACCTTGCGCACCTGCCGGAAGTCCTCGCCGACCGTGACCCGTATCACCGGCCCGTGGCCGTACTCCGGCCGCAGCTCCGCGCCCGGCAGCGCGGCCGCGACCGTACGCGCCGAGCGGTCCCAGGCCGGGTCGTACGTGACGACCGTGCGGCGGGTGCCGACGCCGGCGTCGCCGGGGGAGCCGGTGGTGACGAACCCGGTGGCGCGCAGCGCCCGGGTCACGCGGTGCCCAAGCCCTGCCCGGTCCGTGCCGTTGTCCACCCGTACCCGGATCCGCTCGGGCGCCACGTCGACCAGAGCCGTGCGCTGCCGGCCCGGGCGGTGGGCGGCCAGCGGCCGGTCCCCGCGCAGCGCGCGGAAGATCTTCCCGGCCTTCTCCCTGTCCCACATCACGGTCGAGCCGAGGCCCGGCACCGGATAGCTGGGGTCGGCGATCGGCACCGAGACGAACTCCGACGAGGACGGCTTGAAGTGCCGCATCGCCCGGCCCAGGTCCACCATCTCGTCCGTGCCGAAGCCGCGGTCCGCGCGCACCGAGCCGAGGAGGGTGGTCGCGACCCGGTTGAACTTCACCGGGTTGATGAGCACGCCGCCGTCGGCCACCCGGTGCACGAGCGCGGCGAGGAAGCGCTGCTGGCGCTGCATCCGGCCGAGGTCGGAGGCGCCGTCGATGTGCCGGGAGCGTACGTACTGCAGGGCCTCGCCGCCGTTCAGCCTGCTGGTGCCGACGGGCAGGTCGAGGCCGGTGTAGCGGTCCCGCATCGGCCGCACCGAGCAGATGTCGACCCCGCCGACGACGTCGACGGTCTTCATGAAGCTGACGAAGTCCACTTCGAGGTAGTGGTCGATGTGCAGCCCTGTCATCTCCTCGACGGTGCGCACGGTCAGCTGCGGACCGCCGTGTGCGTACGCGGCATTGATCTTGCCGGGACTGGCGGGGAGCCGCTCGCCGGTCGTCCGGTCGGTGTGCGCGGGCAGCTGGACGTACGAGTCGCGCGGGATGCTCAGGACGCTGGCCCGGCGCCGGTCGCCCGACAGGTGCACCAGCATGATCGTGTCGGTGCAGTGGCAGGGGGCGCCGCCGAGGTGGTACCGCTTCCGCTGCTGCTGGGTGAGCTTCTCCCTGCCGTCGGTGCCGACGAGCAGGAAGTTCTGCCCGTCGCTGCCCCTGGGGCGGTCGTTCAGCCCTTCGAAGGGATCGATCCGGCCGATGGCGGTGTCGAGCCCGGAGACCACCGCGTGCCCGCTGCCCGCGGCCGCCAGCAGGAGTGCGGAGAGGCAGGCCGCGCACCGCAGTCCCCAGCGGGGGCGGGATTTCGGGGTGCGGCGCGGGCGGCGGGTGCGGGGCTGCGACCGGGATGAGGGGGCCGGTGCGGTCACCAGTAGGACTCCTCCGCAGGGGCTGGGGGTACTTCCCCTGGCTTCGCCGGGGGGACCCCCGCCCAGGCGAAACTCTGGGAAGTGACCTGCGCCACGCTAGGGGCCGTGCGCTCCGGGTCCGAGGTCCCACGCCGCCCGCGGCCGGGCTGCACTCGGCCGCGTACGGCCGTGTCCTCCGTTCGCGGTAACGTGAGCTCCCGTACTGCAATCTCCCGGGGCGCACAGCTGTCGACAGTGGCTCCGCCACGGGCCGTACCCCCGAGGAAAACCCTTGCCCGCATCCCGATCGACGCCACCCGCGGTCTCCGTGATCATGCCGGTGCTCAACGAGGAACGGCATCTGCGCACTTCGGTCCGCCACATCCTGGAGCAGGAGTACGCGGGCGAGCTGGAGGTGGTGATCGCCCTCGGCCCGTCCACGGACCGTACGGACGAGCTCGCCGCCGAGCTCGTACGGGAGGACGCGCGCGTGCACACGGTGCCGAACCCCACGGGCCGTACGCCCGCCGCCCTCAACGCGGCGATCAAGGCGTCGCGGCACCCGGTCGTGGTGCGCGTCGACGGGCACGGGATGCTCTCGCCCGACTACATCGCCACGGCCGTGCGGCTGCTGGACGAAACGGGCGCGCAGAACGTCGGCGGCATCATGCACGCCGAGGGCGAGAACGACTGGGAGCGGGCCGTCGCCGCCGCCATGACCTCGAAGATCGGCGTGGGCAACGCGGCCTTCCACACCGGCGGCGAGGCGGGCCCCGCAGAGACCGTGTATCTGGGCGTCTTCCGGCGCGAAGCGCTGGAGCAGCAGGGCGGATACAACGAGGAGTTCATCCGCGCCCAGGACTGGGAGCTGAACTTCCGGATCCGCGAGGCGGGCGGTCTGATCTGGTTCTCGCCCGAGCTGAAGGTGTCCTACCGGCCGCGGCCGACCGTGCGCGCGCTCGCCAAGCAGTACAAGGACTACGGGCGTTGGCGGCACGTCGTCGCCCGCTACCACGAGGGCTCGATCAACCTCCGCTACCTCGCCCCGCCGACCGCGCTGGCCGCCATAACCGTGGGCCTGGTGGTGGGCGCGGCGGTCACGCCGTGGGCCTTCGCCGTCCCGGCCGGCTACCTCGCGGCGATCGCCGCGGGCTCGGTCCCGGCGGGCCGGGGCCTGCCGGTGAAGGCGCGGCTGCGGATCCCGGTGGCCCTGGTCACGATGCACATGTCGTGGGGCTGGGGCTTCCTGACCAGCCCGCGGTCCCTGGCGAAGAAGGTCATCGCCAGCCGCCGCCCGGCGGTACTGGCCCGCTAGCGGGCCGCGGCCGCGCGGGGCGCCCGGGGCCGGTCGGCCTCCCCGGGCGCGGGGCGGTGGGCGACCAGCGGGCCACCGCTACCAGACGTTCGCCGGGTTCACCTTCATGCAGGCCGACTTGTCGTCGCCGTTGAGCGCGTCCGCGCTGTCCGGCGCCTTGTTGTCGTCCTTGCCCCCCGACCCCGCCGGCTTCGGATAGGCCGTCCCGTCCCGCCAGTCCGCGCCGATCACGAGAGTGATCCCCGTCACCGACGAGGAGTGCCGGACCGCGCTCTCGGGTAGGCCGAGCGCCTTGGCCACCGCGAGCGCGTCACCGCGCAGCGACTCCTCCGGGTACGAAACCGTGGTGTCCGCCCGCGACTTGGGGGTCGCGTCCGTGGCGGCCTGGGTGAAGCCGAGCTGGGAGAGCCGGTCGGCGATGAGGGCGGCGCGGCCGGTCACGGGGGCCTGGGTCGCGGTACCCGTACCGTTCTGGACGGTGACCGGGATCTCGGCCTTCGGCGCGGCAGGGTCGCTGGGCTTCGGGCTCTTCTTCGCGGCCTTCTTCTTGTCCTTGCCGTCGAGGGCGGTGTCGTTGCGCACCATCGAGAAGACCTTTTCCGCATCGCCCGGCTTCGGGATGATGTGCGCGGCATTGTCGGGGTCGGGCACCCAGGGCATGGTCGCCATGGTGATCCGTCCCGTCGGCACCCGCTTGAGGTCGTTGCCGAGGTCGTAGAGCTTCTTCACCGTGCCGAGGCCCTTGTCGACGGTGAGCGCCTTGGTCGCCGCCTCGGCGAGCCCGTTGAGCTTCCCCGGGTCGGTGAGCTTCGTACCCGCCTTGAGCTGCCGGACCATCGCGTTCATATACATGTGCTGGGCCTTGGCCCGGCCGATGTCGCTGCCGTCCTCGAAGCCGTGCCGGGTGCGCAGCCACTGCAGGGCCTGCTCGCCCTTGATGACCGACTCGCCCTTCCTGAGCCGCAGCCCGGACTTGGAGTCGTACACGTTGTTGTCGACGCAGACCGGGACGCCGCCGACCGCGTCGGCCATGTCCACCACACCCGCGAAGTCGATCATCATGAAGTGGTCGACCGGGATGCCGGTCAGCTCCTCCCAGGTGGCGACCGTGCAGCCCGGACCGCCGTTCTGGAGGCTGGAGTTGATGGTCGCGCTGTTCTCCGGGTAGACCGCGCCGTCGTCGGTGTCGGTGCACTTGGGGATGGTCACCCGGGTGTCGCGCGGCACGCTGATCACCGACATGTTGCTGCGGTCGGCGGAGACGTGCAGCAGCATCTGCACATCGGCGAGGGGCTTGCGGTCCCGGTCGGCCCTGGCCCCGCCGAGCCGCACGTTCTCCCTGGAGCTACGGCTGTCGGAGCCGAGGAGCAGGATGTTCAGCGGGGTCTGGCCCGCGGCGTTCGGCGAGCTCTTGTCGAGCTTGCTGTCCCCGAGGTTGAGGTCGTCCTTGCCGAGATTGCCGTTGAGGTGCAGGTAGTAGAGGTATCCGGCGCCCGCCGTGCCGAGTATCAGCAGCGACACCACGGTGGCGAACCAGCGCAGTATCCGGCGCTTGCCGCGCGGAGCGCCGCGCTCGCCGCGCTGCTTGGGCCCGCCGCGGCGGAGACCGCTGCCGCCGGGCGAGGGCTCCCGCGCGCCGGGGTCCCTCTCGTACAGGCTGTCGTCCCAGCCCAGGTCCTGCGCCTCGGGGGCGCTGCCGCGCGCCCTGGGTACGCGAACGCTGTCCTGCCGCATCGGGCCTCCCCCGTTCATACGGTCTTGCTTTAACGGACGGCCCGAAGAGCGGGCGGGTTTACTTTGCGCAGACCTGTTTGTCCGCGTTGACCTTCTGGACCTCTTCCGGCGCCTTCGCCGGACCGGTCAGCGGCGTGCCCGCTCCCTTGAAGTCCGCGCCGAGGGTGAGCGTCATGGCGGCCTTCGGCTCGGCGTCCTCGGTGCCCGGCTTCAGTGCGGACGCGGGCAGGCCCATCATGTCCGCGAGCCGGCGCGCCTGGTCAGCCTGGTTCGGCGCGTAGGTCAGTGTGGTCTTCTTCTGTTTCGGTCCTGTTGCGTTTCCGCCATTGCTCGACTTCAGCACGTTCTCGCTGTTCTGCAGCCAGTCGACGGTGTCCTGCGCGGCCCCGAACGGCCCCCCGCCGTTGAGGACCTCGACCCGCACCTCCGAAGGATCGGCCTTCTGGCCCTTCAGCTTGGCCTGCTCCTTCGCCTTCGCCTGCTTCTTCACCTCGGTGAGCGAGGTGTCCTCCTGGATCATGGAGAAGAGCTGCTGGGCCGGTTTCTCGTTGAGCACGACCGTACTCGGGACCTTCTCCGCCGGGTTGTCGAGCACGGGGATGGTCGCGAACGAGATGTTCTTGGTGTTGACCCGGCCGATGTCCTGGGCGAGCTTCCGCAGATCGTTGAGGTCGGCTATGCGCGAGTCGACCGTCAGGGCCTTGGTGGCGGCCTCGGCCAGGTCGAGCAGCTTGCCCGGGTCGGTCAGGGTGTCGTTGGACTTCATCTTCCGGATCATCGAGCTGAGGAACTGCTGCTGGATCTCGATCCGGCTCAAGTCGCCGCCGAGGCCGACGGAGTGGCGGGTCCGTACGAAGGCCAGGGCCTGCTCGCCCTCGACGGTGTGGTGGCCCTTGGAGAGCTTCAGGTGGGAGTCCGGGTCGTTGATGTCCTTGCCCAGGCACACATCGACGCCACCGACCGCGGAGGACAGCGTCTTCACCGCGTTGAAGTCGGCCATCATGAAGTGGTGCACCGGCAGGCCGGTCAGCTTCTTGACCGTGCGCATGGTGCAGCCCGGGTCGCGGCCATCCTGGCCGAGGCTGTTGTTGAACCGGGTCTGCGGTGTGCCGGGAATGTTCTTGGTCGACCCGTCCTCCTGCTTGGTCTCGCAGTCGGGGATGTCGGTGATGAGGTCGCGCGGGATGCTCAGGGCCGTGGCGTTGCTGCGGTCCTTGGAGACGTGGAAGAGGATCGTGGTGTCGGCGTGGCCGACGCTGCCCCTGTCCCCGTAGCCCTCGTTGCCCTTGCCGGTACGGACGTCGGTGCCGATGACAAGAACGTTCAGCGGTCCGTCGCTGGTTGCTCCCGCGTCCCCGACGTCGACCTTGCTGATGTTGCCGTTGAGGTGCTGGTACAGGTAAACGGCCCCGGCGGTCCCGGCGATCAGCACGACGGCCATCACGCCCCCGGTCCAGTACAGCGCCTTCTTCCTGCCCGACGCCTTGGGCTTGGGCCTGCGGCGGCTGGGCTGGGCGCCGCGCCGGCCGCGCTGCGGGGGGACGGCCTTGCGGCGGCGCGTGGGCTCCTCGGGCGGGGCCTCGGTCCGCGAGACGGCCGTCGTCCGCCGTGACGCAGCTCTGCGCTGCGTGGGGGCGGACGGCTGCTCAGCGGAATGACCCAGTCGCAGCTCGTAGTCGCCGGTGTCCGGGTTGAACACCCATTGGTCCGCGGGGTCGATGTCGCCCGCCCGCCCACGTCCTTGCGCGTCCACGGTTGCCTGCATCCTCCGTCGGTGACACGGGATCGCTCACACTATCCGCCCAGTTCAGCGCCAAGCGACGCCGGTGACAAATTCCCCTCCCCTACAACTGGGCAATACACCCGATACCTTCGAGTCGGACCGCGCCCCTTTTGTGCCGTTTATGCACACATGCCGTTTGCGGCCGTCGTTCCTTTGTACGTGGGTGCCTGGCCGGTTGGTTCACCGCTCGGCTCGGCCGCGTCGGGCTTCCGGTCCCTGCCCATCGCCTCCGGCTCGTTATCCGGCGGCGCCGTGCCCTCGGCCTCGGCCTCCCGGGGCTCGGCGGACACGGTCACGCCGAGGTCGTTGCGCAGCAGGTTGAACAGCTGGGCCGCATCGGGTTGTACGAGTTCGTCCCGGTTCGCGTTGAGCGAGTACGGGCGCCGCGGGACGGTCAGGAACTGAACCTTCTCCGTGGGAATGCCGCGCAGACTGCGCACCAGCTCGTACAGCTCCCGCAGCGAGTCCAGGCCGGAGTCCGTGGTGAGCGAGGAGGTCGCGGCGTCCAGCACCGGGTAGAGCCGGGTCGGGTTGAGCAGGACGCCGTTGCTCTGCACCTTCTTCACCAGCGCGCCGAGGAACTGCTGCTGCCGGCCCATCCGCTCGGTGTCGCTGCCGTTGCCCAGGCTGTAGCGGGCGCGTACGTACCCCAGCGCCTGCTCGCCGTTCAGCCTCTGCTGGCCCGCGGGCAGTTCGAGATGTGCCTCTTCATCCTTTATGGGCTCCTTCAGGCAGACCTCCACGCCGTGCACCGCGTTCACCATCCGCTTGAAGCCGGTGAAGTCCACGATCATGTGGTGGTCGATGCGGATGCCGGTGAGGTTCTCGACCGTGCGGATCGTGCAGGCCGCGCCGCCCTGCTCGAACGCCGAGTTGAACTGGGCGAACCGTGCCTGGCTCTCCTGCCCGCCCGGCTTGCGGCAGCGCGGCACGTCCGTCATCAGGTCGCGCGGGATGCTCACCGCCGTGGCGCTCTTCCGGTCGGCCGCGAGGTGCAGCAGGATCGCGGTGTCCGAGCGCTGGGTGCCGCTGTCCCTGCCGTACTCGGCGTTCTTGTCGGCGCGGCTGTCGGACCCGATGAGCAGGATGTTCTCGGCGTCGTGCACCAACGCGGCGGGCCGCTCGGCCTCGTACCGCTTCAGCTCGGCGGCCGTGCCCGTGTCGGTCGTGATGTTGCCCTCGAGCTTCTGGTAGAGCATCCAGCCCGCCCCGGCCGCCGCCAGGACCACCACAGAAGCGCCCAGCGCCCCCCAGCGCAGCCAGTGCCTTCTGCGACCGTGCTCGGAAGAGCTCTCGGATCCGTCACCCTCCGGGCCGTCGGGCGTGCCAGCGCTCTCGGTCACGTGTGCGTCCATCTCTCATGGAGTCAGGCGGCGTCACGCCGCGCGGGTCCCCCCCGGGTCATAAGGAGCAGACCGCCGAACCCCTCGCATGGTTGTACGTACGCCATCATCGCGCCGACCCCGTAAAAGACCCGTCAGATCGCGGTCACGGTGACCCGTTCGCTCTCCCGCCGCTGGTCCAGCGCCTCGGCGCCGAGCTGTTCGAGGTGGCGGCACAGCACCACGGAGCCGCCGGACGCCAGGGGGGCCAGCAGTCCGGCAGAGAGCCCGTCCCAGGTGTCGTACGGCAGGCCGGACAGCAGCCGGGACACGGGGGTGAGGCCGCGGGCCGCCGCGTCGGCGCGCGCCCGCTCCACCACCTCGGCACCCGTGAGCTGCTCGCCGCCCGCGAAGGCCAGCGCGGGCGCGTCCGGGTCCACCGGGGCGTACGGCGCGAAGCGGTCGCCCTGGCTCGGCACCTCGACGGCGTAGTCGAGGAAGCCCTGCGGGGCCTGCGGGAAGCGGACACCGAGCGGGCGCAGGCTGAGCGCCACGCGCTCGCCGCCGCAGGCCCGCGCCTTCTCCAGCGTGTCCGGGTCCGGGCCGCTGACGACCAGTTCGGCCGGCGCGGGGTCCCCTCCGAGGTCCGCGACGACTCCGGTCGAGGAGCAGGCGAGCACCCAGACCGCCGTCTGCCAGTGGGCGGGCAGCAGCAGCGCCAGCCGGTCGCCGGGCTCGGCGGCGAGGTCGCCCTGCAGCAGGTTGGCGGTCTTCGCCACCCAATTGGCGAAGGTGGCCACGGAGAGTTCGACGCGTTCCCCGGTTGCGTCGTCGTAGAAGGTGACCAGGGGGCGGGCCGGGTCCGCGGCGAGTGCGGATCGCAGCAGGTCGGCAGGGGTGCGGTCGGTGGCATTCACCCGCGCAAGCGTACGCGTCCGGGCCGCGCTGGGCCGGGCGGGCGTACACCTTTGGGGCACCGGTTCGGCCGACTGACCGTCATGTCACGAATAGACATAGATGTCGTAGCAAGGTCACGATCGTATTTATGCGTGCACTTCTTGCTTCCTCGATCGGCGTGGCCTGCACGGCCGCACTCGCGCTTCCGCTTGCCCTGCCCTCCGGAGCGACCGCCGCACACCCCAACCCCGCCGCCCCCACCCCCCAAGTCCCCGGCAGCACCCAGTCGCTGCCGCTCGAACCGCTGAAGACCTCCGCCCGCGCCGTACCCCGGCGTTCCGCCGCGGCAGGACTCGCCGCACGGGACGTCAAACCCTTCTCCCTCGTCGGCATCGTCTGGGACGACGCCGCCACCGAGTTCCACGGCCGGGCCCAGGTCCGTACCCGAAACGCCGGTACGGGCAAGTGGTCGCCCTGGCAGGACATCCAGACCCACAACGACGACCTGCCCGACCCCGGCTCGCCCGACCGGCGGTCCGGGCGGGCGCGCGGCAGCACTGCCCCGCTGTGGGTCGGCGACTCCATCGGCGTACAGGTACGGGCTCTGGCCGAGGGTTCACACGGTCGGACCAGCCCCGGCGGGCTTCCGCGCGGCCTGCGCATCGAACTCGTCAACCCCGGTGACGATCCCGAGGACGAGAACCCCAAGAGCCGGACCTCCCTGTCCCCCGAGGAGTCCGCGAGTTCCGCAGTCAACGCCGAGTTCGCCCCGCTGGGCGCCGCCGAGATCACGGCCCTCGGCAAGGAGGCGACGGCTGCGGAAGCGGACGAGGTGACGGGCACCAGCGGCTCCGCTGCGAGCCGGCCCTACATCGGCCCGCGGCCGCGCATCGTCACCCGGGCGGGCTGGGGCGCCGACGAGAAGCTGCGCGAGCGGCAGTTCCTCTACACCAAGACGGTCAAGGCCGCCTTCGTCCACCACAGCGCGACCGGCAACAACTACACCTGCAGGCAGGTCCCGTCGATCCTGCGCGGCATCTACCGCTTCCACGTCAAGAGCAGCGGCTGGCGCGACTTCGGCTACAACTTCGTGGTCGACAAGTGCGGAACCATCTACGAGGGGCGCGCCGGTGGCGTGGCCAGACCCGTCATGGGCGCACACACGCTCGGTTTCAACACCAACAGCATGGGCATCGCCGTTCTCGGGACGTATTCGAGATCCGAGCCGCCGACCGCCGCGGTCGGCGCCGTCGCCCGCCTCACCGCCTGGAAACTCGGGCTGTTCGGCATCAATCCACGCGGCAAGGTCACACTCGTCTCGGGCGGGAGCAACAAGTACAGAAAGGGAGCCAACGTCCAGCTCAACGTCATCTCCGGGCACCGGGACGGATTCGTCACGGACTGCCCGGGAGCCCGCCTCTACGGCAAGCTGGGCGCGGCGCGTTGGTCCTCGGCCAAGCTCCAGGGACGCTGAGCCGCTGAGCCGTCGGCACGCTGAGCCGCCGATGCCGGGGCCGCCTCCGTGGGGGCTTGCGTCAGTCCACGTCGGCCGTCCGCCGTCTGCATACACTGGCCGCCGACCACGACCGGCCCCGGCAGGAAGCAGAGAAGACAAGGTGACAGAAGCGATCCTCCTGGTGGGCGGCAAGGGTACGCGGCTGCGCCCGCTGACGGTGCACACGCCCAAGCCCATGGTCCCGGCGGCCGGCGTGCCGTTTCTCACCCACCAGTTGGCGCGCGCCAGGGCGGCCGGTGTCGAGCACATCGTGCTCGCCACGTCGTACCTCGCCGAGGTGTTCGAGCCGTACTTCGGCGACGGCTCCTCGCTCGGGCTGCACCTGGAGTACGTCACCGAGCGGGAGCCGCTCGGCACGGGCGGCGCGATCCGCAACGTCGCCTCGCACCTCCGCTCGGGCCCCGACGAGCCGGTGCTCATCTTCAACGGCGACATCCTCACGGGACTCGACATCCGCGCCCTGGTCGACACCCACGCGTCCTGCGGCGCGGACGTCTCGCTGCACCTGACGCGCGTCGAGGACCCGCGCGCCTTCGGCCTCGTACCGACCGACGACGACGGCCGGGTCACGGCCTTCCTGGAGAAGCCGCAGACGCCCGAGGAGATCGTCACCGACCAGATCAACGCGGGCGCGTACGTCTTCAACCGCTCCGTCATCGACGCGATCCCGGCCGGTCGCCCCGTCTCCGTCGAGCGCGAGACCTTCCCCGGACTGCTCGCCTCGGGCGCCCACCTCCAGGGCATGGTCGACTCCACGTACTGGCTCGACCTCGGCACCCCGCAGGCATTCGTCCGCGGCTCCGCCGACCTCGTCCTCGGCCGCGCGCCGTCGCCCGCGGTCCCGGGCCGCTGCGGCGACCGGCTCGTGCTCGACGGCGCGGAGGTGGCGAGCGACGCGAAGCTGACCGGCGGCACGGTGGTCGGCGCGGGCGCCGTCATCGGCGAGGGCGCGCGGATCGAGGGCAGCACGGTCCTGGAAGGCGCGGTCGTCGAACCCGGCGCGCAGATCCACGACTCCCTCATCGGAGCGCGCGCCCACATCGGCGCCCGTACGGTCCTGGCGGGCGCGGTGATCGGCGACGGGGCGGTGATCGGCGCGGACAACGAGCTGCGGGACGGTGTGCGGGTCTGGTGCGGGGCGCGGATCGCCGAGCGGGCGATCCGCTTCTCGTCGGACGAGTAGCGGGTCGCGGGCCGTCTCGTCGGCGGCTGTCCGCCATCCCGTGGAATGCGCTCAGAAGCGATGTTTGCGCACGTCAGAGCCTCGAACGGCTCGCTAAGTCACCGCCATTGGCCCTAGGCTCGTAGGCGACTGGAGGAAGGCCCCCGTGAACCGACGAGCCCATCGCGCGCCCCGGACCGCCGTGCGCGGCGGGGCCTCGCAGGTGCCCGCGGCTGTTCCGCGGCCGCGACAGACGCCGACCGCGTCCCGGTGCCGACGCTGGACGCCGCCGGGAGCCCTCGATCTCGGCCTGACGGTCGGTCCGCTGCGCCGCGGCCCCGGCGACCCGGCCTTCCGCGTCACCCCCGACGGCTCGGTCTGGCGGGCGAGCCGTACGCCTGCGGGGCCCGGCACCCTGCGCCTGTCCGTCCGCTGCGGGGAGGTCGAGGCGGAGGCCTGGGGGCCGGGCGGCGACTGGATGCTCGACCGCCTGCCCACGCTGCTCGGCGCGGACGACGACCCGTCGGCCCTCACCCCGCGCCACCGCCTGGTGCACGAGATGCAGCGCCGCTGCCCCGGCCTTCTGCTCACCCGCACCGGCTTGGTCCTCGAATCCCTCGTGCCCGCGATCCTGGAGCAGAAGGTCACGAGCGACGAGGCGTACCGCGCGTGGCGGCTGCTCCTCCAGCGCCACGGCGAGCCCGCCCCGGGCCCGCTCGACCGGCTGTACGCGATGCCCGACGCGCGCGGCTTGGCCATGCTCCCGTCCTGGGAGTGGCACCGTGCCGGCGTCGACGGCAAGCGCGCGGCGACGATCGTCCGCGCCGCGCGCGTGGCCCGCCGCCTCGAGGAGGCCACGGCCATGAACCTCCCCGACGCCCTGGCACGCCTCCAGTTGATCCCGGGCATCGGCCCCTGGACGGCCGCCGAGACGCTCCAGCGCAGCAACGGCGCCGCCGACGCGATCACCGTCGGCGACCTGCACGTGCCGAAGATCGTCGGCTACGCGCTGACGGGTGAGCGCGGTGCGGACGACGAACGGATGCTGGAGCTGCTGGCCCCGTACGCCGAGCAGGGCGACGGCCAGCGCCACCGCGCCTGCCGCCTGATCCTCCTGTCCGGCCGCACCCCACCCCGCCGCGCCCCACGCTTCGCGCCGAAGGACATCAGCGTCCTGTAGCCGAGACGAGGGTCAGCCGCCGACGCGCCCCACAGCGGGAGGCGCTACCGAACCTCCACGAACGCGTCGGCATTCCGCGCGGGCCGCGCCTTCGGCGCAGCGGCCGGATGCCCGACCGCCACCGCCCCCATCGGATCCCAGTCGCCCGGAAGTCCCAGCACCTCCCGCACCACATCGCGGCAGAACATCGTCGACGACACCCACGCCGAGCCCAGCCGCTCGCCCGCCAGGGCCACCAGCAGGTTCTGCACCCCGGCTCCCGCCGTGACCACGAACATCTCCCGCTCGGCCGCGTTGCGCCGCTCGTCGCGATACGTGTGCGAGCCGTCCATGACCAGACACGGCACCACCAGATACGGCGCGTTCCGCAGCACATCGCCCCGGCGCACCCGCTTCGCGATGTTCTCCTCCGAGAAGCCGTCCCCGCGCAGGTCCGCGACCCACGCGTCCCGCATCGCGTCGAGCAGCCGCTTCCGCGACTCCGGCGACTCCAGCAGGACGAACCGCCACGGCGTCGTGTGGTGCGGCGCGGGCGCCGTCACCGCGGCCGCGACCGCGCGCCGTACCGCGGCCGCGTCCACCGGCTCGTCCGTGAACTCCCGGACCGTACGCCGCAGTGTCACCGCTTCCCGTACGGCCTCCGAGGTTCCGAGCCGGAACATGTCGTCCGCGGGGGTGCGCACCACGGCCCGCGCGCCCTGGGCGTCCTCCTCCACGAGGTGCGGCAGCCCGCGCAACACGGCGACCGGCAGCCCCGCGGCCTTGCCCTTCACCAGGTCCCCGGCCGCGGCCAGCTCGTCGGCGGTCGCGACGACGGTCGCGCTCAGCGGATTGCCGTGCGCGTCCGTTCCGCCCCGCAGGTCGTCGAGCACGCGCACCCCCGACGCGCCGATGGCGACGTCCGTCAGCCCGTTGCGCCAGGGCCGCCCGAACGTGTCCGTGACCACGACCCCGACCTCCACGCCGAGCGCGTCCCGTACACCCTCCCGGATCCGCCGCGCCGACTCGTCCGGATCCTCCGGCAGCAACAGCGCGGTTCCCGCAGGGGTGTTGGACGCGTCGACCCCGGCCGCCGCCATGACGAAGCCGTGCCGGGTCTCGACGATCCGCAGCGGCCCGCGCCGCGCCACGACCCGTACGGCCTCGGCGTCGATCGCCGCCTCGCGGTCCCGGGCCTCCACGATCCGCCCCTCCGCCTTGCTGACGATCTTCGAGGTGACGAGCAGGACGTCGCCGTGCGCCAGCCCGGGCAGGCCGTGCGCGGTGGCCGCGTCGGCGATGAGCTTGGCCAGGTCGTCCCCGGACGCCACCTCAGGGAACCCGGGCAGCGCCCACACCTGATACGACGGCACGTCCGCCGCACCCGCCCCCGTCACGCCCGTACCTCCTCGGCGAGCACGAGCGCCTCGGCCGCCATCCGGGCCGCGGCCTCGACGTCCGTCATCATCAGCGGTACGGCCCGGCAGCGGATGCCCGCCGACTCGACCTCGTCCACAGCGCCGGCGTCCACCGTGTCGACGAGCCAGCCGTCGAGCAGCCCGGACCCGTAGTGCTGGGCGACAGCGGCGGCCGTCGACTCGACCCCCACCGCGGCGAGCACCTTGTCGGCCATGCCCCGCACGGGGGCGTTCCCGACGATGGGGGAGAGGCCCACGACCGGCACCCCGGCGTCGGCGATGGCCTCGCGGATGCCAGGTACGGCGAGGATGGTCCCGATGCTGACGACCGGGTTGGACGGCGGGAAGAGGACGACATCCGCGTCGGCGATGGCCTCGAGCACGCCGGGCGCGGGCTTGGCCTGGTCCGCGCCGACGGGCACGACCGCGTGCGCGGGCACGGACGCGCGCAGCCGCACCCAGTACTCCTGGAAGTGGATGGCCTTGCGCTCGCCCGGACCCGCGGCGGAGCCGCTGTCGGGCAGAGTGACGGCCACGTGAGTCTCGACGCGGTCGTCCGTCATCGGCAGCAGCCGCACCCCCGGCTGCCAGCGCGCGCACAGCGCCTCGGTGACCGCGCTGAGCGGATAGCCCGCGCCGATCATCTGCGTACGGACGATGTGCGTCGCGAAGTCGCGGTCGCCGAGCCCGAACCACTCGGGGCCGACGCCGTAGGCCGCGAGCTCGTCCTTCACGGTGAAGGTCTCGTCGGCGCGCCCCCAGCCTTGTTCCTCGTGGATGCCGCCGCCGAGCGTGTACATCACGGTGTCGAGGTCGGGGCAGACCTTGAGCCCGAAGAGATGGATGTCGTCACCGGTGTTGCCGATGACCGTGATGTCCGCGTCTCCGGCGGCCGACTTGAGACCGCGGAGGAAGCGGGCGCCGCCGATGCCGCCGGCCAGAACCACAATGCGCATGGGGACAGTCTGTCAGCCGAAGGCTTCCGTTGAGGGTGGCGGTGGGTGATGGGCGGGGGTTTCAGCCGGAGACGGTCTCCAGAGCACTGGGCGAGCTCCCCTGGCAATGTGCGTGGGAGACCCCAGCCGCGTGCATCGTCATCTCGGTCAGGCCCGGGAAGTAGATGTGCAGGCTGACGGCGGGAGTCAGCGCGTCGTTGACCACCTCGTGCACATATCCGGGCGCGAAGACGCGCTGCGCGCCGGACCCGAGCGAGCGGGGGCCGCGCTCGGTGTGCTCGGTCAACTCGCCCTCGAGGACGGTCAGTACGCCGGAGGAGCGCCCGTGGTCGTGCAGCCCGCTGCCCTGGCCCGGCACCCAGCTGAGCAGCCAGACCTCGTAACCGGGCCCGGTGCGCAGCCGGTGGTACCAGCGGCTGGTGGCGTCGTACTGGACGAGGTGCGCCCAGCTCGCGCGGTCCGCGGCGATGGTACGGGCCAGGCCCGCGAACTCGGCGACGGTGGCCGGGTGTACGGGGACGGGCGGCAGGAGGTGGGGGATGGCGAGCGGGTCGCCGGCGATCTGGACGTCGCTGTTCATGTGCGGAAGGTTTCCTCGGCAGAAGTGCTTGGGCACAGATAGCTGGAGCGCGGTGGCATCAACAGCTGGAACAGCGACAGTGAGCCTGCACGGCGCAGCGGGCCGCGGCATCGCAGAGAGTGCGAGGGCGGGTCCCGAAGGGCGCGTGGGTCACTGGCATGCCCTTAAGTGGAGCGGTTCGGCCCCGCCGTGTCAACTTGGTGCCCGATTCGGCGGCAATGATTCACCTCATCCGGTTGCTGTGCCCGCTGAAAGGTTTGTTCAGCTCTGGCCGCGGAGAGGTGGCGCACCAATCGCTCGGCGACCGCTCAGCAGTCGTACCCGCAAACGCCGTTGCCGTCTCGTGATCACACTGTGATCCGCTTCGCTTCCGTGATCGGATCGCAACGGGATGGGCGATGCTCGCGTCCCTATATGCGAGGACGTGGACCGCGGATGAGGGCCTGCGGTGCTGTCATGGTTTATGACGATTGGCACACTTTCCGCATGGCCTTGGTTCCGCAGAGTGAATAAGGGCCCCAATAGCAGATCTCGGCTTGACTGGCCTGGATACGCACACTTGTAATTTCACTCGTGTCGTTCACCGCCCGCGATGACTGAACGGGGCATCGGTAACGGCAGCATCACGGGGACGTAAAGACTGACGAGGGGCGCACATGACCGAGCTGTTCCAGCAACTGCTGGTCGAGGAGGCGGACGAGGAGCTCGGATGGCAGGAGCGCGCACTGTGCGCCCAGACCGATCCCGAGTCGTTCTTTCCGGAGAAGGGCGGATCCACCCGTGAGGCGAAGAAGGTCTGCCTGGCCTGCGAAGTCCGCTCCGAGTGCCTCGAGTACGCCCTCGCCAACGACGAGCGGTTCGGCATCTGGGGCGGTCTGTCGGAGCGCGAGCGCCGGCGCCTGAAGAAGGCGGCGGTCTGACGGCCCTTCGGCCGGCCATCCGGTAATCCACGACAAATCCACCCGGTCCGCCTCCCGTGCCCTCCGCACGGGAGGCGGACCGCTGTCCACAGGGCGGTCGCCGGGTCCTGGCGAGCCGTTAGTGTGGGTGGCCGTCCACGATGCGCCAACACCCCCATGGGCCGTGCGCGTCGACCGCAGTCAGCAGAGCCGTCTTCCGGGGGCGACCCCGTACCCCGGCCGGAGGGGCCCGTACCTCGATGTCCGTGCACAGCCACCCGACGGCCCACTACGGGGCCGCCGCTCCCGAGTTCCCGCGGCACGTCGTCACCGCCGTGCTCGTCTCCCACGACGGCGCCCGCTGGCTGCCCCGGGCGCTCTCCGGACTCATCGGCCAGGAGCGCCCGGTCCAGAACGTCATCGCCGCGGACACCGGCAGCGCCGACGAATCGGCCGCACTGCTCACCGACTCCCTCGGGCCAGAGCGGGTCCTCCACCTCGCCCGCCGTAGCAGCTTCGGCACGGCCGTCGAGGAGGCGGTTCGCACCGCCGGTGTGCTCACCCCCGACGAGCTGCCCTATCTGAAGCGGCCCAGCGGCTGGGACCCCGTCAACCGGACCTGGCGCGACGAGGCGTACGAGATGCCGGAGCTGCCTTACGGCGAGCCGGTCCAGTGGCTGTGGCTGCTGCACGACGACTGCGCCCCAGAGCCGGACGCGCTCGCCGAGCTGCTGCGCGTCGTCGAGGCCAGCCCCTCCACCGTCATCGTCGGACCCAAGCTGCGCGGTTGGTACGACCGCAGGCAGCTGCTCGAAGTCGGCGTCACCATCGCCAACAGCGGCCGCCGCTGGACCGGCCTCGAGCGGCGCGAGCAGGACCAGGGCCAGCACGACCAGGTCAGGCCCGTCCTCTCCGTCTCCTCCGCCGGCATGCTCATCCGGCGCGATGTGTGGGAGGAGCTCGGCGGCTTCGACCGGCGGCTGCCGCTCATGCGCGACGACGTCGACCTGTGCTGGCGCGCCCAGGCCGCGGGGCACCGGGTCCTCATCGCCCCCGACGCCGTGGTGCGGCACGCCGAGGCGTCCGCCCGCGAGCGCCGGCCCATCGACTGCGCGGGCCGGTCGGTCGCCAGCCCGCACCGCGTCGACAAGGCCGGCGCCGTCTACACGATGCTCGTCAACAGCCGCGGCGCCGTGCTGCCGTACGTACTGCTGCGGCTCGTCCTCGGCACCCTGCTGCGCACCCTCGCCTATCTGGTGGGCAAGGTGCCGGGGCAGGCGCTGGACGAGGTCGCGGGGCTCTTCGGCGTACTGCTGCGGCCCGGGCGGATTCTCGGCGCGCGCAGGCGGCGCGGCAGAGCCCTGGTGGAGGCGAGTGAGCTGCGGCCGCTGTTCCCGCCGCCCGGCGCGACCCTGCGGGCCACCGTGGAGTCGGTCGCGGGGAACTTCGTCGGGCGCTCCGAGCCCGAACTGGCGTCCGGCGGACGCCACGGCGCCGTCGAGTCGGGGCCCGGCGGCGACGACGCGGACTTCATGGAGGTCGAGCAGTTCGCGCGGCTCAAGCGGATCGCGCGCAAACCGGGCCCGGTCCTCTTCCTCGTCCTGTTGCTCGTCTCGCTCATCGCCTGCCGCGGACTGCTGGGCCCCGGCGCCCTGTCCGGCGGCGCGTTGCTGCCCGCCCCTGCCGACGCCTCGGCGCTCTGGGACACGTATACCTCCGGCTGGCATCCCGTCGGCGTCGGCGGCACCGCGTCCGCGCCTCCCTATCTGGCGGTCGTCGCGTCCCTGGCGACCCTGCTCTTCGGCAGCACCGGCCTCGCCATCACGCTGCTGCTCGTCTGCTCGGTGCCGCTCGCCGGGCTCACCGCGTACTTCGCATCCCGGCCGCTCACCGACTCCCGGCTGCTGCGCGCCTGGGGCAGCGTCGCGTACGCCTTCCTCCCCGCGGCCACCGGCGCGCTCGCGGGCGGCAGGCTCGGCACCGCGATGCTCGCCGTGCTGCTGCCGCTGCTCGCGCGCGCGGGCGTGGCGGCGACCGGGCTGCGCCTCAGGCGGCAGGGCAGCGGGGGCACGCGGCCGAGCTGGCGCGCCGCCTGGGCGTACGCGCTGCTGCTGACCCTCATCACCGCCTTCACGCCCATCGTCTGGCTGATCGCCCTCGTCCTGGGCATCGCCCTCCTCGTACTCCGCGCCCGCCGGCGGGACAACCTGACGGCGTACGTGCTGCGCTTCGCCGTCTCGCTCGGGACGCCGATGGCCGTCCTCGCCCCCTGGTCGCTGTCCCTGCTGACCAGCCCCTCCGGCTTCTTCCGCGAGGCCGGGCTGAATTACGGCACCGGCTCCGCCTCCGCGCTCGACCTGCTGGCGCTGAGCCCCGGCGGCCCGAAGGCCACGGGCGGGCTGCTGCTGATCGGAGTCGTGCTGGCCGCGCTCGCCGCCCTGCTGCGCGGCGAGCGGCAGCAGGCGGTCCGCACCGCGTGGGCCGTGGCCCTCACCGGCCTGCTGTTCGCGGCACTCGCCAACAGCTCGGGCTGGGCGGGGCCCGCCACCCTCGTCTACGGCCTCGCACTGATCGCGGCTGCCGCGGTGGGCGCGGAGGGCGCGCGCGAGCGCGTCGAGGCGCAGAGCTTCGGCTGGCGACAGCCGGTGGCGGGCCTCGTCGCCCTCGCCGCGGCGGCGGCCCCGCTGTTCGCCGCGTTCGGCTGGATGATCAGCGGCGCAGACGGCCCGGTCGAGCGGCGCGAGCCGGTGCAGGTCCCAGCGTTCGTGGCCGAGGAGAGCGGTACCCGCGACCAGCCCCGCACCCTCGTCATCGGGGGCGACCGGGCGGCCGAGGTCTCGTACGCGCTCGTGCGGGGCTCCGGCGCGCGGCTCGGCGACGCCGAACTGGCCGTGGCGAGCGGCGGAGACACCCGGCTCGCCGGCATCGTCGCCAACCTCGTCGCGGGCTCGGGCGCCGACCAGACCCGGCAGCTGGGTGGCTACTCCGTGCGCTATGTGCTCGTACGGGACGGCGCGCCGCGCGAGATGAGCCGCGTGCTGGACGCGACGCCGGGGCTGACCAGGCTCAGCCAGGAGGACGGCAGCGCGCTGTGGCGGGTGGACGAGAAGGTCGCGCGCGTGACGATCGTGCCCGGCGAGGGCGGCGAGCAGGGCGGGGGGACCGCGCAGGAGGTCGAGGCGGTGCCGGTGGCCGCCGAGCCCGTCGAGGTGCACACCGACATCCCGGCCGGTCAGGAGGGCCGGATTCTGCGGATCGCGGACCGGGCCGCCCCGGGCTGGCAGGCCACCCTCGACGGCACACAGCTGACCCCGACGACCGTCGACGACTGGGCCCAGGGCTTCGAACTGCCCGCGGGCGGCGGCCGGCTGGACCTGACGTACGACACCCCGTTCACCCGCACTGCCTGGGTATGGGCGCAGGGGCTGCTCGCGCTCGTGGTGCTGGTGCTGGCGCTGCCGGGGCGGCGGCGGGACGTCGACGACGACATGCCGGACCAGGAGGCAGCGGCCGTGCCCGCGCAGGCGGTCGAGGGCGAGGGGCGCCGGGCGCGCAGGCTGCGGGCGGCCGCGGAGGCGGAGCAGGCGGCCCAGGGGGGACAGGAGGCGGAACCGGCCGCATGGCAGGGCGCGGACGGTGGACCGGGGGCGGACGAGCCGGGGGCGCCGGTGCCCGCTGGGCATGGGGCGCCGGTGCCGGAGCCCGCTGGGCCGGCCGGGCAGGAGCCCGCGCCCGTACAGGAGGGGTACCAGGACGCGTACGCCGCCGTCCCGCAGCAGCAGCCGTACGGGGAGTGGGACCCGCAGGCGTACGCCGATCCCGGCCAGCAGTACGGCGGCCAGGGCGACCAGGGCACCTACCAGGGCCAGTATCCGGACCAGTATCAGGGGGCGTCCTATCCCGCCGATGCCTACCAGGGCGGGCAGTACGACGCCCAGGCCGGGCAGTACGGCCAGTACGGAGGCGGCCAGTACGCCGACCCGTACGGCTATGCCGCCCAGCAGCCCTACGCCGACGGCGCCTACCCGGCCCAGGGCCAGGGCCCGGGAGACGCGGCGTACGGCGAAACGGCCTACGGCGACACGACGTACGGGGACGGCACCGAGCCCGGCCCCCGCCGCGACGGGAGCGACCAGCAGTGAACCGCACGACCCTGTCCCTGATCTGCGCCGCATCGGCGCTGGCAGCCGTCACGGGGTTCGCCGCCCTCACCGTCCCCGACGCGGACTCCGGCGACTCCCGGGCCACCGCGGCCCGGCTGCCCGTCGAACGCTCGGCCCTGCTCTGCCCTGCGCCGTCCTCCTCCGACCTCGCCGAGACCACGTACACCTCCTTTACGCCGGAGGGCGAGGTCGCGGGCGCGGCCGCGCAGAAGAGCAGTGCGGAACTCCTGCCCGCGGAGAAGAAGGACGGCGAGCGGCAGGGCCAGGAGCGGAAGGGCGGTGCGCAGAAGCCGGTCGTGGCGCTGAAGGAGCCCGGCAAGCCGGTCACCGCCACCTCCTCGGACCCCGAGGCACCCGCCCTGATCGGTACGGCGGACGGAGCTCTGGCCCCCGGCTGGAGTACCCAGCAGACCACGGTGATCGGCGCGGGCAGCGGGCGGGCGGTGCTGGGTGCGACCTGCACTGCGCCGGACAGCGAGTTCTGGTTCCCGGGCGCGAGCACCGTGAGGGAGCGCCAGGACTACGTCCACCTGACGAACCCGGACGACGGCGCGGCCGTCGTGGACCTCGAGATGTACGGCAAGGACGGCCTCCTGAAGACCACGGCTGGCGAGGAGATCACGATCCCGGGCAAGAGCAGTGTCCCGGTGCTGCTTTCCACCCTCACCGACGAGCCGACAGCGAACGTCACCCTGCATGTCGTGGCGCGCGCGGGCCGCGTCGGCGCCTCCGTACAGGCCGATGACGACAAGCTCGGCGGCGACTGGCTGCCGGCCTCTGCCGACCCCGCCGGAACCGCCGTGCTGCCGGGCATCCCCAAGGACGCCACTTCCGTACGGCTGGTGGCGATGGCCACCGGCGACGACGACGCCGACCTGACAGTGCGGCTCGCGGGGCCCTCCGGGCCGATCACTCCGGCCGGTCACGAGACGCTGAACGCGAAGAGCGGCATGACGACGGCCGTGGACCTCGGTGACGTCACCAAGGGCGAGCCCGGCTCGCTGGTGCTGAGCCCGGCCGAGGGCAGCGACCCGGTCCCGTTCGTGGCGGCGCTGCGTGTCACCCGCGGCAAGGGCGACAAGCAGGAGACGGCGTTCATCCCGGCCACCGCCGCGATCGAGGAGCGCGCCACCGCGGCCGACAACCGGGCCAAGGGGTCGGTCCTCTCCCTGGTGGCACCGGGCAAGGCGGCCAAGGTGAAGGTCGTCTCCTCGGCGGGGAGCGCGGGCGGCGCGACGGCGAGCAAGACGTACGCGGTCAAGGGCGGCACGACGCTCTCCGTCACGCCGCCGGTCCCGTCCGGGGTCAAGGGGAGCTTCGCGGTCACGGTCGTACGGGAGTCCGGCGGGGCCGTGCACGCCTCCCGGATGCTGGAGCTTCCGGAGGGTGGCGTTCCGATGTTTACGGTGCAGACCCTCCCTGACGACCGGGGGACGGTCGCGGTTCCGGACGCGGGCGAGGACCTGTCGCTGCTGAACGACTGAGCGGGACCACCGAGCCCGGGCCGCGGCCCGGCTCCGACCCGATCCGCCCGGCTCCGACCCACCCCCCGGATTCGGCCGGATCCGGTCCGATCCAGCCGGTCAGTCCTGCCCGTACCGCGGATCGACGGACTCGGGCGCCAGGCCCAGCAGTTCGGCGACCTGCTCGACCACGACCTCGTGGATGAGCAGCGCGCGCTCGTCCCTGCTCTTGGTGCGGATCTCGACGGGCCGCCGGTAGATCACGATCCGCGCGGGCCGCCTCCCGCCCGCGGTGACCAGCCGGCCGAGCGGCACCGTCCCGTCGTCCCAGGAGCTCCCGCCGTCCTGATCGGAGCCGTCCGGGGGCGGCACCTCGCGCACCGTGAACTCCACGTCCGACAGCTGCGGCCAGCGCCGCTCCAGCCGGTCGACGGAGTCGTGCACAAGATCGATGAAGGCCTCCGCCCGGCTGGCCGCAAGAGGCACCTGAGGCGGGGCGACCGGTCCACGCATGCCGCGTCCGTGACGGTCACGCCGTCGTGGTCGCGGCTCGGGCGGGCGGGGAGGTACGCGGCTGTCCATCACCTCTGAGGGTAGCTGTCCGCCCAGGCGCTGGATGCCCAGGCCGGGCACCCCGCGTCATGTCGGGAGATGAGCATTCCAGCCATAGTTGCGCCCGAATCTGTTCGGTCTTGAGACCGCCGATCTCGAGACGAATGACACTATTTGGATCGAGTGGTGACCGCATTCATCGTCGGCGTCATTCCGGGGTCCCCGCCTCCCCGCAGGTCAGCTCGGTTGTCCGCAGGTCAGGGCGGGTATGGAGGCCGGAACGACACGGCGGAGTGAGCTCGTGGAGAGTCGTCGCGGCCCGCTCAAGAGTGCGGTACCGTCCAACGTCGTGAGCCCTGTACGTCGCTGTTCGCGCACCGCCTGCGGACGCCCTGCCGTTGCGACACTGACGTACGTCTACGCCGACTCGACCGCCGTCCTCGGACCGCTCGCCACCTACGCAGAACCGCACTGCTACGACCTGTGCGCCGAGCACTCCGACCGGCTGACCGCCCCCCGCGGCTGGGACGTCGTACGCCTCGCCGTCGACTCGGGCCCCGCCCGCCCCACCGGCGACGACCTCGAGGCGCTCGCCAACGCCGTACGGGAAGCCGCCCGCCCGCAGGAGCGCGCCGCGGGCGCGGCCGGCGGCGGGGGCGTCGGCATGGGCGGCCGGGAGGCCGACCCGATGGAGGTCGCCCGCCGAGGCCACCTCCGCGTCCTGCGCTCGCCCGAGTCCTGAACCGGCCCGTAACCCCCTGCGAGTACTGTGCTTCCTGGGGGAACACACCGGGGAACAACAGAACTCCAGGAGGCGTGCACCGTGCCCGACTTGTCGCAGATCGTAAAGGCTTACGACGTACGCGGCGTGGTTCCGGACCAGTGGGACGAGTCGCTCGCCGAGCTCTTCGGCGCCGCGTTCGCGCAGGTGACCGGCGCGACCGCGATCGTCGTCGGCCATGACATGCGGCCGTCCTCGCCCGGCCTCTCCCGGGCCTTCGCCCGCGGCGCGGCCGCCCGTGGCGTGGACGTGACCGAGATCGGCCTGTGCTCCACCGACGAGCTGTACTTCGCGAGCGGTCAACTCGGCCTGCCCGGCGCGATGTTCACCGCCAGCCACAACCCCGCGCAGTACAACGGGATCAAGATGTGCCGGGCCGGCGCCGCCCCCGTGGGCCAGGACACCGGGCTCGCCGAGATCCGCTCCCTCGTCGAAGGGTGGGCCGGGTCCGGGGCGCCGGAGCCCGCGGAAACCCCGGGCGCGATCACCCAGCGGGACGTCCTCGCCGACTACGCCGCCCACCTCCGCTCGCTCGTCGACCTCACCGCCGTCCGCCCCCTCAAGGTCGTCGTGGACGCGGGCAACGGCATGGGCGGCCACACCGTCCCCACCGTCTTCGACGGGCTGCCCGTCGATCTCGTGCCGATGTACTTCGAGCTGGACGGCACCTTCCCCAACCACGAGGCCAACCCCCTCGACCCGAAGAACATCACCGACCTCCAGGCCAAGGTCCGCGAGACCGGCGCCGACATCGGCATCGCCTTCGACGGCGACGCCGACCGCTGCTTCGTCGTGGACGAGAACGGCGACCCGGTGAGCCCCTCCGCGATCACGGCCCTGGTCGCCGCCCGCGAGCTGGACAAGCACGGCAGCGGCACGGTGATCCACAACTGCATCACCTCCTGGTCCGTCCCCGAGGTCGTCAAGGAGCACGGCGGCACCCCCGTCCGTACGCGCGTCGGGCACTCCTTCATCAAGGCGGAGATGGCCCGCACCGGCGCGATCTTCGGTGGCGAGCACTCCGCGCACTACTACTTCCGCGACTTCTGGAACGCCGACACGGGCATGCTGGCCGCGCTGCACGTGCTCGCCGCGCTCGGCGGCCAGGAGGGCCCGCTGTCCGCGCTGGTGGCGCAGTACGACCGCTACGCCTCCTCCGGCGAGATCAACAGCACGGTCGACGACCAGGCGGGCCGGGCCGCTGCCGTCAAGGCGGCGTACGAGGGGCGGCCGGGCGTCGAGCTCGACGAGCTGGACGGGCTCACGGTCTCCACCGCCGACTGGTGGTTCAACCTCCGCCCCTCCAACACCGAGCCGCTGCTGCGCCTGAACGCCGAAGCGCGGGACGCGGCCACCGTCGAGAAGGTCCGCGACGAGGTCCTCGCCATCGTCCGCGCCTGACGTCCGTAAGGACCTCTCGCCCGACGCCCGTACCAGTGGTGCCCGGCAAGGTTTACCGCCCGGCCGCCCCGCGCTCGCGGCGCGGCCCGGCGGTACGCTGGCCAGGCCGAACACTCCTTCCCCCAGCCTCCGGGCAGGAGGGGCTCACCCGAAGGGAAATCCCCCATGCCGCTCGAAGCCGGTCTCCTGGAGATCCTCGCCTGCCCGGCGTGCCACGCCCCCCTCCGCGAGACCTCCGCAGACTCCGCGGCAGACTCCGCCGCCGGCGAGCTGGTGTGCACGGGAGCCGGCTGCGGCCTGGCCTACCCCATCCGCGACGGCATCCCGGTCCTGCTCGTCGACGAGGCCCGACGCCCGGCCTGAGAGCCGGTCCGAGTACGGACGCCGCGCCCGGAAACCCCGGAAACCACCGCCCCACACCGGCGATCGGAGGCTCCCCACGATGCTCGACGAGTCGTTGCTCGACGCCCCCGAGGCGCTGGCCCGCGCAGACAACCGAGGCCTCCTGCGCGGCGTCGCCGAGTCCGGGGCCCGGGTGCGTACGGCTGTCCGCGCCGCCGCCGAGTCGGGGCTCGCCGACCTCAAGCCCGACGGCCGTCCCCGCGCCCTGCACATCGCCGGTTCAGGACCGACCACCGGCTGCATCGCCGACCTGCTGTCCGCCCTCGCGGGCGGCAACGCCCCCGTCAGCCTGATCCGCCCGACGGGCGCGCTCGCCGCCCCCGGCGCGCTGCTGTGGACACTGCCCGGCTGGGTCGGCCCGCTCGACCTGCTGCTGGTCATCACCACGGACGGCACAGAACCCGGCCTCTCCGCGCTCGTCGAGCAGGCGTACCGGCGCGGCTGCGCCGTCGTGACCGTGACCCCGCCCCGCTCCCCGCTCACCGACGAGGCCGGCGGCCGGCACGGTCTGGTGGTGCCCCTGGCCCCCACGTCGTACGAGGAGGTGCCCGAGGACCAGCCGCTCCCGGCGACCGGCCTGCGCTCCGCGCCGGACACCGAACCGCCGGGGACGCTGTGGGCCCTGCTCACGCCGCTGCTCGTGCTCATCGACCGGATCGGCCTGTTCCCCGCCGCACAGCCCGCCATCCAGTCGGTCGCCGACCGCCTGGACCGGACCGCCGAGCGCTGCGGGCCCGCCATCGCCACCTACAGCAATCCGGCGAAGACCCTCGCGGCCGAACTCGCGGACACCCTCCCGCTCCTCTGGAGCGAAGGTGCGCTCGCGGGCGCCGTGGGACGGCACTTCGCGCGCGCCCTGGCGGCCGTGGCGGGCCGCCCGGCGCTCGCCGCGGAGCTGCCCGACGCTCTGACCGCCCACGGCACGCTGCTCGCCGGGGCCTTCGCAGCCGGGGCCGACCCCGACGACTTCTTCCGGGACCGCGTCGAGGAGGCCCAGCCGCTGCACGCGCGCGTGGTCCTGCTGCGCGATCAGCCCCTGCTGGGCAACCACTCGCCTACACCCGCCGCCCGCGAGCTGGCCCTCAGCCACGACACCGCGATCAGCGAGCTGGAGCCGTCCGGTGGCGGTGTGCTGGAATCCGCCGCTGAACTGCTCGCCATCACGGATTTCGCCGCCGTTTACCTGGCGCTCGCCTCGGGAGAGAGATCATGAGCAGTCGCAGCCGCCGGCCGTAGCGCGGCGCGACCGCACGCCGCCAGGGCACCTCCCGTGCCCGGGGGCGCCCCCCGTACCCGGGGCACCCTTCGTACCCCGGCCCCCTCTCGTACGCACAGTCAGGAACCGCACCGCATGGACCGCCTCGCCAACACCGTGCGCCCCTACGCCTGGGGCTCCACCACCGCCATTCCGCAGCTGCTCGGCACCGAGCCGACCGGTGAGCCGCAGGCCGAGCTGTGGATGGGCGCGCACCCCGGGGCACCTTCGCGGGTCGAGCGCGCCAAGGGACCCGTGGCGCTCTCCGAGGTGATCGCGGCCGACCCCGAAGGCGTTCTCGGCGAGGCCGCGGTCCGCCGCTTCGGACCCCGGCTTCCGTTCCTGTTCAAGGTCCTCGCGGCCGACTCCCCGCTCTCTCTCCAGGTGCACCCCGACCTCGCGCAGGCCAAGGCGGGCTACGCCGACGAGGAGCACCGCGGCGTCCCCGCCGACGCCGCGCACCGCAACTACAAGGACGCCAACCACAAGCCCGAATTGATCTGCGCGCTCACGCCCTTCGACGGGCTGTGCGGCTTCCGGCCCGAGACGGAGGCGGCCGACCTGCTCGCGGGCCTGGACGTGGACTCCCTCAAGCCGTACGTCGACCTCCTGCACGCCCACCCGGAGACGGACGCGCTGCGCGAGGTCCTCACCGCTGTCCTCTCCGCCGAGAAGACCGCCATGGCCGAGACCGTGGCCCAGGCCTCCGCGGCCGCCGAACGGCTCGCCGCCGTCGAAGGGCCGCACCGGGACGCGTACGCCGCCTACGCCTCGATCGCCCGCCACTACCCCGGCGACCCGGGCGTGATCGCGGCCATGCTCCTCAACTACGTACGGCTGCAGCCGGGCGAGGCCCTCTTCCTCGGCGCCGGCGTCCCGCACGCCTACCTCAGCGGCCTCGGCGTCGAGATCATGGCCAACTCCGACAACGTGCTGCGCTGCGGCCTCACCCCCAAGCACATCGACGTACCCGAACTGCTGCGCATCGTGCGCTTCGAGCCCACCGCGCCGGGCGTGCTGCGCCCCGAGGCCGTCGACGGCGAGGAGACGTACGAGACCCCGATCGACGAGTTCCGGCTGTCGCGGTACGTCCTGGCCGAGGGCGGCGAGCCGCGCCGGCTCACGTCCGGCGCCCCGCAGATCCTGCTCTGCACGGCGGGGACGGCCATGCTGCGCTCCGGCGGCACGGGGGAGACGGGAGACCCGGCGGCCACGAATGCCATGAATGCCATGAAGGGAACGAAGGGAACGAAGGAACTGAGCCTCGGGCAGGGCGAGTCGGCCTTCGTCCCGGCGGGCGAGGAAATCGTGCTCAGCGGTCGGGGCACGCTCTTCCGCGCGACGGTGGTGGTCTGAGCCGGGCTCGCGGGCCCGGGGAGCGGGCGGGGCCGGGCCCGGCGCGACGGCCACTGGCGGGGCTGCAAGAATGTCCGCTCAGTAAAGGGGCAGCAAAGCTCCCGGGTCGGGCCGACGGAAGGGACACTCGGCACTCATGAGTGCATCAGGCGGAACCAAGGCGATCGTCGCGGCGCTGGGCGCCAACCTGGCCATCGCCGCAGCGAAGTTCGTGGCCTTCGCCTTCAGTGGCTCGTCGTCGATGCTGGCCGAGGGCGTGCACTCGATCGCGGACTCGGGCAACCAGGCACTGCTGCTGCTCGGCGGCAAGAAGGCCAAGCGCGAGGCGACCCCCGAGCACCCCTTCGGCTACGGCCGCGAGCGGTATATCTACGCCTTCCTCGTCTCGATCGTGCTCTTCTCGGTCGGCGGCATGTTCGCCATCTACGAGGGCTACGAGAAGATCAAGCACCCGCACGAGATCGAGGACTGGTACTGGCCGATCGGCGTTCTCGTCTTCGCGATCATCGCCGAGGCCTTCTCCTTCCGTACGGCCATCAAGGAGTCGAACGAGCTGCGCGGCAGGCAGTCGTGGCCCCAGTTCGTACGCCGTGCCAAGGCGCCCGAGCTGCCGGTCGTGCTGCTGGAGGACCTCGGAGCGCTCGTCGGCCTCGTCCTGGCGCTCGTCGGTGTCAGCGTCGCCATCGCCACGGGCAACGGGGTCTGGGACGGCATCGGCACCCTCTTCATCGGCATTCTGCTCATCCTGATCGCGCTCGTGCTCGCGGCCGAGACCAAGTCGCTGCTGCTCGGCGAGGCGGCAGGGCCCGAGACCGACGAGAAGATCCGCGAGGCGGTCGTCGACGGCGAGACGGTGACCCGGCTCATCCACATGCGCACGCAGCACCTCGGCCCGGAGGAGCTGCTCGTCGCCGCCAAGGTCGAGCTGCGGCACGAGAACACCGCGGCCGAGGTCGCGGCGGCGATCAACGCGGCAGAGGACCGCATCCGTGCGGCGGTTCCGATCGCCCGCGTGATCTACCTCGAGCCGGACATCTACGACGAGGCCACCGCGGCGGCGGGCCAGGACCCGGCGAAGACCTGAGCGGCGGGTGTGGGCAGTCGTTCCGCAGGGCGGAACGGGTGGGCACAGCCCGACCACCGGCCCGCACCTGCGGACCGACCGCGGGCCCGCACCCGTAACTCGCACCCATGAAGCGAAGGCCCCGCGCGATGCGGGGGCCTTCGCTTCGCCCGTTGCGGGCTGTACCAACCGTCGGGGCCTACCGGATCTCGCCCAGAATCCGCAGAATCTCCGGCTTCCCCTCGGCAGCCGTCAGCCGCTCCCGGAAGCCTGTGTCCATCAGCTTCCGGGACAGCAGCGCGAGGATCCGCAGATGCTCGTCGCCCGCCGCGGCCTCGGGCACCGCGATCATGAAGATGAGCTTGGCCTGCGTGCCGTCCAGCGAACCCCACTCGATGCCGTCGGCGGAGCGCGCGAAGCCGACGACGGGGGCCGTCACGGCGTCCGTCTTGGCGTGCGGGATGGCGATCTCCTCGCCGAGCCCGGTGGTGCCCTGCTTCTCGCGGGCGAACGCCGCCCGTACGAGGGCCTCGACGTCCGCGACCTTGCCGGTTGCGGCCAGCAGCCCGGCCAGCTCCCGGATCGCGGCGTCCTTGGTGTCCGCGGCGAGCTGCTCCTTCACGGTCTGCGCGGTGAGATGCCCGGACAGGACTGGCGTCTCGTCAGCGGCAGCTTCCCCGGGGTCGGCTCCTTCAGCTGCTGCCGCGTCTGCAGTGGCCGTACCGGTGGCTGCAGCCGTGGCCGGAACCGCAGCCGCAGCCGTACGAGCCGGTGCGGGCGTGACGACCGTCGCCACGGCCCCGCCCCCGGTACCGACGGCCCCGCCCACGCCCACTCCGGCGAGCACCGGCTCCGGCGCCGCGAGCGTCGGCCCGCCGGGCGCCGCCTCCTCCGCGCCGATGGCGCTCGTGCCGAGCGTCATGAGCGTCACGGTCGTCAGCGCGGTCACGGCCGAGCCGATGGCGACGGCGACGAAGAACATCGGAACCCCGTCGACCGCACCCAGCACCGCCACGATCGGCCCGCCGTGCGGCACGCTGTCCGCGACCGCCGCGAGACCCGCCACGGCACCGGCCGCGGCGCCGCCGAGCATGTTCGCCGGAATAACCCGAGCCGGCCGCGCCGCGGCGAACGGAATCGCGCCCTCCGTAATGCCGAAGAAGCCCATGAAGAGTGCCGCCAGGCCCGTCTCCCGCTCCTGCTCGGTGAAGAACTTGCGGCGGATGAGCGTGGCGATGCCCTGGCCGAGCGGCGGCACCGGAATGGCCGCCGCGCACATGCCCATGATCTCCGGGTTCTTCGAGACCAGGCCCGCGCCGAAGAGGAACGCCGTCTTGTTGACCGGACCGCCCATGTCGAACGCGATCATGAGGCCGAGGATGATGCCGAGCAGCGCCGCGCTGGTCCCGGTCAGGCCGCCGAGCCAGCTGGTGAGGTGCTCGAAGACCCATGAGATCGGCTTGCCGATGACGTAGACGAAGAACAGGGCCAGCGAGGTCGTCGCGACGATCGGGATCACGATGATGGGCATGATCGGCTGGACGAACTTCGGTACCTTGACCTTCTTGATCCACAGGACGATGTAGCCGGCGAGGAAGCCGGTGACGATGGCGCCGATGAAGCCGGCGCCCGCCTCGGAGTCGTACAGCGCTCCGGTGTTGGCGATCCAGCCGCCGATCATGCCCGGTACGAGCGCGGGCCGGTCGCCGATCGCGTACGCGATATAGCCCGAGAGGACCGGGATCATCAGCGTGAAGCCGATGACGCCGATGTCGTTGACGTGCTTCCAGAACGAGCCGTCCGGGATGACCAGGCCGCCGTCCGCCTGCGGGTCGCCGCCGAGCGCCAGGGACACCGCGATCAGCAGACCGCCGACCACGACGAACGGAATCATGTACGAGACGCCGTTCATCAGCGCCTTGTACGTGGTGCTGCGCTGCTTGCCGCCGCCGGTGGCCGCCGCGGCTCCGGCGGACGCACCGCCCCCGCCGCCCCGGTACACGGGCGCGTTCTGCACCTGCTCGATCAGTTGCTCGGGGTGGTGGATGCCCTCGGCGACACCGACCACGAGCACCCTCTTGCCGACGAAGCGGCTGCGGTCGACGTCCTTGTCGGCCGCGATGATGATGCCGTCCGCGTTTTTGACATCGTTGTCAGACAAGACATTCTCGGCCCCGATCGAGCCTTGTGTCTCCACCTTCATGTGGTGGCCGAGCGATTCCGCGGCCTGAGCCAGCTTCTCTGCGGCCATATAGGTGTGGGCGATGCCGGTGGGGCAGGCGGTCACTGCGAGCAGTTTCAGCCCCTGCCCTCTCGTCCCCGCAGCCCTGGGGGGATCAGCCGGACTGGTCACGTGGTTCTCCTTACAGCTGTGCGCACGCGAGATCGTGCAAGTGTTCTCGCGGGGCCCGCATCCTGCAATACCTGCGGACGGGATCAAACCTGGGACCGCCGCCCCGAGACCCCGATGTGGCCGAAAGCCTTGCGGGGCCCGGGGGTCCCGGCTGGGGCCCGCCGGGCCGATCGGTGTAGATTCGTCACCAGACAGACGTCGCTGCTGATGGCGGTCGGGCGGTCCGCGCTGCGGGTCGGCCGAGGGAGAGAGGGCCTCCGACGGACTGCGCTGCGGCCGGGGGACCCGTGTCCCCACTGCCGCAGACGAGCCGTGTCCACCTCTCGCTGGAATCCACGAGGAGCAGCCCGTATGACGACAGCCGCCACCGGTCAGGACTTCAAGGTCGCCGACTTGTCCCTCGCCGCTTACGGCCGCAAGGAGATCAACCTCGCCGAGCACGAGATGCCCGGTCTGATGGCGATCCGCGAGGAGTACGCAGCCGCCCAGCCCCTGGCGGGCGCCCGTATCACCGGCTCCCTGCACATGACCGTGCAGACCGCCGTGCTCATCGAGACCCTCGTCGCGCTCGGCGCCAAGGTGCGTTGGGCCTCCTGCAACATCTTCTCCACCCAGGACCACGCCGCGGCCGCCGTCGCCGTCGGCCCGAACGGCACCCCGGAGAACCCCCAGGGCATCCCGGTCTTCGCCTGGAAGGGCGAGACGCTGGAGGAGTACTGGTGGTGCACGGAGCAGGCGCTGACCTGGCCGGACGCCGCCACCGGCGGTCCGAACATGATCCTGGACGACGGCGGTGACGCCACGCTTCTGGTCCACCAGGGCGTGGAGTTCGAGAAGGCCGGGGCCGTCCCGGACCCCGCCTCCGCCGACAACGACGAGTACCGCATCATCCTGCAGCTGCTGACCCGCACCCTCGGCGAGAACCCGCAGAAGTGGACCCAGCTCTCGTCCGAGATCCGCGGTGTCACCGAGGAGACCACCACCGGCGTCCACCGCCTCTACGAGATGCAGCAGGCGGGCTCGCTGCTCTTCCCGGCGATCAACGTCAACGACGCCGTGACCAAGTCGAAGTTCGACAACAAGTACGGCTGCCGCCACTCGCTGATCGACGGCATCAACCGCGCCACCGACGTCCTCATCGGCGGCAAGACCGCGGTCGTCTTCGGCTACGGCGACGTGGGCAAGGGCTGCGCCGAGTCGCTCCGCGGCCAGGGCGCCCGCGTGATCATCACCGAGATCGACCCGATCTGCGCCCTGCAGGCCGCCATGGACGGCTACCAGGTCGCGACCCTCGACGACGTGGTCGAGACCGCCGACATCTTCATCACCACGACCGGCAACAAGGACATCATCATGGCCTCCGACATGGCCAAGATGAAGCACCAGGCGATCGTGGGGAACATCGGCCACTTCGACAACGAGATCGACATGGCCGGCCTCGCGAAGATCCCCGGGATCGTCAAGGACGAGGTCAAGCCCCAGGTCCACACCTGGACCTTCCCCGACGGCAAGAAGATCATCGTGCTGTCCGAGGGCCGCCTGCTGAACCTCGGCAACGCCACCGGTCACCCGTCGTTCGTGATGTCCAACTCCTTCGCGAACCAGACGATCGCGCAGATCGAGCTCTTCACCAAGCCGCAGTCCTACCCGATCGGCGTCTACGTGCTGCCCAAGCACCTGGACGAGAAGGTCGCCCGGCTGCACCTGGACGCGCTCGGCGTCAAGCTGACCACGCTCCGCCCGGAACAGGCGGCCTACATCGGCGTCCCGGTGGAGGGCCCGTACAAGCCGGACCACTACCGCTACTAAGAGCGCTGCCCAGTGCGCCACTGAAGGCGCTACCAGGAGCGCTGCCAAAAGCAGACGGCACAACAGCCTCCAGCCGATGAGACCGGGCCCCCGCCGCCGGCGGGGGCCCGGCCCCTCAAGGACCCCACCATGCCCCGCGGCCGCTACTCCCGCCACGACACACACGACCACACCCCCCTCGGAGAAGAGCACTTCCACTGCGCCACCGGCACCTCCGGATGGCGCTACGTCTCCCAGATCACCGCTCCCACTGGCCCAGGATCCGGCGGTGCTCCCCGGGACAACGGCGCTCCCCGGGAAAGCACAGTCACCGGCTCCGTCGACCTCACCACCGACGAACTCGGCCGCCCTGTCCGCCTCGAACTCCACGCCGGTGGCTGGCAGGTCCGCGGAGCGGCCCTCGAGGGCGTCACCTGGGTCCGCACCGACCCCACCGGCGAGCACGCCACGGAAGGCCAAGTCCGAGCCCACGCTTTCACCGGTGCATCCCCCGCTTTCCTCGTCGCCACGGCCCGGCTGCTGCGCCTCACCCCCGGCGCCCCCGCCACCCGCGTCCGCCTCGTCGCCTTCACCGAGCCCGTACTCGCCCCCCGAACGCTCGACCAGTCCTGGGCCCTGCTGAAAAGCGAAGCACACGCCACTGACAGCGGCCCGCTCACCGTGGACGAATACCAGGTCACCGAGCTGGACACAGGCGAACGGCACGCCGTCCACATCGCCGGAGACGTGGTCCTCGCCGCCCCCGGCATCGAACTCGAAGAGCTCGAATCCCCGCCGTCCGTCTTCACCTGAGCGCCGGCCCGGTGAGAACGGCCCGCCGCGACGCCGGCCGCGCAGCTCGACGACTCACACGCGGACGGCCGCAATGCGACTTACGCGGGCGGTACGAACCCCGTCCGCGCCGCCGCTGTTGCCGCCGTCGCCGACACCTCGTCGACAGGCTCGGACCGTGCGACCTCGACACCGCCCGGACCAGCGGGATGCACGCCGGAATTGACCCCGGAATCGCCCCCGGGACCTACGGAACTCAGCGTGGAACCCACAACGGGAGGCGCCGTCCGTACGGATTGCCCGGTCGGAGCGGGCTCAGTGGGCGCAGCCCAGGCACCGGCGGTACCCCACGTACCGGCGGCACCCCACGTACCGGCGGCAGCCCAGGCGCCGGCGTTCGCCGTCCATGCACTGCCGCCCGCCCCAGCCCCGTTCCGGTGCACACCGCCGAACGCCCGGTGCGCATCCCGCGCCTGCCGCTCGCCCGCGACCCCCGCCAGATAGACCGCAGGCGGCACCCCGACCGGTACCGGAGCCCCCGTGAACGCCGCCACGTCGCCCGCAAGCCGCTGGGCCAGATTCCAGCTCACCTGCGGATCGAGCTGCCCCATCCGCGTCAGGTACTGCCGCACCGCCAGCCACAGCCCGTCAGGCACCCGGGACAGGTCGAGCCTCCCGAACTGGCCGCCCAGCCAAGGCGGCGGAGGAGGCATCCGGACCGCATGGGGCACCGGTATTCGCTCCCGTACGACCAGAGTCCCCGCGAAGACGTCCCCCAGCCTCCGCCCGCGTGCCGACACCAGTGAGGCGATCACCGCGACGACGCCGAACGTCATCAGGATCTCGACCATCCCCATGGCGCCGCGCACCAGAGCGTGCCGGAAGCGGATCGGCCCCCCGTCGTCCCGCACCACGCGCAGCCCGCATGCCGTTTTCCCGAGCGAACGCCCGTGGCTGAGCGTCTCGACCGCGATCGGGCCCCCGACCAGTACCAGTACGAACGTCGCCACAGCCACCGCAGCGCGTGCCGCCCTGTCGAGCGACGCCGTGGCGGCGACCAGCCCTGCCGACACCGCTATGTAGACGGCGAAGACGATGACCAGATCGATGAAGACCGCCAGGGCGCGGCTCGGCAGCTTCGCGGGCCGCAGCCCCAGAACGACCGCCTCACCGGTCACCAACTCGCTCACGTGCGGTGTCCTCCCTCTCCCCGGGTCCTACCCACACCCCTGACCCGTACGGACCGTACGCCCGTACGACCAGTCTGCCGCCCACCTGTGCCCGTCTGCCAAGCTGAGTCGGCATCCGGACCCTGAGGAGCAGCGCCCTATGGACCTCGACGTCTTCGTCGCCGCCCACCGAGCCGAGTGGGACCGCCTGGAAGCGCTGCTGCGCCGCCAGCGGCGCCTTAACGGCGCGGAAGCCGACGAGCTCGTGGCCCTGTACCAGCGCACCGCCACCCACCTGTCCCTGATCCAGTCCAGTGCCCCGGACCCGCAGCTCACGGGCCGCCTCACCCAGCTTGTCGCCCGCGCGCGCAGCGCCGTCACCGGGGCCCGCAAAGCAAGCTGGCGCGACGCCACCCACTTCCTTGCCGCGGGGTTCCCGGCCGCGCTTTATCGAACACGGTGGTGGTGGGTTTCGACGGCAGTCGTCTCGACGGTGCTCGCGGTCCTGATCGGCTGGTGGATCGGGACGCACCCCGAGGTGCAGGCCACCATCGCCGCCCCCGAGGAACTACGCGAGCTCACCCGCCCGGGCGGCGAGTACGAGACGTACTACTCGAGCAACGCCGCGGCATCCTTTGCCGCCCAGGTCTGGACCAACAATGCCCAGGTCGCCGCGACCTGCCTGGTCCTCGGTGCCTTCCTCGGCATCCCCGTGCTCTGGGTGCTCTTCCAGAACATGCTCAACCTCGGGGTCGGACTCGGCCTGATGTCCGCTGCAGGCCGCCTCGACACCTTCCTCGGCCTGATCCTGCCGCATGGCCTGCTGGAGCTCACCGCGGTCTTCGTCGCCGCAGGCACCGGACTCCGGCTCGGCTGGACCGTCATCGACCCGGGTCCGCGCTCCCGGCGCTCCGCCCTCGCCGAGGAGGGGCGGGCCGCGATCGGCATGGCCATCGGGCTGGCCGTGGTGCTCTTCGTATCGGGCGCCCTCGAAGGCTTCGTGACCCCGTCCGGGCTGCCCCCATGGGCCCGCATCGCCATCGGCGTCACGGCCGAGGCGGCCTTCCTTGTGTACGTGTACGTGGTCGGCCGCTGCGCGGCTCGTACGGGGGAGACTGGGGACGTGGAGGCAGCGGACCGCAGCGCCGAGCTCCCGACGGCGGCCTGATGTGCGTCGGGCGGCAGTGAGCTGGTACTGTCCTCTTCGCCCCGGGAGCCTGTTGACATGGGTAGACTGGGGAGGTAGATTCGAACGGTTGCGGGGAGCTGGACAGGCTCAACCGCAGGAGCTAGAATCCACTGCGCTTCAGACGGACAGAACTTTCTGCTGGGGCGCGTCATGGCCTTCCAACGGCCATCAGAAAAATTCGGGTCGGAAAAGACCGGGATGAGAATCTGGTAGAGTTGGAAACACCGAAGGGAAGCGCCCGGAGAAACCGGTACTGCGGTTAATCGAAGTACTGTGGTTTCGAAGGAAGCGTCCGTTCCTTGAGAACTCAACAGCGTGCCAAAAGTCAACGCCAGATATGTTGATACCCCGTCTCCGGGCCGTGATGGTCTGGGGCGAGGTTCCTTTGAAG